>NZ_JAAHBU010000439.1 GCF_010671725.1 Pseudomonas brassicae | reverse complement strand
CCTCGATACGTTCGAGGGTAGGCACGTGCTCGATGAACGCGGCCGGCGGTGCAGGGAAATCGAAGCGGCACAAGCGCGCATCGTGCTCGGCCAGGCTGGCCTGCAGCCACGCCAGCAACGGCCCACGCCTGATTTTCAAGTTGCGCGTCAGGGTGCCCTGGCCCACCGAGGGTTCGAGCTGTGTATAGATGAGCTGTATTGCGATCGGTCGCCGGAACCGCTCGGCGACCACCGACCTGACCCGTTGCGCGTGCTGTGCGTCAGGCTGGTAGCGGGTTGGCACGAGGTAGCAGTACAAGGTGTCGCAGGCAGGGTCGTAGACCACTACACACCACTTGAAGGTGTCCACCGCGTTGATGCCACGTTCGACTTGCTCGGGCAGGAACTTCTCACCCGAGCGGGTGGTGATCAGGTTCTTGCGCCGACCCCGCAGGTAGAGAAACCCGTCGGCGTCGAACTCACCGATGTCGCCGGTGGGAATCTGACCGTCGCAGAACGTCGCCAGCTGGTCCTGCTCGCTGGCCTCGAAGTAGCCGAGGCACAGCGGAAACTGGCGCTTGACCACGATCTCGCCATCGTCGGTCAGGAACACCTCCGCGCGGTTCACCGGTTTGCCGACCGCGCCCAGCCGGCTCGCCTGCGGGGTGTTCCAGGCCACCATGCCGGCTTCTGTCACGCCATAGGCTTCGTACATCGCGATACCCTCACGGGCAAAGCGCTGCATCACACTGTCGCTGGTCGGCGCCATGCCGGTATGCACAAACCGCAGGTGCCCACCCAGGCCGTTGCGGATCGAGTTCGGCGTACCCGGCTGCCCGGGAAAACGCGCCAGCGCCTCTTCGTAGATGGAGGGCGGCGCCACCATGTAGGTCGGCGAAAAATCGTTGGCGGAGGTAAAGGCGTTGTCCAGCGTCGTGAGCGAGAACGACGTGCCGCACCAGAGAAAGGCGTACATCGACATGCGTTGCTGGAAATTCGACAAGGTCATGAAAATCAGGCTGCGATCCTCGGCGTCGAGGTCGTAATCGGCCAGAAACTGGTTGATCAGGTACGCCGTGCCCGCCTTGCTCACCAGCAGCCCCTTGGGTTCGCCCGACGACCCCGAGGAATACACCATCGAGTAGAGGTCGGCCGGGGTTGCCAGCACGGGGGCGCCGGGGGCCAGTTGCAACACCTGTGCATCATCGAGGCTGACAATGCCCGCGCCCTCGTCACCTCGGGCACGGGCGTCGACCATCAGCCGGTAGCCATAACGCTCGCGCAGCGTCACCGCCGGTTCACTCGGGCCGTCTTCGGCAAAGACGTGCAGGACATGCCCGTTGAGCAGCGCCGCCAGGTCCCAGATCACCCACTCGATGACATTCGGTGATCGCAGCCCCAGCACTTCGTGCCTGAGCAGGCCGCTGGCGCGCAGGCTGGCCGCCAGGTGCACGGCCCGTGCGCCGACCTGGGCAAACCTGACCGTGGCGCGAGGGCCGGCGACTGTCGGGCCTTCGATGACCGAGGCGGGGAACTGTTCCAGTTGCCGGACGAGGTGTTCAAAGCTGAATCCGTTCATGTGAAGCTCCATGTGCGAGGCGGGAAAGTGCGTTGACCCTGGGTTCAGTCGGGCAGCGTGGCCAGTACGTTGGCTGCCGTAGCCGGTCGCGCGCACTCGCGCACCAACGGCTCGACCACCCGGCCAGGGATGCCGGTCACGGTCGCGTTGGCCGGTACATCTTTGACGATCACGGCATTGGCACCGATCCTGGCCTGGCTGCCGATCAGCACCGGGCCCAGAATCTTGGCGCCGGCACCGACGGTCACCCCGTCGCCCAGGGTGGGGTGCCGTTTGCGTTGCTCCAGTGACACGCCCCCCAGGGTTACGCCGTGATACAGCATCACGTCATCGCCCAGCTCGGCGGTTTCGCCGATCACCACGCCCATGCCGTGGTCGATGAACAGGCGTGCGCCGATGGTGGCGCCGGGATGAATATCGATGCCGGTGAGAAAACGCGACAGGCTGGCGACACACTTGGCCAGGGTTTTCAGCCCACAGCGCCACAGCAGGTTGGCCACGCGGTAATGGATCAGGGCGTGCACCCCGGGGTAGTTCAGGAGGATATCCAGCACGCCGCGGGCGGCCGGATCACGTCGGCGGATCGAATCGAAAAAGTCGGCGAGCGTTGAAAACATGCGTTTACCTGCTGTCACGTGGAAGAGCGCGGTCAGTGTTGAACGATTGCCAGAGCGCCGTGCCGCCCTGGCGCTCATGCATACAGGGCACGCTGGGCCAGCGCGCGCTCGACCCCGTCGGCGGTATTGAGCGCCAGCCCGACCAGCGCCAGGCTCGGCGGCAGTCAAGCCCGGTGGGCATGATCGAGGCGTCGCCAATGAACAGGCCCCTGACGTTGTGCACCTGCCCGTCGGGGCCCACCACTGAACGCCGCGGATCGGTGCCCATGGCACAGGTACCCGCTTCATGGCTGATGCCTGCGCCCCCCAGCGAGAGCGTGTCGAGCAACCTGAACACGCGCCCGCCGTGTTCGCTGGCGAGCGATTCGGCGATGTCGCGCCCGGTACGATCCATGTCGGCGGCGATGGCCCGGTCCTCGTCGGTCCACTGGCAATTGACCCGTGGTAGCGCACGCCCCAGGGCGTCCCGCTGGCCGTCGTCGAGGTCGACGAAACGTCCCGCATCAGGCCCCAGCTCGCCAATCACGTAGATCAGGTAAGCGGAGTAAGCACCCACCTCGTGCGCAGCGACACCGATTTGCGCAAGGTACTTGTCCTCGAGCAGGTCAAGCGGATCGGGCCCGTGCAGCTCGACCGTGAAGCCGCCGCGGTAGGCCTTGCCGGGAGACTCGATGCGCGGCATATAGGCCACGTTGTGCCCGGTGGTCTTGTAGGTATCGGGGCTGTCGCGAGCGTCTGTCAGCACCAGGTAGGCCGCGACGATATGGTCGGTCAGGCCCTGGCCCAGTGCCTGCGCGCCATCGCTGTGCTGCGCCAGTTGCGAGGCTGCCAGGATCCGCGTGGTTTCCAGCGGCGAAGGGCAAAGCACCACCGCAGCGGCGGTTTTGCGGCGCAGGCTGGCATCGCGCATGTCCACGTATTCGAGGCCCGTGCAACGGCCGTTCTTCAACAGCACCCGGGTGCAGGCCACGCCACTGGTCAGCGTCAGCTTGGCGTGGTGCCGGCAAGGCCATCGAAGGGATGGAACGGACGATCGCCCAGCGGGCTCTTGGCGGCCAGTTTTGCTTCGACCGCCAGGCCCAGGTCGCGGGTAATCCCATCGAAAACGCGCCTGGCGCGGCAGGCGCACGGTGTTCATCCATTTGGCCGAGCGCTGCAGCAGCGGCTGGAAGGCCGCGCAGGAGATCGGCCAGGGCCGTTGCCAGGCGTGCCCGTCTGCCCACGAGCGCGGGTCCGGCCAGGCCGCCCAGCCCCCCCCACAACAGGCTGCGCCCGCCAGCGGCACGCACTCGGTTCCACTGGAACGGGACCCCACGGCTGCTGTACGCCCACTGCTGCGCATCTGGCTCGACGAACGGCTGCATGGCCTGGCGGAACTGGGCCATGCTCTGGAATGGCTGGTCCAGTACAGGTTGTGATCCGGCTTCGAGCACCTCGCAGCGCAGCCCCCTGGCGGCCAATTGCCGCGCCACGGCCATGCCGCTCAAGCCTGCCCCTACTACCAGAACATCCGGTTCATCCGTAACCATGCTCACGCTCCTTGCTGAAGAATGTCCCTGCGACGCCGCACTCAGGCCCCCTTGCGCGCAATCAATTGGGTGACCCCGTGAAAGTGGGTCATGCGGCCACTGTCGCTGTCGCGTGGCACGTAGGCCTTGCGCTGATTGTGCAGGGCCAGTGGCGCGATCAGCCCGGCGTCCACGTAGCGCCGCCCGGACGCCTCCAGCGAATGATCGATGTAGGCCTTGGCCTGTGCCACCGGCACAGGTGAGAAGTCCAGCTCACAGGACTGTGGGGCAAAGCCTGCCTCGGCCACCGCAGCGCGCAGCGAAGCGCCATACTCAGGGTCGATCCCCTGGCCGGCGCAGTAGCGTGTGTACAGGCTCACCGCAAACGCCCACAGCAGCCGGTCGCCAGGCGTACGGTAGGCCGACAGCACTGGCTCTTCGAACACCCCGTGCCCGCCATCGCGCAGTGCCGCATGCAGGCTGCGCAAGGCCATGTGCGGCTGCTGCAGGTGCATCAGCACGCAGCGGCTGTAGACGATATCGGCGCTGCCTGGCAACGCAGCGCCCGTGCCGAGGTCCACTTGCTCGCAGCGTATGTTCGCCAGCCCGGCCTGATGCGCCTGGCGCTGCAGCGTCTCCAGCGCCTCGCTGGAGCAGTCCAGCGCCGTTACCGTGCCGCGCGGGCCCACCTGTGTCGCGATCCACAGGGTCATGCTGCCGGTGCCACACCCTGCGTCCAGCACGTGCATGCCGCGGCGCAAGCCACTGCGCGCCAGCAGTGCGCGGCTGCTGCCTTCAAGAAAGCGGCTGAACATCGATAGCCGCTGCTCGCCGGGTGTCGCCAGCGACGCCTGGGCAGCAGCCGTCATGGGTTCAGCTCTGCGCGCTGACGTGCGGTGCCGGTGTAAAGCTCGGCCCCGGCCTCTTGCTCAAGAAGGCTGCAGAACCGATGCATGGTCTGCTCGCAGACGTCCGCGCGCGGCATGACGCGCAAACCGGCCATCGATTTGGGCACCACCGGAAAGAACACGGCAGAGGTATAGAAGCCCTGCTCGAAGAGGGTCTTGGCCAGGCCGATCGCCTGGTCGGGACGCTTGAGCATCACCACCCGGATGGGTGACAGCAGGCCCTCGTTCTGCGACTTGAAGCGGTTGTCGAGCATGTCCAGATTGCGCTTCCAGGCCGCCTGGCGCTCAGCCAGTTGCGAGGAGGCATGCAGTTGCAACGAGGCCAGCGCCCCACCGATCCCGGCGGAATTGAGGTACTGCGACCAGGCATTGCCGTAACGCACGAGCAGGCTCTTGAGCTCGGGCAGCCCACTCAGCAACATGCCGCCGGCAGCGCCGAACGCCTTGGCCAGCGACGCCACGACAATGGTGCGCTCGTTCAGTGGTGCCAGTGCCTGAAGCACCTGGCCCTGGCCGGCCGCACCGGTGATCGACAGCCCATGGGAGTCATCCAGGTACAGAAACAGCTTGTGCCTGGCCTGCAGCTGCCTGAGCTGTGCCAGGGGTGCGAAACCCTCGATGCTGTAAGTGCCATCCGCCACGTAGACCACACGTTCATGTTGCTGACAGACCTGTTCCAGAAACGCCATGTCATTGTGTTCACAGGTGAGGATCTGGGTTTCGTCACCACACAGCGGTTTGAGGTGCGCCATCGAAAAGTGCGCTTGCTTGTCGAACACCATCACCGGCTTGATGCCATCGGTCAGTACGCCCGAGGCCAGGATCGGCAGGCAGGCCGAGGTTGCTGCCGCACAGGAGTTGTACGCCACGGCATGCCCACCGAAATGCGCAGACAGCTGTTCTTCGAGCTGTTCGAGCAAGGTGATGAACAGCCGGCAACGGGCGGTGGTCAGGTGCAGCGTACCGGCCTGCTCGATACCGCGGATCGCGCCCTTGAGAATATCCGGATGGGTATCCAGGCCCAGGTACGAGCACGAGCACATGTTGATGAATTCACGCCCGGCATGGGCCAGGTACGGCGGCTGGCGGTGCTCGACGGCCAGGTCGATGATGCCGGCCTGCGCGGCCACCTCCCAGGAAGGCTGGCTGAAGTCGATCATCTTGCGCATGTTCTGGTACTGGTTCATAGCTTCGCTCCCGTTGTGGGGGTTGTTCCACTGTTAGGCTTGTGCCAGCAGGCGCCGGGCCTCTTCGATAATCGGTGCGCCGACCATTTCGCCGTCCACGCGACAGATATTGCCGTCGCTGCGCCGCGCCGCCTCGACGATGCGCTGGGCGCGCGCCAGGGCCTGCGCCGAGGGGGAAAAGGCGGCGTTGATGATCTGCGTCTGGCTGGGGTGGATGACGCAGCGGCCGTTGAACCCGAGCTTCTTGACCCTGAGGGTGTCCTCGGTCAACCCGTCGAGATCCTTGATGTCGAAGTACGGCGTGTCGATCGCCATGGCATGGCAGGTGCGCGCCGCATGCACGATCGCCATGCGCGCCAGCAGCAGGGTTTCCCAGCAGATATCGGCACCGATGCTGCGGGTGTAGTCTGCCGAGCCGAACATGAAGCCAGCCAGTTTGGGCGAGTTGCCCGCGATCTCGGCGATGTTGTCCACCCCCATCCTGCTTTCGATCAGGGCGAAGTAGCGGTGCTGGGCGGAATGCGCGGCGGTCAGGTCGTCCACCGCCTGGATGTCGCGGGACGACTCCACCTTCGGCACCAGCACGATGTCCGGCGCGCGAGCGGCCTTGCGCAAGCTCATCAGGTCGTCGTAGCCAAACCCGCTGCCGATGCTGTTGATGCGTACGGCAATGGTCGCATGAGGACTGCGCTGCATGGCCAGGCACTCCAGCAGGGCCTCGCGGGCCTCCTGCTTGCTGTGCACCGCCACCGAGTCTTCCAGGTCGATGAGCGACACATCCGCCCCCGACTCCAGGCCTTTGGCGAACCGGTCGATGCGTAATGCCGGCGTGAATAAAATGGAACGAACTCTGTCTAGGCTGCTCATCTCGATCCCTCGATAAAGTGCAATGGGTTTGGACCTACGCGCTGACATGAATCAACAGGGTGGGCTGGTGGTCCTGATCCGAGGCCCACAACACCACCTGCTCAGCATGAAACCCCATGTTCAGCGTCAACGCTGAACCCAGGAAGTTGGGACGAATGCCCCTTGCCTGATAACGCACCGGCCGCTCTCCCGCAGCCGTTGGGCGGTACAGGTCGAGCAACAGTTGAATGATCAGCGGGCCATGAATCAGCAGCCCCGGGTAACCTTCATGCGCGGTGGCGTACGGATAGTCGTAATGAATCCGATGCGCCACACCGAGCACCGACGAATACCTGAACAGCGTCACCTCATTGAGGTTCACGGTCTTCTGCAGTACCGCCGCCGGCACCTGTACGGGGCCTGCCGGCGCTCCCCCGGCGCGCTGCGGCCGCGTCGCACTGCGGTACACCAGGGTCTTGGTTTCACTCAGCAGCGTGGTGTCGCCACGGCGTACCTGCGTGACTTCGTTGACGAAGGCCAGCGCGCCACTGGCGCCCTGCTTGAGGGTCACCGCGGGGGGCTGCCTGAGCAGGGTGAGCTGCTCGCCAACCCGTATGGGCGCGAACAGCTCAACCTGAGACGAAGCCCACATGCGCTTGTCCAACTGCGCCGGCACGCCGTGCGGCCGGGCCTCGGGGTGGCCATCGACACCAGGCTCCAGCCAGGGGTCTGTTTCATGCAGGTACAACATGTGCCAGCCCAGCGCCAGCGCCGCCCCCGCGGCAGGTGCCGACTCGACGGCCGTACCGGCGAGTGCCGCAAAGGTGTTGCATTTGTCCTGGCTGATGATCAGTTCGCTACGGTGCATGGGCCGCTCCCTGGCGTGGTGAAATGTCAGGCATCGACCTGTTCGAACAGCACGTGTGCTGCGTGCGGCAGTTCCCCTCCGGCACCCTGGGTGTGCTTGAGGATGGACCAGAAGTAGCGGTAGCTGGCGCGGTCGTGCAGGGTGTCGTGAAAGCGGATCGGCGCCCAACCCTGGGCACGCGCCTGCAGCAGGATCTGCGTGGCCTGCTCCAGTTCACTCATGGGGTAGCGGGCCGCTTGCAGAATCGGCTCGATCTGATCCGGATGAATGCTCCACATGCGGGTGAAGCCGAAGCCCTGGAACGCACGTTTGGCGTGGGCATGGATAGCGCGGGTGTCCTTGAGCTCGGAGCAGATCGAATGCGAAGGCACCTTGTGCGCCGCGTGGCACAGGGTCGCGATACGCACCTTGACGTCACACAGCAAGGGCGAATCGAACTCCCGTGGCGACTGGGTGACCGACATCGGCACCGCGCCATTGAACGAGGACACATAATCGAGCAGGCCGAAGCTTACGCACTCCACAGCCGGCATCTGCACGATGGCCTGCAACTGTGGCAACACGCAGGGGCTTTCGACCATGACATGCAGCGGGATCGGCGCGACGATCGCACTGCGCTCGCGCAGCGCATCTATATAGGCGAGCACTTGCGTCACCTGGGCCTGGGAGGTCACCTTGGGCAGCGTGATGTAGGCCGGTGGGGTAAGCCCGGGCTGCAGGGTGCGCTCACATTGCAGGCGCCAGAAGCGGCTGGTGGCATCGTGAATCCGAATACCGACGCGGCGCGCCGTGTTGGCAGGGTCGTTCAGTACCTGCACGATCAGGTCCGCCTGCTCCTGCTCGCGATCGGCGGCACTGCCGTCTTCGAAATCCAGGGTGAGGTCGAATTGCGCCCCCTTGCTGGCCTGCAATGCCAGTGCCTTGTACATGAAGCGCTCGGTGCCGGCGTAGTGATCAACGACCGGCAAGGCCGGGACGCGGCGCTCGCTTGCATACAGAATCAAGTCCAGCAGAAACGTCTTGTGCATCGGTGCAACTCCATTTGCCGGTGGCGCACGCACGCGCCAGGGCGCCAGGCAGGCACCTCAGGGGTGCGTGCCCGAACTGTCGTGTGCGCGGTGACGAATACCTGTGGGGGTCAGCGCAGGTCGACGATAAGGCGACCTTTGCGGCGCGTTGCCTCAGCAAAGAACGCGAAGTCTTCAAGCCTGCAGTGCACCTGCTGCTGATGCGCGGCCAATTGCGGGATCACTTCTGCGATCCCCGAACGAACCAGGGTGGCAAGATCGGCGGCGGTCAGCGAATGCGTCCAGCAGCGACACGATCACCTCCAGCGCCCCCTCCTGCAGCACCACTTGCAGGCGGGTGACAGGCGCTCGCGGCTCCAGGTAGCGGATCAGGTTGGCGACATCGGTTTCATTGAGCCGGGAGCCTGCGAATTGGTGGTGAAAGGGAAACTTGCGCCCGAGCACCTTGAGCTTGCGCTTGCCCGATACCGCGTTGTGCGACCAGCAGGCGTAGTCACCGGTATCGATCCGGATGGCCGGGGCAGCGATCCGTGACAAGCTGGTTGCCACGCATTTGCCAATGCGCTCGGGTTCGGTGACAGGCTCGCCCGTGACCTCGTCGATGATCTCGACCACGCAGGCCCCCTCGAACACCGAGAACTCGTTCAGCGCGTCGCCCAGCTCGCTGTAGCCCAGCGCACCGGTTTCGGTGGTACCGAACATGAACGAGACGATCGAGGCATTCGGAAAGGCCCGCTGGATGACCTGCAACTGGGCGCCGTAGAGCAGCTCGCCCCCCCCGAGCAGGCGCTCTACCGTGGTGTTCACGATACCGTGCTGGTTCATGTGCCAGGCCAGCCCGAGAAAGGTCGAGTTGACGCCTGCCAATACGTTCGAGTGGTATTTCTCGATCACGCTGTTGATGTACTCATAGGGATAATCGCACCCCAGCGGGATTTCCGAGATTTTCCCCGGGAAGCGCTCGATGACCCCATGCACCAGGCGATAGGACAGGTACGCGCTGGCACACAGTTGGTGACGCGGTCGTTCTCGCACAACAGCCCGTTCTTCCAATGCTGCGACGCGAGCAAGCGGGTGTGGGTATCCCACTCGTCACGTCCGAACAGGGTGACCTTGGGTTTGCCGGTGGACGCGGAGGACTCGAAGATCAGGCCATGGGTATTGCCATTGGCAAACACGAAGTCCGGCGCCTCGTCATGCACAAACGCCATGAGTTGTTCGTTGGTCAGAATCGGCAGGTCCTCAAGCCGATACGTATCCTTGTGCGCCAGGTCGGCATACAGTTTCTTGTAGATGACCGAATGGGTACGTGCCAGGTTTACCACTTGCTCCAACGAATAGATGTTCATCTGCTGCTCCTTGGCCTATGCCCTGTGGGTGAAGACCGGGGACATCCCGCCCCCGGTTGCCATGCAACGGCGTGTGCCGGCTGTCACTGGCTGATGCTCAGTACCACTTTGCCGATGTTGCGATTGGCGGCCATTTCTTCCTGCGCCTGGGCCACCGCCGCGAAGGGGTGGATCGACGAGACCACCGGCGTGAGTCGCCACTTGCCAGCGCAGGCTGCCAGCGCGCGAGAAACGCCTGGGTAACCTGGCGCTTTTCGGCGTCGGGCCGTTTGCGCAAGACCACCCCGTGCAGGCTCAGGCGCTTGTTGATGATCGGCACGAAGTTGGCCTGCCACTCGAAAGCATCCAGCAAGCCAACCATCACCAGTGTGCCGCCAGGCTTGAGCGCACTCAGGTTGCCATCGAAGTAGCGGCCACCAATGAAATCGATCACCAGGTCCACTGCCCCATGGCCGCTTTCGCACAGCCCCTGATAAAAGTCCGGTCCATAACCGCACAACACCTGCTCGGCGCCCAGGGCATACAATGGCTCGACCTTGTCCGGCGAATTGGTGGTGCAGATCGCCCGTGCACCGGCTTCGCGGACCATCTGCACCACCATGCTGCCGATGCCGCTGGCGGCCGCATGAATCAGCACCTTCTGCCCGGGCTGCAATCCACCCACGGTGAACAGCGCGGTATCGGCAGTCAGCCCGGCCTCGGCCACCGCGGCTGCATCGGTGTAGCTCCAGTGCCCTGGCACAGGCATGGCCATGCCCTGATCGACCACGCAATGGGTGGCGTACCCACCGCCAGGCACCACCGCGTAGATCCGATCGCCGGGCGCGAAACCACTCACCGCACTGCCGCACGCGAGCACTTGCCCCGCTACCTCGACACCGGGCACCGCCAGTTCTCCCGGCGCCACCTGGTACTGCCCGTCGCGTTGCAGCAGATCGGCGCGATTCAATGCGCTGGCATGCACTTTTATCAGCAACTCGTGTTCGCGATAGACAGGCAGCGCATGACGGACAAACGTGATCGAACCGGCACCGCCAGTGCCGTCGTACATCACCGAGCACGCTGTGGCGTTATCAACATCCATGTTCCCAACCTTATCTGTGTTGTGATTAAGTCGATGCAGTGGGCAGGGCAATTCAGAAGGTCGACATGCCGCCATCGACCATGAGGTTGGCGCCAGTGATCCAGGCCGATTCTGCGCTGGCCAGAAACACTGCGGCCCCTACGTAGTCTTGCGGCACACCGGTGCGCGCCAGGGGGATACCGCAGGATCGCCGCTGCCAGGTCTCGGTGCCGTGTTGATCGCTGTTGGCTTTGGTCGCCGTAAGGCCCGGCGAGATGACATTGGAGCGAATCCCGTACTCGCCAAGCTCGAACGCTACCCCTTCGGAAAACGCGTTGAGCCCGGCCTTGGACGCCTGGTAATGGACCATGCGGCTTCTGGCGCGTACGGCGCTGAGCGAGGAAATATGGATGAGGCTGCCGCGGGTGCCATGCTCGATCATGTGCCGAGCCACAGCCTGGGTCATCAGGAACGGACTGTGCAGGTTGACCTGCATGACCTCATCAAGCGCGGCGTCGGTGAGGTCGACAAACGCATGCCGGGAAAACGCGCCCACATTGTTCACCATTACATCGATGCTGCCCAATGTGTGGATCGCCGAGCGCACCAACTCCCGCGCTTGTTGCCGGTCGCCCAGGTTGCATTGGAGCGCCAACACCTGTTCAGGGGCCTGCGCTACAACGCATTCAGCGCTGTCGCGATCGTTGAGATAACTGAATACGACGGATGCCCCCTCGCCGAGGAAGCCCTCCACCAGTGCGCGGCCGATTCCATTGGCGCCACCGGTCACTAATACATTCTTGCCTTTCAGTCGCATAGTGGCTCCATGCCATACCGGGATATATACACTTATCCCTGTTGCGTGCTTCTATCCTTGAGCACTGAAATTGCGTATTACGGCACTGTTTCATTCATGTTTCGCTATAAGCTTAGATTGAAACATGCCGTAACGGGGAAAGACCCTAGCACACGAAAAAACACTCCGCAAGTTGATCTAGCGCTTAATTTTTCGCTCCCTAAAACAGTAGCAAAATAATATCACCGCCTCGTTCAAGCATGCGTGCCAGCCCTTCCCCGGCTTCTCTGTAACCCCCGCAGGCGAAGGCGTACACGCAGCAGCGTGTTTGCCTTCTGGAAAAAAGTGGTCTAGGTTAAGACCCGTTCTTTTTGTCATGGATGCCATCAGTGAACCGCCCGACCTATATCACTACGCCTATTTATTACGTCAATGATGCCCCGCATATCGGCCATGTCTTCTCTACCTTGCTGGCGGATATGGCTGCGCGCCTTGCACACCTCGAAGGTCATGCAACTTTCCTGTTGACTGGCACCGATGAACATTCCACAAAAGTTACTGAAGCGGCGCACGCCAATGGATTGCCCGTGGCGCAGTGGGCGGACAATAAATCGAGCGCATTCAAGTCAGCCTTCCAACACTTCAACATCCATTTCGACGACTTCATAAGAACCAGTGAAGCGCGTCACAAAGCGCATGTAACACGTCGAATAGAGCAACTTATAACTACCGGCGACGTGTACCTTGGCGAATATTCCGGCTGGTACGATGCCGGTCAGGAAGAATATATTCCCGAGCTCAAGGCAAAACAGTACAACTACATCTCCCCGATTAATAAAAAACCGTTGATCCAGCGTTCCGAAAGTAACTATTTTTTCAGGCTCAGCCACTATCAGGCGCCCTTGTTGGCCTTGTTGGAACAGGCCGAACTGCACATTCAGCCCCCGAGCCGTAGCGCCGAAATCGTCGCCCGAATCAAGGAAGGGCTGAACGACATACCGATCTCGCGACGCTCCAGTGAAACCTGGGGCATTCCCATTCCGGGGGATGAGGCGCACATCGTCTACGTCTGGATCGATGCGCTGTTCAACTACCTGACGGTTGTCGATAACGATGAACTTCGCGGGTTCTGGCCGGCCGACACGCATGTGGTCGGCAAGGATATCCTCTGGTTTCACGCCGTGATCTGGCCGGCCTTGCTGATGGCGTTGCAGAAGGTCGAGGGCAATCAGTGGCTGGCCCTGCCCAAGCGTATTCTGGCGCACGGTTTCTGGATTCGCGAAGGCGAGAAGATGTCCAAGAGCCTGGGCAACTTTGTCGGCATGGCCGACCTTGAACATTACTGCGAGCAGTTCGGTGTGGACGGCACCCGCTTTTATCTGGCCAGTGCCGGGCCAGTCGGTGCGAATGATTCCGACTTTGCCCATGCGCGGTTCATCGAAAGCTACAACGCCAACCTGGCCAATACGGTTGGCAACTGTTTCAACCGGGTAGTCGGCATGGTCAAACGCTACTTCGACGGGCAGGTGCCTGCCGCCGCCCTGCAACCGAGCGCGTTTGACCAGGAAATTGCCCAGTTGAGCGACGCCGCGAGGGAAAAGGGCAACGCCTGCCAGTTCGACCGGATGATCGCGCACGCGCTGGCCATTTTCCGCACCATCGACCAATACGTGAACCACACCGAACCCTATCGCCTGATCAAGCAGCCGGAGAATCGCCAGCACGTGGGTGAGATCCTCTACGCCTGCCTGAGCGCGCTGCGCCTGGGCGCCCTGGCACTGTGGCCGGTGATGCCGGCCAGCATGGAGGCACTGCTCAGAAGCCTGGGTTGCCTGCAAGACAGCGCCGCCCCTTCGCCCTATGCCACCTGCGCCAAGGTGCCGAGCGGGTTTGAACTGGCAGACCTGGGACCATTGTTCCCGCGCTACGTGGAGACAGCGCTCTGCACAGAGGACAGCCCCCAGCCGTAAGGCTGGGCATGCGGCCCGGCCCTGCGTTCTCCCTGCGCAGGGCCAGGCGCAACTGGCCGCAATAAGTACCACCGCTTGCCCTGTGCCTGGCGGCAGTTTGAAGCGCCAGCCGGGGCTGCCCCACACACGTTGCCCGGCCGCCCTGTTTCCATTGCCCGGAGCACACCCCATGTACCCTAACTCCCTGCCGTACTTTCATGTCGACGCGCTACGCGAGCGCTTTTTCGATCATCTGGCCAAGGCCGTTGTCCGCGACAGCCTGGATGCCGAGACGCAACACTGGCTCAGCGCTGTGCTACAGCCCGAGCGCGATGCGCTACCAGGCGCCGTCAACGAACTACGAGTGGACTGCCTGAGCGCCATCAGCACGGCGGGCGAGGTGATCACGCTGACCGCCAGCCTGCTATTGAGCCGCAGCACGCACACACCGGTGTTTTTCTACCAGCCGCTGATCGGGCTGCTCAGGTTCGAGAACCGCAGCCAGCTCAAGGACTATCTGATCGAGCAACTGGGTAGCGGACGCTGCGGGCCACTGCTGCACTACGCCAGCCAGCACGAACGCCAGACTGTGGCGCGGGGTGTCGAAACAGTCCAGGTCACACTGCTCGACGGGCCGGTGTTCATCGCGCAGATGCTCGCGATCGCCCCACGCCTGGCCCTGGCGCTGAATGAACTGGGCACGCTGTTACACAACCAACCGGCCGCAGACAGCCTGTGGGAAGCGGCGCTGGCGAATACCCCGGCCACTGCCACCTTGACCCACAAACGCCTGAGCGCAGCGCGCTATTGCAGCCAGCAACTGCGTCAGTACTGGAACACAACAGGCAGCGGTGATAGCACACCCGCCCAGCAGTTGACCCGGCTGATGCGCGAGCGCCTGCGTCAGGTGATCATCCAGCAGGCCTGGGCGGCTGCGCTGTCGGCAGCCCAGCAAGCCCAACTGCTGGCCTGGCTGGACGAGCAGGCAGGCGCCGAGCTGCACGCCTGGCACCTTACGGTCACCACCCTGGACGGCGACAGCCAGATGCTTGAGGGCCTGCTGGTGCTCGCCAGCGTCGACGCCAGCGGGCCGCTGTTCAGCTATTGCGCAGCGCGCGGCCTGCAACAGCATGCCAGCCGCCGCGCGCTGTTGTCCGCGTTGGCCGACCCACTGCAACGTGAGCGTTGGTTGACGCTGGTCAGCCCTTCCCGGCAAGCGCACCTGAGGTCGTTGCGCATCAACGCGCTGCGCCTGGACCGTCTGACGACACCCTCCCTGGACAGCTGGACGGGGCAGTTGCTGCGCGCACAACAGCGTGACATCGAAACCCAGACCAGCCTGCAGGACACCCCCGATGCCTACCAGGCCTGCCGCCAGGCGCTCGCCATCGGCAGCCAGTTGGCCCCAGACCCCAGCCTGCTCGGCAACCTGCCAGCGCTGGCACAACCTGGCCCCGGCAGCCTCGCCCAGCGTGAAGGCGCCGTACGTGCAGGTTCAGCCAGCCTGGATGATCTGCATGTCTACCTGAGCACGCTGGCAACCCGCATCGAAGTGCTGGAAGGCATGTCGCCAGACCTTGCAACGGTCACCACTACCGCCCTTGACCAAGCCTTTGCCGCCTTGCTCGACAACACCCTGGCAGTCAGCCAGCTGGTGACATTTCAAGGCACCGACCGCCAGCACCCCTCGAGTCTCGCCGAGCGGGTCTGGCAACGGCTCAGCGCCACCGAGGGCGAGGGCCCGTGGCAGATCGTCGGCCCCACAGTGGCCGAGCAGCCGGTTGCACTGCCCGCCCTGCATCCGATGCTCGTGGCGCAGTGCATAAGCCAGGTTGCCAGTGCCAGCCGCGAGGCCCTGGCCGTGGCGCTGCAGCAGCACCAGCGTCACCTCGGCACTTACTGCCAGCACCTCTGGCAACTGGCGCTGGGCATCGAGTACCGGCTTGTCGAACACGACAACACGCTCCCGCGGCTGGCGCGCGAGCTGATCAGTGCCGCCTTGTTCCCTTCGTCCACGCACGCCTGGCCAGCCCTGGCCTGCGTCTCGAGCTTGACCAGCGGCCCTGCGCAGACGCCCTGCTGCTGACACAGCAGGCCCTGAGTAGCGGCCCCGCGCTGCTGGTGCTGTGGACCCTGGAGGAGGGTTTTGCCGCGTTCACCTCGCTCGCGGCGCTCGACTCGACCCTCGCCAGCCGCTTCGGCCGCGCAACCACACGCCAGTGGCGAGCGCTTGAGGGCCCACCGGCGCAGGCCCTGGCCACGCTGGACGGTAAACACGGTGCAGACGCCACCCTACACGCGTTCGATCAGTTGATCCGGCGCGGCATACCCGCCGCCAGCCTGCCCGACCTGCTGCGCAGCACGCTCGATGCCTCGGGCAACCTGCGCCACGTGCGCCGCCTGCAGCGCCAGGCCGATGC
>NZ_JAAHBU010000438.1 GCF_010671725.1 Pseudomonas brassicae | reverse complement strand
CACCAGCAGCGCCACCACGCCCACCAGCAACAGCTCGGTGAAGCCGATTTCAAACATCAGCTACGCGGCTCCTGGTGGGTCTGCTGCACCTGCTGTACTGGCACTGGCTTGTCTTCGGCCTCTGCCTCTGGGCCGTTGCCCATGGATTTGCGAAAGCCCTGGATCGCCTCGCCCACATCCGAGCCCAGCCCCTTGAGGCGCTTGGTGCCGAACAGCAAGAACACGATCAGCAGCACAATCACCAGTTGCCAGATTCCGATACCGCCCATGTGGAACACTCCAAGGTCATGAAAAAGAAGGCTTTATCCTGCCTGTGCTTTATGACGCAACGGTGACGCCGAGCGCGTTTGCCATGTGCCTGAAACATCCACCGTGTTGACTGGCCCCTCTTTGGCACACGGTGAGGCGACGATGGGCGGCAAGCGACAGCAAGGCGCGGCATTGCTGATGGTACTGGTGGTGCTGGCGATGCTCGCCGGTGGCCTGGCCTGGCTGGTGCAGGAGGGTCGCGCGCAGGTCGACGGGGTGCGCCTGGTGCAACAGCGCGTGCAGGCGCGGGCGATGGAGCGGGCCGCACTGGCGTTTGCCGAACAGGCCCTGCAAGACCTGGCCTGGCGTGCCAGCCCGCTGTTCTGGCAAGCCTTGCGCGGGCAGCCGCTGCCCTATGCCTTTGCGGGTGGATCGGCCCGTTTGCGCATTCGCGACCTGCACACCTGCTTCAACGTCAACAGCCTGGCCGGCGACGACGCCGAGCGGGCCGAACGCCAACTGCAGTACCTGCTCGGTGGCGACATGGCCGCCGCGCAGATGACCCACGCCCTGGCCGACTGGATCGACAGCGATCACCAGGCGCGCCTGAATGGCGCTGAAAATGATCACTACTTGCGCCAAGCCTCCCCGCGCCTGGCGGCCAATCAGCTGATGCTCGACATGAGCGAGCTGAACCTGCTGCTGCAGCCCGACCCGCAGCGCCAGGCGCGCTACCCGCAGCTGTGTGCGCTGCCCGAGACCACCGGCTGGCGGCTCAATGCCAATGCGCTGACGCTCGATCAACTGCCGTTGCTCGAGGCGCTCTACGAAGGGGAGGTGAGCCGTGCCCTGTTGACGCGCATCGTCAGCGCGCGGCCGGCGGATGGCTACCGCGATGCCGGCGCATTGCGCCAGGCGCTGGGGGCGCTGGATGATGCGACGTTCGAGCGTTTGAGTGAGGGGTTGCTGCTCAACAGCGGGCATTTTCTGTTGCAGCTGGAGATCGAGCAGGACGCTCGTGTGCTGCGCAGCCAGTACCAGGTGCATGCCCGCGGTGTGGTGCAATGGCATGCGCGGGTGCCGGCCCAGCAGGTGCGGGTGACCCGGCGTGAACCGCTGCCCTGGTAAGGGCAACGGTTCATCGGGGCAGCTTACACGCCGATTTCACCGCCATCGTTGCGCTGGATGACCACGGTCGATGCGCGAGGGCGCACCGGGGTGCCGGCTGGCGTGACCGCCGTGGCGACATCGGTGGACGGCCAGTTTTCCGGGTGCTGGATGTTCACGAAGATCGATTTGTTGTCCGGGGTAAACGCGATCCCGGTGACCTCGCACCCATTGGGGCCGACGAAGAAACGACGCAGGTCCACCTGGTTCTGCGCGTTGACCGGCACCTGCTTGCCATTGGCGTCGACCAGGTCGGTGGGGATCACCGCCAGCATCTGGTCGTTGGTGTAGCTGGTCAGGGTCGACTCGCCGTTGTCGGTCTGGAACCACAGAATCCCGCGGCTATCGAAGCTCATGCCGTCGGGGCTGGCGAACTGGTTGAGTTCGCTCAGGCCCGAACGGTTGATATCGGCGGTGGCTGCGGCGTTGGCGCCGAACACGAAGATGTCCCAGGTGAAGGTCAGGTGATCGTCACTGTCGTGCCAGCGGATGATGTGCCCGTGCTTGTTCGGCCCGCGCGGGTTGGCCGCATCGACCGTGGCTGCGGTACGCGAGTCGTTGTTGGTGAGGGTCAGGTACACGTCGCCGTTGAGCGGGTTGACCGTGGTCCATTCCGGGCGGTCCATCGGGGTGGCGCCCACTGCGTCGGCGGCGCCGCGGGTGTTGAGGATGATGCCTGGCAAGTCGGTGTACAGCGCGCCGAGGGTCGAGCCACCGGTGGTGCTGGTGGCCACGTCGAGCAGCAGCCAGTGGCCGCTGCCGTCGGCATCGAAACGCGCCACGTAGAGCTTGCCGTCGTCCATGTACTTGGCACCGGTGGCCAGGCGATTGCTCGGGTTGGCATCGGCGCTGTCCCACAGGGCGGTGGACACGAACTTGTAGAGGTATTCGTTCTTGGAGTCGTCGCCCATGTAGAACACCACCGGCTTGCCCGCCACCGGCAGTGCGGGGCAGCAGCCTTCGTGGCGGAAGCGGCCGAGTGCGGTGCGTTTGGTGGCGCGGGTGCTGGCGTCGTACGGGTCGATCTCGACGATGTAACCGTAGGTGCTGGCTTCGTTGCGGTAGTCATCGGTGGCGCTGGCACCGGTGGGGTTGAGGATGAAGCGGGTGAACTCGCCGTCCACTTCGCTGGGATCGTTCGCCGCCGTTTCCCATTTGTAGTTGCCCGCGCTGGTGCTCACGCCGATGCGGCGCTGATCGTCCGGTACGCTACCGCTGGTGTTGACGAAAATCCCCGGCCAGTTCTCTTCGCAGGTCAGGTAGGTGCCCCACGGGGTGTAGCCGTTGCCGCAGTTGTTGTTGGTGCCGCGTGCCTGGGTGCCGGCGGTGGAGAACACCGTCTTGACGTGGTCGCTGCCGCGCAGCGGGCCGGCCAGGTCCATCACCGTGGCGGTGGTGAAACGGCGGTTGAGCGGGTCGTTGTCGACCACCTGCCAGCGCCCGCTGACCTTGCTCAGGCGTACCACGCCAGCGCCGTGGGCGTTGATTTCCTTGCGCACTTCCTCGACCGGGCGATTGCCGCTGCCGTCTACGGTGGGACCGGCCGGGTGCAGTGCGTCGGCGTCGATGTATTCGAAGTTGATCGCCAGCAGGCCGTCATCGGAGCTGCCGTTGATAGGGAAGAAGTGCATGCCGTCGTGGTGCATGCCCATCGAGTTGGCCTGGTCGGTGGAGGTATTGGTGCCGTCGCTTTTCCACGGGTTGGCCTGGCTGTTCAGCGGGGTGCCCCAGGGGGCCAGCACGTAGGCGCTGTAGCCGGCGGCGACGACACAGGCGTCGGTGCGCGAGCCAGGGATGGAGTTGAAGCCCAGTTTCAGCTTCGGCTCTTCGGGGGTGACCGGTGGCTTGGAATCGTTGTCGGGGGTGGAATCGTTGTCCGAGCCGCCGCCGCTGTCGAAGCAGCCGCTCAGGCCTGTCCCTGCAATCATCGCGATCGCGGCGCCGAGGCTGCCGCGTACCACGCTGCGGCGGCTCAGGTAGGCATCCAAGACAGACGCCATAGGCAGGTTGCCACTGGTGTTGCGGTCCAGGTTGTCGCCGGTGTCTCGACTCATCTCTTCATATCCTTGTTAAGTGAAGTGGCTTCTACGGAAACCGGCACTCTAGAGACCAAGTGTGATGATTGATTGGCAGTTTTATGAAAAGGCCTGTCACACCGCTATTGCTTACCAATTGATTTGGATGGGGTTTTGCAGGCCCTGTCGAATAACTGCCATCAAACTGTAATCCCGCCGCCGCACTATCCGGGTCCGACAACAGACAAGTCCGAGGACGAAGGAGCAGATGGCGAGCATGCGCAGACGAGAGGTGTTGGGGTGGATGGGCGTCGGCGCCGTGGCGCCTTTGCTGACGGCCTGTTCCAGCCTGGGCATGCCGTCTGCCGGGCACAGTGCCGGGGTCGACCTGCTGTACTTCGGCGACACCCTGGATGCGCGTCAGCCCGGTACGCCGGTAGTGCCCGCCACCCGACTGGGGCCGGTCAGCCACCTGGGCCAGGCGCCGTGGATGAGCGGGGCGAGTGCCCGGCAACCGCGCGCCGAACTCAACCCCTTGCTCGATGCGAGCCTGAGTGACGGCGTGCGCACCGGTGGTTACGCGGTGCTCGGTGCCTTGCTCGAGCAACTGCGCGAAGCGGCGGGCCACGACAATTGCCTGACCCTGGAAAACGGCCAAGGCTGGAACGGCAGCGGCCTGGCCTACCTGACCCAGGGCGCCAGCGGTGTGCAGGGCAGCCAACTGCTCGGCAGCGAAGTCCGTGTCAGCAGTGATGAACGCGTGCTCTGGCCGCAGCAGTGTGCGGGCCTCTATCGCCAGTACGGCCAGGCTGTGCTCGGCGCCGGCCTCGCCCCGGCACAGGCCCAGGCGCTGGGCACGCCGGCCTTTACGGTGGTGCGCCGCGCCGGCATCAAGGTGGCGGTGGTGGGGGTGACCGACCCCTACGCCCAGGACCAGAAAGCCTCGCTCAAACAGTGGTATCAATCGCTGCTGCCGGCCTTCGAGCAGGCACGACGCGAGGCCGACCTGGTGGTGGCCCTGGCCGACGTCGGCACCGGCCCCGGCCTGTGGCTGGCCGAACGCCTGAGCGATGCCGACCTGGTGCTGTG
>NZ_JAAHBU010000437.1 GCF_010671725.1 Pseudomonas brassicae | reverse complement strand
AAGCCAGCTCCCACAGGTCAAGTATGGCCCTCAACGACACCGCTCTCCGTGTGGGAGCTGGCTTGCCAGCGAAGAGGCCCTCGACTACCGCGCCGAAACCTGCCGCCCCGCCAACCAACTGCGCCCGTACAGCACCCCGATCACCGCCAGCGCCAATGCCTGCGCCGTCAGCGAATACGCATCGGCGTGAATCCCCAGCCAGTCGAAGTCAAAGAACGCCACCGGGCGCGTGCCGAAAATGCCCCGCCTCCTGCAGCGCCTTCACCCCATGCCCGGCAAACACCACCGATAGCGCGCACAACAGTGCCGCATTGATGCTGAAAAAACAGCGCCAACGGCAGCTTTGCCGACCCGCGCAATATCACCCACGCCAACCCCACCAGCAGCACCAGCGCCGTCGCGCCACCGGCCAGCACCGCGTTGTGTGCCGCCGGGCCCGCCTGCAGCCACAGGGTTTCATAGAACAGGATCACCTCGAACAGCTCGCGGTATACCGAGAAAAACGCCAGCAGCGCAAAGCCGAAACGCCCGCCCCCACCCACCAGGCTGCTCTTGATGTAGTTCTGCCACGCCGCCGCGTGCGCCGGTCATGCATCCACACCCCAAGCCACAGCACCATCACGCTGGCGAACAAGGCCGTGCAGCCTTCGAGCAGTTCGCGCTGGGCACCACCCACATCAATCACGTAGGCCGCCAGCGCCCAGGTACCCAAGCCTGCCAGCAACGCCAGCGCCCAACCCGCGTTGACGCTGCGCACGGCCGATTGCTGGCCGGTATTGCGCAGGAAAGCGAGAATCGCCGCCAGTACCAGGATCGCCTCCAGCCCTTCGCGCAACAGGATCAGCAAGCCGGAGACAAAGCTCAGCGACCCGCTCAGGCCATCCGCCCCCAGCAACGCAGCCGATGCGGCGAGCCGGGCCTTGGCCGTTTCCAGGTGCTGCACGACCTGCTCCACGGGCAACCCGTCCTGCAACGACTGCCGATAGGCCATCAAGGCTTTTTCGGTGTCTTTGCGCAGGCTTGCATCCACATTGTCCAGCGAGCTTTCGACCAGCTCGAAACCTTCCAGGTAAGCCGCCACCGACAGGTCATGAGCCTGCTCGTGGTCTCCTGCACGGTAGGCCGCCAGGCTCTTGTCGAGCATCGTGCGGGTGTACTCGATCAACTGCCCCGGGCCACGCTGTACCTGCGGCGGCCTGGCCCGCTGGGCGCGTAGCAGCGCAGCCGCCTCGGCGCCCTGGGTGGCACGGATATCAGCAGGGGTGCGCTGCGCCAGGTCTGCCAGGCTGAACTGGCCAGCGCCTTGCGCCGACGCGGGGTCGGCACTGAAGCCTGCGATGTAGCTGGCCAGGTCCCAGCGCTGGCGCTCGTCGAGCTGGTCGGCGAACGCTGGCATGTCAGTGCCTTCGACACCCTGGCCGATGCGGGTGTAGAGGTCGAACAGGCTCAGGCTGTCGAGCCGCGCCACGTCCTGCAGGTTGCCTGGCGGCGGCTCCAGGCCCACGCCGGCCGGCCCGTCACCGGCCCCCGTATCGCCATGGCACACCGAACAATGCTGGGCATACAGCGGCGCCGCGCGCGCCGGGTCCGGGGTGATCAGCGGTGCCGTGGTCGGCTCGGCCAGCGCTACCACGCTGCCCACGGCCAACACCGGGCACAACAGCCAGGCGAACAAACGGGAGCAAGGCATCATCGGCCAGTCTCGAACAGGAATGAGAGAGCTTGCATTGTTCACTTCCACTTCACGCCGCTCAAGCACCGCCCGGAAGTTTCATGAAAAATTCAGACACATATTTTTGAAGGCAAAACCCGCTGCCGCCGGACCTGTGCCACACCCACGAAATGTGACTGTTGGCACACCCCATAAATATCGGAGCACAACGCCATTAATTAGCCAGTAATTGGGTTTATAATGCCGCGCCTTTCGTTATAGCGAATGGAAATACAGGCTCCTCTGAACAGAGGATTTGGACCTTACGGCCAAAGGGACTACCGCCACTCGCCGGCGCCCACTATCACTCTCAGGGAAGAAGACTCCAGATGGCATCCCGTGTCCTCACCGTCGCCACGCTCCTCGCGGTCGTCCAACTGACCGGCTGCGCAGCTTTCGCAGCTATGACAGCGAACTCCAGGAAACCAACCAGCAACTGGCCAGCGGCAACATCGACGCGGCCCTGGCGTTGCTGGAAAAGAACAACAAGGGTGAAGACAAGGACCTGCTCTACTACTTCGAGAAGGGCGAACTGCTGCGCTCCAAGGGCGACCTGAGCGGCAGCCAGAGCGCGTGGCGCGAAGCCGACAACGTGGTGTTCAAGTGGGAAGAGTCGGTCAAGCTGGACACCGCCAAGTACCTGGGCCAGTTCGGCAGCTACCTGGTCAACGACAAGGTGCGCCGCTACGAAGGCTATGACTACGAAAAGGTCATGCTGACCACCCAGATGGCCCTGAACCTGCTGGCGCAGAACGACTTCGACGGTGCCCGCACCGAGATCAAGAAGACCCACGAGCGCGAAGCGGTGATTGCCGAGCTGCGTGACAAGGAATACCTCAAGCGCGAGGAAGAGGCCGAGAAGGAAGGCGTCAAGACCGAGTACAAGGACCTCAAGGGTTACCCGGTTGCCGCCCTCGACGCGCCTGAAGTGGTTGGCCTGAAAAACAGCTACCAGAGCGCGTTCAGCCACTACCTGTCGGGCTACGTGTACGAAGCGCTGGGCGAAAAAGGCCTGGCGGCGCCGGGCTACCGCAAGGCGGCCGAACTGCGCCCGAACACCGCACTGCTCGAACAGGCCCTGCTCGACCTCGACAAGCCGGCCGCCAAAAGCGCCGACAGCGACGTGCTGATCGTGGTGCAGAGCGGCCTGGCACCCGCCCGCGACTCGGTGCGCATTCCGCTGCCGCTGCCCATCAGCGGCAACCTGGTGATCACCCCGCTGTCGTTCCCAATCATCAAGGAAGACACCTCCACCGCACACTTCAGCGAGATCTTCCTGAACGACAAGACGCTCAAGCTGACCGCGCTCAACAGCACCACCGCCATGTCGCGCCGTGCCCTGCGTGACGACATGCCCGGCATCATCCTGCGCACCAGCGTGCGCGCCATCAGCCGCGGCGTGGCGCAAAAGCAGATCAACGACGTCAACCCGCTGGCCGGCCTCGCCGTGGGCATCGCCTCGGCCGTTACCGAAGGCGCCGACACCCGCACCTGGCGCACCCTGCCCGACGACACCCTGGTGGCCCGCGTCCACCTGAGCCAGGGCGAGCATCAGCTCAGCCTGCCGTCGAGCCTGGGTGGCAGCAAGGTATCGGTCAAGATCGACCGTCCGTATCAGGTCGTCAGCCTGCGTGTTGTCGGCAACCAGGTATATGCCGGTGGCCCGGCCCTGCACGTTACCCCGTCTGCGTCGGCTGCTGCCGTCGCCAGCCTCAAGTAAGTTAAGGAATCGTCATGCGCCTCAAGCTTCTCGCCGCGCTCGCCACTGCCGCCCTGCTGGCTGGCTGCGCCACCCCTCCGCCGCCCGAGCCGGGCAGCGCCGCCAGCAAGGTGGTCGTGATGGGCAAACTGAGCAACGTCGACATCGGCCCGATGCGTGTCGCCCGTGAAAACGGCTTCATGACCGTCAAGGTCGCGCTGACCAACACCAGCAGCAGCAACAAGACGATGTTCTATCGCTTTGCCTGGCTGGGCAACGACGGTTTCCCGGTTGCCGGCGAAGAGAGCTGGAAGACCCTCAGCCTCTATGGTTCGCAGTCCACCGTGCTGCCGGCCATCGCCCCGGTCCCTCAGGCCACTGACTTCCGTATCGAAGTCCAGGCCAAGTAATTCAATTTTCAGGAGATGCTTAACATGATGTTCGCTCGTTTTTCCATGCTGGCTGTTGTCGTTGCACTGGCCAGTGGTTGCGCCAACAACTCCCCGGTCCTGGGCGGCAAGAACATTGGCTACGGCGACAGCAAGGCCGTGGAACTGGTCACCAACGAATTCGGTTCGACCGACCTGCAGATGATCGCCGAGAGCATGACCCGCTCGCTGGCCCAGTCCGGCATCCTGCAAGGTCGCCCGGTGGTTCAGGTCTACGACGTGAAGAACAAGACCAGCGAGTACATCGATACCCGCGAGATCACCACGTCGATCAAGACCCAGCTGATGAAGTCCGGCACCGCCCGTTTCGCCAGCGACAACACCCAGATGCAGAGCCAGGTTGACCAGCTCAAGCTGCAGAACCAGAGCGGCCTGTACAAGAAAGGCACCGTGGCCAAGACCGGCAACATGATCGCCGCCAAGTACCGCCTGGAAGGCTCGATCAGCTCGATCGTCAAGCGCAGCAGCGACTACAAGGACGTGTTCTACAAGTTCAGCCTGCAGCTGATCGACGTGGAAAGCGGCCTGGCCGAGTGGATGGACGAAAAAGAAATCCGCAAGACCACGGAGCGCTAAGCAATGCGTGCATGGATGGGCATCATCGGCCTGGCCTGCGCGTTCGGCGTGCAGGCGGCCCCCAAGGTAGCGGTCACCGACCTGGCCTACCAGGAGCGCGTGGAGCAGTACATTCACATGGTCTCGGCGAGCAGCAGCTCGAACGCGAGCATGTACCACGCCAACTCGTCGTCCAGCTACAACGAGTTCGAGAGCAGCCAGAGCTATATCGAGCAGACCGAACTGCGCAAGTTCAGCGGCGACATCAAGGGCGAGATCCTCAAGTCCGGCATGTTCCAGCTGATCCAGGGCACGCCGTACACGGCCAAGGCCACGCAGGACGTGTACGACGTGATTGCGCGGATCAAGGCAGGCAACTACAAGGGCGCCGACTATGTGCTGTTCGGCACCTTGTCGGATATCGACTTCCAGCGCGATATCACGTCCCTGGACAACACCAACAGCTACTCGGCAATCCTGGGCCTGACCCTGGTCGCCGATTTCAGCCTGATCAACACCCGTACCTACGAGATCACCTCGGCGTTCACCGCCATGGGTGAGGGCCAGGACACCAAGCTGGTCAACAGCCAGGACGTGCGGGTCAGCCTGAACCGTCCGCGGGTAGTGCGTGACGTGTCCAAGGAACTGGGCCTGGATGTGGCCAAGCAGCTCAAAGAGCAGCTGGTTGGCGTGATGCCGGATCAGGAACGTGCGCCGATGCGCAACAACCTGCCACCGGATGAGCCGGCGCAGATCTTGCGCTGAGCATGAAAAAGGCGACCTTCGGGTCGCCTTTTTTTGTACCCCGCCTTGCGGCCCCTTC
>NZ_JAAHBU010000436.1 GCF_010671725.1 Pseudomonas brassicae | reverse complement strand
ACAGTGCCTTGCAGATTGGCACTTTTCCTGTGGGAGCTGGCTTGCCAGCGAAGGGGCCCGAGTTACATCACGGGATAGTCGATATACCCCACCGGCCCCTTGGCATAGAAGGTCTCTGGCCGAGGTTCGTTCAACGGTGCATCTGCCTTCAGCCGCGCCGGCAGGTCCGGGTTGGCAATGAACGGTACGCCGAACGCCACCGCATCGGCGGTGCCATTGGCAATGGCCGCATTCGAGCTGGCCTTGTCGAAACGCTCATTGACGATGTAAGGCCCGCCGAACGCCGCCTTGATCAACGGCCCGATGCTGTCGTCGGCCACCTTCTCCCGCGCGCAGATGAAGGCAATGCCACGCTTGCCCAGCTCGCGTGCCACATAGGTGAACGTCTCGGTCAGGTCGGCATCGCCCATGTCGTGCAGATCGGCACGCGGCGACAGGTGCACGCCCACCCGCTGCGCGCCCCATACCTCGATCACCGCATCGGTGACCTCCAGCAGCAGGCGCGCACGGTTTTCCAGCGAGCCGCCGTACAGGTCGCTGCGCTGGTTGGTGCTGCTCTGCAGGAACTGGTCGAGCAGGTAGCCGTTGGCCGCATGCACCTCGACCCCATCGAACCCGGCAGCCTTGGCGTTTTCGGCACCGGTGCGGTAGGCATCGACGATGTCGGCGATTTCTTCGGTTTCCAGCGCACGCGGGGTGTCGAAGCCGGTCAGCGGCCGCACCAGGTTCACATGGCCCTTGGGTTGAATGGCGCTCGGGGCTACCGGGGCTTCGCCGTGCAGGTACATCGGGTGCGAAATACGCCCCACGTGCCACAGTTGCAGGAAGATACGTCCGCCCGCGCCGTGCAGCGCCTTGGTCACGTTGGTCCAGCCACGCACCTGGTCAGTGGACCAGATGCCCGGCGTATCGGGGTAGCCGACGCCCATCGGGGTCACCGAAGTGGCCTCGCTGAGGATCAGCCCGGCGCTGGCCCGCTGTACGTAGTACTCGGCCATCAACGCGTTGGGTACACGGCCTTCGTCGGCCCGGCAACGGGTCAGCGGGGC
>NZ_JAAHBU010000435.1 GCF_010671725.1 Pseudomonas brassicae | reverse complement strand
GCAAGCAGCTCCCACAGGGTGAACAGTGATCTTCGGCGCAGTGGTGTACCTGTGGGAGCTGGCTTGCCAGCGAAGAGGCCGGTTGCGTCACCGCACATTCACCAACACTACCGCCAGGCCCAGCCCGATCAGCGCCACACCGATCACCCGGTCCACCACCCGCTGGCGCCGCAACATCGCCCGGCGCAACACCTCACGGGAAAAGAACAGCGCCACCAGGCTGAACCACGCCCAATGCGCCACCGACATGAACGCCCCATACGCAAAGTTCAACCCCAGCGAACTGCCCGGCTGCACCACCTGGCTATAGGCACTGACCACGAACAGCAGGGTCTTGGGGTTCAGTGCGTTGGTCAGAAACCCCAAGGCGAACGCGCTCAGCGCACTGGGCCGAGCCAGCGCACCGTCCTGTTCGAGCGACAACCGCGTGGTAGTGCGCAACGACCCATAGCCCAGGTAGATCAGGTAACCCGCCCCCAGCACCTTCATCGCCATGAACAGCCCCGGCGACTGGCTGATCAGCACCGCCACGCCCAGCACGGTGTACAGCACATGCACCTGTACCCCGCAGGCAATCCCCAGCGCCGCCAGCAAACCACTGCGCCGTCCAAAGGCGTAACTGGCGCGGGTGACCATGGCAAAGTCGGCCCCGGGGCTGATCACCGCCAGCACGGTAATCAGGGCAACGGCAAGCAATTCTCCCACCTTCGATCCTCCAGCAAATTGCACAGATCATTCTGTGCACCGCCATTATCGAAAGCTTCAGCAGGGCAAAAAAGCGATTTATAGTGGCGTAAATCCGCTAGTTTTCCTCACACATATGAAACTGCCCGCCCTCGCCGCCTTTCGCTACTTCGATGTCGCCGCACAAACCGAAAGCTTCGTGCGCGCCGCCGAGCGCCTGAACGTCACCCATGGCGCCGTGAGCCGCCAGGTACGCCTGCTGGAAGAGTCACTGGGCGTGCAACTGTTCGAGCGACGCAACCGCGCAATCTTCCTCACCCCCGCGGGGCGTGCGTTGCACGACACCACCGTGTCGGTGTTCGAGCAACTGCAGGCCAGCGTGCAGCGCCTGCAACAACAGGCCCGTGAAGACGTGCTGGTGCTGTCGTGCGAGCCGACCATCGCGATGAAATGGCTGATCCCGCGCCTGCCCGCGTTCCACGCGGCACACCCGGATATCCAGCTGCACCTGGTGGCCGCCGGCGGGCCGCTGGACTTCGCCCGCAGCAACGTCGACCTGGCGCTGCGCCGCGACGACTTTCACTGGGACGCCAGCCTGCACAGCCTGAAGATCTGCGACGAGGCCGTGGGGCCGGTGTGTCGCCCTGACCTGGCCCTGCCTGCGCAGGGCCTTGCCGGGCAGCGCCTGCTGCACAGCGCAACGCGGCCCGAGGCCTGGCAGCAGTGGCTGCGCCTGAGCGGGCAATCGGCCGAGGGCAGCCCGCGTGCCGACTATGAACATTTCTACCTGTGCATCCAGGCGGCGCTGGCCGGGCTCGGGGTCGCCCTCGCCTCGCGCCTGATGGTGCAGGACGAACTCGCCAGCGGCCAACTCTGCGCGCCCCATGGCTTCACCGCGGACGGCTCGGCCTATTACCTGCTCAGCACCCGCCCCTTCGAGCCCGGCGCGCCAGGCACGCGGTTCGCCGACTGGGTAATCGGTGCCAGCGCTGCACAGAACGACGACCCCACACTGAGGTCGCCACCCCAGGTGCGGTAGCCCGCCGTATCGATATGGATGCGCCCAGACGGGTAGCGGCCCAACCCCATGTTCCAGGCCGGCCCCTGGGTTTGCCAGAACGTGCACAGCGGGCGTGGGTCGCTCCAGGCCGGCAGCAGCAGGTCGAGCGCAAACGCGCGCGTATGGGCGCTGTCGCGGGCCCCGCCGGCACAGCGGTTGAGCGTGGGGTTGCGATAGGCCGACACCACTTCAAAGCCCTTCAGCCGCTGCTGGTCACTCAGCGTCTTGAGCAACTGCAGTGTCGAGCGCACCGCCGGCCACTGCGCCGGCGCGCCACCGCAAAGGGTTCGGCGCCGCACAGGCGCCAGTCGCTGGCCGAGCGCAGCAGTTGGTACAGCGGCACCACGCCATACAGCCGCGCCTGCACCAGCATGTCGCGAAACCCGCGGGTGTCGTGGCTGGCGGTCCATTGCGCGAACAACCACAGGTCGCGCTGCTCGGCGTGGGCCGGCAAGGCCCCCAGCAAACCGACACACAACGCAATGTTTCGATACCTGCTCATTGGCTCACCTCTTCCCCTTTCCCTGAGAACTCCCCCAGTATGGCAAGCCTCCCACCCACCGGGAGCCATTCGACAAGGAGTTGAACATGCGTACACGTTTTGCCCTGGGCCTGATTGCCCTGGCCGCCAGCAGCAGCGTGCTGGCCGATGCCCATATCGCGCTGGGCACCCAGGAGCGGGTAACCCGGCTGTTTGCCCACCCCAACAACTGTGGCGTGATCTGTTATCGCAACTGGAGCCTGGAACGGACCGTGGAGCACTACCTGACCCAGAGCGTGCAACGAGACGGCTATGCCGGGGCCACGGTCAAGGTGCAACGCGACAATGACCAGCTGTACGCCGATATCCGCGGGGTGCCGGCCAGCTACAGCGCACCGCTCAAGGCGCTGCTCGACAGTGGCGACCTGGCCTACAGCGGTGCCAGCCGGCTCCTCGACGAGGGCAAGTGGGCCTACAACTGGTCACTGTTCCTGCCGCTGGGCATGGCCCTGGAAAACCGTCGCAGCATCGAGCTGCTGCATTTTCCGCCGGACTACTCGCTGACCCAGGCGCAGGACTACCTGCGCTCCAACACCACCGACCGCTGGGCGCAGTTGCTGACCTTCAACGGTATCCCGGCCGAGCAGACCCCGGCGTACCAGACGATCGTGGACATCGCCCCGATCGCCGCACCGGCCAGTGCCGGCAAGGACCTGGAAGGCGTGTACGGGTACTTCAGCGACTATCAGGTGCAGATGGTGCGCGAGGTCACCCGCACGGCGCAGGGCACCAGCTTGCCGATGGTGGCGTTTGGCGCGCCGGTGCGCAGCTGGATCCAGCAGCAATACGGCCCCCAGGTGAATGTACTGGGCCTGGTCAGCATCGCACCGACGCCAGGGCAGGCGGTGGCGGTACTGGGTTCGAACCACCCGAGCGCAATCTGGTATGCCGCAGACCCGAAGAACAATGACAACGATCAGGACAAGGCCGATGCGGCCGGCCTGCGCATGATGGGGCAGGACCTGAGCGCGGCGTGCTGGCAGGCGGGCATGGGGCGCAACCCGGCGGCAGATGCGCAGGCAACCCTGGGGGCGTGCACGCAGAAGTGGCAGGTGACGGCGAAGAAGCAGACGTGCGAGCTGTTTTTCCGCACGGTGCGCCAGATGACGCCGGAGCAGGCCAAGGCCAAGTGCAATACCGGGGTGATGACGCGCACGCTGCGGGTATTGCAATAGTCCTGTTACGGCCTCTTCGCTGGCAAGCCAGCTCCCACAGGGTTAGCAGTACCCTTGAGACAGGCGCTGTACCTGTGGGAGCTGGCTTGCCAGCGAAAGACGCGACGCAGGTTAGTCCTGGGCGCGCAACCGGTACTGCGGCGGCAACTGCTCGAAGCCGCTGATGGTGGTGTTCAGGCTTTTCCACAGGCCATCCTTGATACCGTAGATGCACCCATGGATCGACAGGCTCTGCCCACGGTGCCAGGCGTTCTGCACGATGCTGGTATGCCCCACGTTCGCCACCTGCTGGATCACGTTCAGCTCGCACAAGCGATCGACCTGCTCTTCCTCGGTCGCCAGCTTGGCCAGCTCGACCCGGTGCTCGTAGTACACATCGCGAATCGCCCGCAGCCAGCCATCGATCAGGCCCAGCTGGCGGTCCTGCATCGAAGCCCGTACCCCACCGCACCCATAATGCCCGGTCACCAGGATGTGCTTGACCTTCAGCACATCCACCGCGTACTGGATCACCGACAGGCAGTTCAGGTCGGTGTGCAGCACCACGTTGGCCACGTTGCGGTGCACGAACAGATCACCCGGCAGCATGCCGACGATCTCGTTGGCCGGCACCCGTGCATCCGAGCAGCCAATCCACAGGAATTCCGGGGTCTGCTGACGCGCCAGCTTGGCGAAAAAGTCCGGATCTTCCTGCTTGATCGCATCGGCCCAGCGTGCGTTGTTATCAATCAGTTCTTGTAGATCGTGCATGTTCAAGCCTCATGGAGATGCGCATGTGTGACTGGCGTGAGCCCGTCGGGGTCACGCCTTTGAATCTTCGCGCCCGTGGCCGGTCCACCCTTTACACGCCACGTTCAGGAGAATAGCCATGAGCCAGTCACGCCGCCCGCCGCATGCACCAGAGCCGGCACCGATCGATACGATCGAAGACCAGATGGGTTCGGTCGAACCCTTGAACTTCGACACCGAAAACCCCGCCACCGATCCGCATTTCGACCCCAGCGACGACGACCTCGAGCCGCAGACCCTGATACCCGAAGACGGTGCCCGCTCACCCCGCGAGGCCGGTGGCAACCACCCGGCCGACTGGGACCTGAGCGTAGTCGATGAAGACGCCATTGGCGGCGGCAACGGCCTGGACGAGGCAGAACTGGCGCGGCGTTACCCGCTGGACGGCAAGCGCGAGCGCTGAAACGCTATTCGAACAGGGTGCAGGCCATGACCAGCGCGTCTTCGCGCCCACCCGCCACCGGGTAGTAGTCACGCCGCCGGCCGATCTCGTTGAAGCCAAAACGCTCGTACAGCCGGTACGCCGACTGGTTGCTGGCACGCACTTCCAGGAAGCATTCGCGGCCATTGCTGTCATAGGCGCGCTTCATCAGCTCTTCAAGCAGCCGCAGGCCCAGGCCACGGCCCTGGCTTTCAGGCTTGACGGTGATGTTGAGCAGGTGCGCCTCGTCGATGATCACATTGATCACGCCATGGCCTACCTGCTGCTGGCCTTCGAACATCAGCCAGATTTCGTAGTTCTTGAGGCCATCGACAAAGATGCCGCGGGTCCACGGATGACTGAACGCCGCGTATTCGATCTTCAGTACCGCATCCAGATCCGCCTCGGTCATGCGGCGAAAGCTGATCGTGTCACTCATTGCGTGGTTTCCAGCGCGCCATCAGCCGGCGCATGGCTTGCCAGACGTGCGCCTTGCGGCTCGGCTCGTCCATCAACACTTCAAGGCCGGGCAAGGCCCAGCAATTGCCCAGGCCCTCCACCGGCAGTTCACGGTAGTACGCCTGCTCGTCGGCTTCGCCGGCAAACCGTATCGCCGGCAGGCCCACCAGCCACAGGCAGTTGCAGGGCGCCTCTTCAAGCCGCGCCTGGATAAACCCCTGTACGAAGTCCCGTGCCGCCATGGGCCCCTGGTCGAGGGTGCCGCGCACCAGCAACGGCCAGCGCACCGGCTCGCCGATGATCTGCGGGCTGTCGGGCAGGCCGGCGGCACGCAGCATGTCCTTGAGCAGCAGGTACGAAGGGTCGCGGCTCTGGAACGGCTGTCCGGTGGCCAGTTCGACCAGGATCAGGCAGTCCCCGGCGCGCAGCAGTTGCAAGGCAAAGCGCGGCGGTGGCACCACCACCGGCTTGACCTGCGCCGGGGCCTCATCGGCGTCGGCTACCGGTTTGCTGGCAACTTGGAGGTGACCGTCGGTCGCGGGATCTCGATTTTTGGCCGTTCGCTCGGCCTGGCCGCAGGCGCCGCTGCCTTGGCCGTAGCCACCACCTGTACCACCGGCACCTCGACCAACGGCGCAGGCACCACCAGCAGCTCGGGGCGCGACGGGGCAGCGAACGGCAGTTCGGCACGCGGCAGCCAGTGCACCACTTGCATGGCGTTCAGGTAAGCGCGGCGGCGGGACTCGATAAGCAAGGGACGGCCATCTGTGGATAAGTCAGGGCGACCATTCTACCGCCGTTGCGACAGCGTTGCAGCGCAGAAAACCGAACGGCAACAGCGGCAAACGATCAGGGGGTGAATCGCAACCCCCTTGATGCAGTACAATCGGCGCTTTTATTTGGCAACGAGTCGACCCGCCAATGATCGAACCCAAGCGCGTCCTGCGCGCCCTAGCCGAACACTGGGCCCTGCTCGAGCCGTTGTGCGAGCGCTTCGACGGGGGCACCCTGAGCCTGGCCGAGCTGCGCGGGCAACTGGCCGCACAACAGCTCGACAGCACGCCCCAGGACATCACCAGCCTGCTGGATGTATGGATTCGCCTGGACATCCTGGTCCCGGTGGCCAAGAGCCCGAACCGCTTCGAGCTCAATGCGCAGATCCACGACTTCCTGGCCTACCTGCGCCGCGAGCACCGCCTGGGCCTGTGCCTGGAGATCGAAGCCTACCTGCGCCACCTGGAGCGCCTGGCCGGGCATATCCAGGACGCCTTCGACATTCGCGACGGCAACGACCTGGCGCGCCAGCTGCGCCTGCTCGACATGCGTGTGCGCGACGTGCTGAAAAAGCTCGACAACGACGAACAGGCGCTGGTCGGCGTGGCCGAACGGGCCAAGACCAGCGACCGCCAGATCCCGCTGCGCCAGCGCTATGCCGAAGTGCTGGCGACCTGGGACGAGTATGTCGAGCCGATGATCCAGCTGGTCAACGCCGACGGCGCCTTCGAGCAGGGCGTACGCAAGGTCGAGACCGTGCTGCTGCGCCTGCTGGGCGAGCAGGCGCGCCTGGGCCACCTGGTCGACGACGACATGCTGCTGCGTACCCATGCGCGCATCCTCGAAATGCAGACCAGCGCCCAACTGACCCTGCGCCACGCACGCGAGCTGCTGCTGCCGCTGCGTGAAGAGGCGCGCCGGCACAACGCCGTGACCCGCGGCGCCGCGCTGGCGCTGTCGGTGATCCGGCGCAAGGGCCTGGACGCCGTAC
>NZ_JAAHBU010000434.1 GCF_010671725.1 Pseudomonas brassicae | reverse complement strand
GCAGGCCGTGGGAGCATGCTTGCTCGAGATCTGGCGCGCAGCGCCAGTAAAACCGACGCACGCGGTATGCCTGATGCACCGTGCATTCACACGCAACCTACTGCGTCACCCCCGCCACCTGCTCGGGCGCCACCTCACGCGCCCCGATCGGCGCCTTGAGCAACAGGAAGTACGCCAGCGCCGAACACAGCGCCACCACCGCACTGATCATGAACGCCGTATTGAACGACCCCGAATACTGGATGCTGAACCCGGTCACGATCGGTGCCACCGACCCCGCAATGTAACCCCCGAAGTTCTGGATCGAACCGAACGACGCCACCCGCGGGCTATCAACGATGGTATTGACGATCATCCACGCCGTCGCACTCGCCATGTTGATGCTGAACAACGCCAGGCACAGCAGATGATGCAACCGGTCAGCCCGCTCACATACGACAGTGGCAAGGTGAACAGCGCCGCCAGTACCAACCCGGTGATCACGCTGAACTTGCGCGCGGCCAGAATGCCCATGCCCCTGCGCACCAGCAGGTCACAGAAGCGCCCCGCCACGATGGTGCCCATCGCACCAAAGCCATACGCCAGCGACACCACCCAGGCGGTGTTGTACAGGTTCAGCCCATGCGCACGCTCGAAGTAGCCCGGCAACCAGGTCAGGTGCAGCCACAGCATGTAGATCACGCCCATGAAACCCAGCACCGCGCCCCAGGTACTGCGGTGCTTGAACAGGTCGAGCCAGCCGGCAAAATACGACACCTTGGGCGCCTGCGGGTCGGCCACCGGCAACACCGGTGCCTCACGGCGCAACGGCTGACCCTGCGCCGCCAGCTCGGCCAGGTACTGCGCCTTGCTCTTGTAGAACATCAACCAGCACAGCGCCAGCACGATGCCGATCACACCGGTAATGATGAACATGCCACGCCAGCCGAAGTTGACCATGAACAGCGTCAGCAACGGCGGTGCCAGGCACGGGCCCAAACAGGTCGACGACCACACGATGCCGGTAGGCGTACCCCGCTCGTTGGCATCGAACCACTCCGATAGCGCCTTGGCCGCCGACGGGAACATCGGCGCCTCGCCGATCCCCAGCAGCACGCGCAGGCCCATGAAGCCGCCGAAGCTGTTGACCAGCCCGCACAGCGACTGCGCCACCGACCAGGCCAGCAACGAGGCGCCCAGGGCGATCTTGCTGCCCAGGCGGTCGATGATCAGGCCCAGTGGCAGTTGCGCGAAGGCATACGCTACCGAGAACGCTGACAACAGGATGCCCATCTGCGAAGGGCTGATCAGCATGTCGCGCTGGATCGAGGTGTTGGCAATCGACAACGCGCTGCGGTCCAGGTAATTGACGATGCCGATCAACAGCAGAAACACGACGGTGATGCGTTGATACTTCTTCAGTGCGTTCATCCGATGGCCTTTATTATTGTTGTTGCAGCGTATTCAAACACCGAGGCGATCCTTCAATCACACAGCTCCATTGTTGCTAGCGCAGCACCTCACGCAGGCAGGCGCGCACGTACCGCCACGGCCAGCAGGTCACGCCGGCTCAGGCTGTCGATCAGGTCGCGCAGGCCGAAGGTCCATTGCGGCGCCAGGTCGCTGGTGGTCACACGGTTGCACAAGGTGCCCAGCAGCGGGTTGCTGATGCTCACCACATCGCCCAGCTTGTGGGTGAAGCCGCCGCCCGGCTGGTCACGGTCCTGCTTGGGGGCGAACAGCGTGCCCAGAAACAGCACCAGACCGTCGGGGTACTGGTGGTTTTCATTCAGGGTCTGCTGCACCAGGTCGAGCGGGTCACGGCTGATCTGGCGCATCGAACTGCGGCCCTGCAGCACGAAACCGTCCTGGCCCTCGACGCGCAGGTCCACCTCGGCAGCGCGCACATCGTCAAGGCTGAAGGTCTCGTCGAACAGGCGCAGCAACGGGCCCAGTGCGGTCGAGGCATTGTTGTCCTTGGCCTTGGACAGCAGCAAGGCGCTGCGCCCTTCGAAGTCGCGCAGGTTGACGTCGTTGCCGAGCATCGCGCCCTGGATGGCACCGGTGCTGGACACTGCCAATACCACCTCAGGCTCGGGGTTGTTCCAGCTCGACTTGGGGTGCAGGCCGATGTCGGCACCATGGCCAACCGCCGACAGCGGCTGGGCCTTGGTGAATACCTCGGCATCCGGGCCGATGCCCACTTCCAGGTACTGCGACCACAGGCCCTGCTCCACCAGCACGGCGCGCAGGTCTTCAGCCTGCTTGGAGCCCGGCACGATGCGCGACAGGTCGGCACCGATGCGGCTGGCCAGGGTGTCGCGGATCGCGTCGGCCTTGGCCGGGTCGCCCTTGGCCTGCTCTTCGACCACCCGCTCCAGCAGGCTGGCGGCAAAGGTCACACCAGCGGCCTTGACCGCCTGCAGGTCGATGGGCGCGAGCAGCCACGGCAAGGTTTCATCACGCTGGCTCGGATCACTGTTGGTCAGCAGCGCCGGCAGGTCGATCAAGGCCTCGGCCAATGGCAAGGCACGCAGGTACGCCGCCGGCTCAGGCACTTCAAGCAAGGCCGACACCGTTGCCACATGCTGGCTGATGTCGTGCACTGCGCCGGCCTTGACCAGCACCACGGCTGGCCCCTGCTGCGGCAGCCACACCCGCCCTACCCAGCTGCCAGTGTCGAAAACGGCGGTATCGAAGCTCAATGCAAGTGGCGCGTGCGCCGGGATCGGGTTGGTCATGTCTGCACTCTTGTTGTGATGTTCAGTTAGGGGTCAATGCCGCCAGATGCAGCTGGGCAGCGCTCTGATTGAGCGCCTCCAGTACGGCCGGCGACAGGTTCACGCCTTCGCGCAGGGCCTGCTCACGCAGCTTCAGGCCCGCCTGCCCGGGCAGGCGCACCGGGCGTTGCGGGTCGGCCGGGCGGCTGCCAAGCACCAGTCGGCAACAAATCCGGTTTCGCCGGTGAAGGCCTCCAGCCCGCCAAACAGACGCGGGTCGATCACCACCGCCGTGGCCGATGCGCCCCACTGCTGCGGCGCATCCTTGCGGCCATGCCCGGCCAGGCCCGAGGTCAGCGCCTCGACCATCAGCGCCAGGGCAAAGCCCTTGTGCCCGAATGCCTGCCCACCCAGCGGCAACAGGCTGCCCTGGGGCGTGGTGAAGAAATCGCGGGGGTCGTTGCTCGGCTCACCGGTGTTGCTCATCAATACGTCGTGCGCCAGCGTGGTACCGGCGTCGCGACACTGGCCGAGCAGCCCCAGCGTCACGCTGGACATGCTCACGTCCAGCAGGATCGGCTCACCCGGGGTGGGAATGCCGGCAGCAATCGGGTTGGGGGTGTAGATCGGGTCGATCCCGCCCTGCGCGCACACCAGCCGCACCGACGGGTCCGAGGAATACACCACGGCCACCAGGCCGCGGTCGGTATAAGGTTTGAGGTACGCGGCCAGGCAACCGATGTGCGAGGCACGGCGCACCACCGCGATGCCGATGCCCTGGGCGCTCGCCCCCTGCGCGGCGCAGGCCAGGGCGCGCTCCACGCAATACGGGCCAAGCAGGTAATGACCATCGAACAGCGTGGCTACGCCCGTCGTGCTGAGCTGTTCCAGGTCCTGTGCACGGGACTTCACCTGCCCGTCCAGCACACCCGCCACATAGCGGCTGACCAGGTTCAGGCCATGGGTGCGATGGCCGAGCAGCTCGCCCTCGAGCAGCACGCGGGTGACCGACTCGGCCACCTCGGCATCGGCGCCGGCCTTCTCGAACAGCTGCTCGACAAAGCGCCTCAGGTGCGCGAGGGCATAGCGCCGGGCGTCAGTCATGGCCGAGCGCCTGATCACTGTGCTGGCCATCGACCAGGCGCTGGATACCCAGCGGGTTGGCGTTCTTCAACGCATCGGGCAGCAGCGCATCGGGGACGTTCTGGTAGCACACCGGGCGCAGGAAGCGGTCGATGGCCAGGGTACCGACCGAGGTGCCGCGCGCATCGGAGGTGGCCGGGTACGGGCCGCCGTGCACCATCGCGTCACACACCTCGACCCCGGTCGGGTAACCGTTGACCAGCACCCGGCCGACTTTCTCTTCCAGCACGCCGAACAACTGGGCAAAGGTCGGCAGGTCCTGCTCGTCGGCCAGCAATGTCGCCGTCAGTTGACCCCGCAAGGCCCTCACGGCACGCAGCAGTTCGGCCTCATCCGCCACCTGGATAACCACGGTGCACGGGCCGAACACTTCTTCTTGCAACAACTCATCCTGCTCCAGCAGCAGGCTCACCTCGGCGCCGAACAGCTGCGGCTGCGCCTGGTTGCCGGCCTGGGCCTGGCCACTCAGGTGCTGAATGCCAGGGTGCGCGAGCAAGGCCTGCAGGCCCTTGCCATAGCTGGCCAGGGTGCCGGCGTTGAGCATGGTCTGTGGCGCCTGTTCGGCCAGGTGCCCACCCAGTTGTTCGATGAACGCAGTGAAGGCCGGCGAGCGAATGCCCAGCACCAGGCCCGGGTTGGTGCAGAATTGACCGCAGCCCTGCACCACCGAGCCCGCCAGTTCCTTGGCCATTTGCGCACCACGGGTTGCCAACGCCTGCGGCAATACCAGCACCGGGTTGATGCTCGACATTTCAGCAAACACCGGGATGGGTTGCGCGCGGGCCGCTGCCATGTCGCACAGGGCACGACCGCCCTTGAGCGAGCCGGTGAAACCCACGGCCTGGATGCCCGCATGCTTGACCAGGGCCTCGCCCACGCCGGCACCGAAGATCATGTTGAACACGCCAGCCGGCATACCGGTTTTTTCAGCGGCGCGCTGCAAGGCTTCAGCGACCTTTTCGGCGGTGCCCATGTGCCCGCTGTGGGCCTTGAACACCACCGGGCAACCGGCGGCCAGGGCCGCAGCGGTGTCACCGCCGGCGGTGGAAAAGGCCAGCGGGAAGTTGCTGGCGCCAAACACGGCGACCGGGCCTACACCGATACGGTATTGGCGCAGGTCCGGGCGCGGCAGCGGTGTACGCGTCGGCAGCGCCTGGTCGATGCGCGCGCCGTAGAAGTCGCCGCGACGCAGCACCTTGGCGAACAGGCGCATCTGCCCGCTGGTACGCCCGCGTTCGCCCTGGATGCGTGCGCTGGGCAGCGCGTCTCCTGGCAGGTCAAGGCGACGAAGGCATCACCCAGGCCATCCAGCTCATCGGCGATGGCTTCAAGAAACTCGGCACGGCGCAGCGCAGGCAGGTTGCGAAACGCCGGGAAGGCCGCTGTCGCCGCGTTCACCGCCGCGTCGACTTCGGCCAGGGTGGCCTGGTGGAAGCCGCCCGGCAGGCGCTCGCCGGTGTGTGCATCAACGCTGTAGACCAGGGTGTCGCCCTGAGCGCTGCGCTGGCCTGCGATAAAGTTGTGTCCGGAAAATGGCATGTGCGTGTCGCCTCAGAAAAAGGGTGGAGGAAGGTCGATCAGGTCACGGCACCGATCTGCCAGGGCACGAACTCGTTCTGCCCATAGCCGTGTTGTTCGCTCTTGCTGCGCTCGCCCGAGGCGATGCGCAGCATCTGTTCGAAGATGTAGGCACCGCATTGCTCGATGCTGGTGCTGCCGTCGGCAATGCCGCCGCAGTTCACGTCCATGTCTTCCTGCTGGTGCTCGAACACGCGGTTGTTGGTGGCCAGCTTGATCGATGGGGCCGGTGCGCAGCCGTAGGCCGAACCTCGGCCAGTGGTGAAGGCGATCAGGTTGGCGCCGCCGGCGACCTGGCCGGTGGCCGAGACCGGGTCGTAGCCGGGGGTGTCCATGAACACCAGGCCCTTGGCCGTGACCGCCTGGGCGTATTCGTACACGTCCACCAGGTTGCTGGAACCGGCCTTGGCCACCGCGCCCAGGGATTTTTCCAGGATGGTGGTGAGGCCACCGGCCTTGTTGCCGGCCGAGGGGTTGTTGTTCAGCTCGGCGTTCATGCGCTGGCAGTAGGCTTCCCACCAATGGATGCGCGCGATGAGCTTTTCGCCCACCGCCTGGCTCACCGCACGGCGCGTCAGCAGGTGTTCGGCACCATAGATTTCCGGGGTTTCGGAAAGGATCGCGGTGCCGCCGGCGGCCACCAGGCGGTCCACCGCATTGCCCAGCGCCGGGTTGGCGGTGATGCCCGAGTAGCCGTCGGAACCGCCGCATTGCAGGCCGACCACAAGGTGACGTGCACTGACCGTCTCGCGCTGTACCTGGTTGGCCTCGGCCAGCAGCGCCTTGACCTGCTCGATCCCTGCGGCAATGGTCTTCGAGGTGCCGCCCACCTCCTGGATGCTGAAGGTGCGCAACTGCGCGCTCGCCGTGAGGCCCTGGGTTTGCAGCAGGCCTTCGATCTGGTTGGTTTCACAGCCCAGGCCGATGATCAGCACGGCAGCAAAGTTGGGGTGCACGGCATAGCCGCCGAGGGTGCGGCGCAACAGGCCCAGCGATTCGCCGGCTGGGTCGACCGCGCAACCGGCGCCGTGGGTCAATGCCACCACACCGTCGACGTTGGGGAACGCTGCGAGCGCTTCAGGGTGGATGTCACGGCGAAAATGGTCGGCCACGGCGCGGGCCACGGTGGCCGAGCAGTTCACCGAGGTCAGAATGCCGACATAGTTGCGCGTTGCCACCCGCCCGTCGGCGCGCACGATGCCCTGGAAGACGGCTTCGCTGGCGACACTGGCGTGCGCATCAGCACCGAAGGCGTAGTCACGGGCGAAATCGCCCATCTGCACGTTGTGCACATGCACATGCTCGCCCGCGTCGATCGGCTGCGACGCAAAGCCGATGATCTGGCCATAGCGGCGCAGCGGCTGGCCCTGCTCCACGCGCTGGCTGGCGACCTTGTGACCGGAAGGGATCGGCTGGCGCACGGTGATCGCTTCGGCCTCCAGGTCGAGGCCGGCCGGCAGTGCCTGGCGGGCAATCACGACGTTGTCCAGGGGGTTGAGGCGGATCACGGCGGCGTCGCTGTCGCGTGTCTTGGCTATCAGGTGCATGGGACCTCTCAGGGCACTACGGCGTACTTCTTGTTATGGCGTCACGCCCGCGCTGTGTCGGGCGAATCTGCCGTGACTGTACGAAGCCCTGCGCCGGATTCCCAATGAGATGATCCGATCAACTGATAACCAAGAGTTATCAATAAGCGCTTTGGATCACGCTTTATCAATCGTTCGTGCCCCCCTCCTGCGCCCTGCGCTGCTGTGCGAAGTCCAGCAGGATATCGGCGAACACCCGCGCCGAGCCGGTCAGCGGCTCGTCCTTGCGGGTGATGATGCCGTACTCCAGCGGCGCCAGGCGCAGCGGCGTCTGCAGCTCCTTGAACTGGCCGCTGGCGAGCTGCGCGGCAACCATCGAACGCGGCAGCATGGCGATCATCGGCCCCGACTGCAGCAGCTGCAGGAACATCGGCATCGAGATGGTATCGACGCTGTCGGCGGGGGTGGCGATGTTGGCCGCGCGAAACGCCAGCTCCAACCGCTCGCGGATCGGCGTGCCCACCGGGTACAGCACCCACGGCCAATCACCCAGCGCCTCGACGGGGGTGACCTCAAGCTGATTGAGCGGGTGGCTGCTATTGACCACCAGGGCGAAGGGCTCGGGTTCCAGTGCCTGGAAATCGAACACCTGGCTGAAACGCGGCTCGGTGAAGCGGCCGATCATCAGGTCGAGCTTGTTCTGTTCGAGCATGCTCAGCAGGTAGTCGCTGGACTGCTCCACCACCTCGATCGACAGCAGCGGGCTGCGCGCCTTGATCGCGGCGATGGCCTGGGGCAGCACCACCGAGGTGGCAGCGAAGATCCCGCCGACCTTGATGTAGCCGTGCCCGCCCTTGCGCAAACGGTTGACCTGGTCGACGAAGGTGTGTGAGTCGGCCAGCGCGTTCTGCGCGTAGCGCACCACGTACTCGCCCAGTTCGGTCGGCGGCATGCTGCGCGGCAGGCGCTCGAACAGGGCGAAGCCGAACTGCTCTTCAAGGTCGCGCAGCATCTTGCTCAGGGCCGGCTGGCTGAGGTTCATGCGCGCGGCGGTGGTGTGCATGTTGCGCGTGCGCGCCAGGGTGTCGATCAGCACCAGGTGCTTGAAGCGCACCCAGTTGCAGAAGCTGGAGTGGGTAATGTCGGTGGGCATCGGCGCACTGCCTATTCAGAGTGAGGGCGCATGGATTTGCGCCCGCAGGTAATGCAGCAAGGTATTGAGCGCCACCGAACGTGGGCGCGAGCGCAGGGTCAGCAGGCCCAGGTTGACCATCGAGATGGGCAGTTCGACCGGCAGGATGGCGACCATGCCGTAGCGCGCATAATGCTCGGCCACGTCATTGGGCACTACCGCAATCATGTCCGACGCTTCGAGCATGGCGGTGGTGGCCAGGATCGAGGCAGTTTCGACGATATCCAGCGACTGCACCATGCCTCCGGCCTGCAATGCGCTTTCGACCCGGCGGCGCATGGGGCTGCCGATCGGGTGCAGGATCCAGGTCAGCGTCACCAGGTCGGCCAGCTGCAACGCCGCTGCACCGGCCAGCGGGTGCCCTGCCCTGGCCACCACGCGCATCTGCTCGCCGATGTCGAACAGCTCGATGTCCAGGTCCTGGCTGTCGCCCTGGTCCGGCAGGCGCCCCAGTACCACGTCGAAATCACCACGCAGCAGCGCTGGCAGCAAGGTATCGCTGGTGCCCACCTCGATACTGATGCGCACCTTGGGGTGGTCGCGCTTATAGGCCAGCACCGCGCCGGTCAACAGACGCGGCACCGGGCCCATCACCGTGCCCACCCGCACCAGGCCCATGGCCCCGCGCGCCAGTTCGGCGATCTGTGCCTGGGCGTGCTCGAACTCGTGCAGTGCGCCCTGGGCATAGCGGATCATCACCTCACCGTACAGCGTGGGCTGCATGCCGCGTGGCAAACGCTCGAACAGGCGTACCCCCAGGCGCTCCTCCAACTGCTGCAGCAGCAGGCTGGCGGCGGGCTGGGTGGTGTGCATCGCGGCAGCAGCGCGGCGCAGGTTGCCGAACTCACCCAGCGCATTGAGCAAGGTGATCTGCCGGCTGGAGATCTTCAGTGTGCCGAGGCTGCGCGGCAGCAGCGGGTCGGCATGTGGCATCAGAGACATATCGAATTTGGTATCCCTGCTTAGGAAACCGCGATTATGCCTGTATCGCTCGGCAACCTACAGTCGGGTCTCCAAGTGGTCACCGAGAACAAGAGCCCGCCATGAGCATTCGAATTACCCACCTGAGCGTTCGCGACATCCGTTTCCCTACCTCGCTGTCGCTGGACGGCTCCGACGCGATGAACAGTGCCCCGGACTACTCGGCATCCTATGTAGTGCTGCACACCGATGTCGGCGGCCTGGAAGGCCACGGCCTGACCTTCACCATCGGGCGCGGCAACGAGATCTGCGTGGCGGCCATTCAGTCGCTGGCACCGCTGGTGGTCGGCCTGACGCTGGAAGAAATCACCGCCGACATGGGCGCGTTCTGGCACAACTTCACCGTGGGCGACAGCCAACTGCGCTGGCTGGGCCCGGAAAAAGGCGTGATCCACCTGGCCACCGCTGCCATCGTCAACGCGCTGTGGGACCTGTGGGCCAAGCACGAAGACAAGCCGGTATGGAAGCTGCTGGCCGACATGACGCCCGAACAGTTGGTGCGCTGCCTGGACTTCAGCTACGTCACCGACGTGCTCACCCCCGAGGAAGCCATCGCGCTGCTGCGCCGCAACGCACCGGGCAAGGCCGAGCGCGAGGCGCAGATGCTGCGCGAAGGCTACCCCGGCTACACCACCGCGCCGGGCTGGCTGGGTTACAGCGAAGAGAAAATGCGCCAGTTGACCCGCGAAGCGGTGGCCGATGGCTGGACCTACGTCAAACAGAAGATCGGCGCCAACCTGGAAGACGACATCCGTCGCGCCGGCATCCTGCGCGACGAGCTGGGCTGGGAACGCACCCTGATGATGGACGCCAACCAGGTGTGGGGCGTCGACGAGTCGGTGGCCAACATGCGCCGCCTGGCCGCGTTCGCACCGCTGTGGATCGAGGAGCCGACCAGCCCGGATGACATTCTTGGCCACGCCGCCATCCGCCAGCGCATCGCCCCGATTGGCGTTGCCACGGGCGAGCACTGCCACAACCGGGTGATGTTCAAGCAGATGTTCCAGGCCGGCGCGCTGGACTTCTGCCAGCTGGACGCGGCACGCCTGGGCGGGCTGAACGAGGTGCTGATCGTGCTGCTGATGGCCGCCAAGTACGACGTGCCGGTGTGCCCGCACGGTGGGGGTGTGGGTTTGTGCGAATACGTGCAGAATATCGCGCTGTTCGACTACATCGCCGTCTCGGCCTCGCTGCACAACCGCGTGCTGGAGTATGTCGATCACCTGCACGAACACTTCATCGACCCGGTGGTGATCCGCCGCGGCCGCTACATGCCACCCAAGCGCGCTGGCTACAGCATCGAAATGCACGCTGAAACACTGGAGCGCTACCAGTATCCCAACGGCCAGGTGTGGCTCGATATCGCTCGCACCTGATCGCTACGCTCGCCCGCTGCCGCCCTGCGTGGCAGCGGGCCAGACCATCAATACCGGGGTTAACAATAATGACAATCCTCAATACCGCGACCGTGGCCGCCGCACCTGCCGTGCCGGCCGAAAACCGTCTGAACAACCTGCTGCTGCGCAAACTGCTGCCGCTGCTCGTCATCGTCTATGTGATGAGCTTTCTGGACCGCACCAACATTGCCCTGGCCAAGGCCAGCATGGGCATCGACCTGGGGCTTTCGGCCGCCGCCTACGGCCTGGGCGCCGGGCTGTTTTTCCTGACCTACGCGCTGGCCGAGGTGCCGAGCAACCTGATCATGCACCGGGTGGGCGCGCGGTTCTGGATCACCCGCATCATGATCACCTGGGGCCTGCTGTCGGCCGGCATGGCCTTCGTGCAGGGCGAGACCTCGTTCTACATCATGCGCCTGCTGCTCGGGGTAGCTGAAGCCGGGCTGTTCCCGGGGGTGATGCTGTACCTGACCTACTGGTTCGACCGCGAGCAGCGCGCGCGGGCCACCGGTTACTTCCTGTTGGGCGTGTGCCTGGCCAACATCCTCAGCGGGCCGCTGGGCGGTGCGTTGCTGCAGATGGACGGGATACTGGGCTGGCATGGCTGGCAGTGGCTGTTCGTCATCGAAGGCTTGCCGGCGGTGGCACTGGCGTACGTAGTATGGAAAAAGCTGCCGGACGGCCCGGCCTCGGCCAAATGGCTGTCGGCGGCCGACAAGCGGGACATCGAGCAGCGCCTGAGCGCTGAAAAGGCAGCCGCGCCACCACAGACCCGCTTGAGCCAGATGTTCCGTGACAAGCAGATCTGGTTGGCAATCGCGGTGTACTTCGTGCACCAGATCACCATCTACACCGTGATCTTCTTCCTGCCGGGCATCATTGGTACGTATGGCACGCTGTCGCCGTTCGAGATCGGCCTGCTGACCTCGGTACCGTGGATTGCGGCGGCGATTGGTGCGGCGACCTTCCCGCGGCTGGCGACCACGCCGACACGTTGCCGGATGATCATGTTCTTTGGCTTGCTGACCATGGCGGCGGGGTTGGTGATTGCGTCGCTTTCCAGTTCGTTCATTGGCCTGGTGGGCTTCTCGCTGACGGCGCTGATGCTGTTCGTGGTGCAGTCGATCATCTTCGTGTTCCCGTCCAGCCGGTTGAGCGGCAGTGCGTTGGCGGCGGGCCTGGCGTTCGTGACCATGTGCGGGTTGTTCGGCGGTTTCGTCGCCGTCGGTGATGGGCTTGATCGAGCAGACCACGGGCAGCACGCGTAATGGGCTGTGGGTGATTGCCGGGTTGCTGGTGCTGGCGGCGTTGATCAGCACGCGGTTGCGCCAGGGGCAGGAGGAAAAAACCCAGGCTTGATCTGATGTCGGCGGCGCGTCCTTCGCTGGC
>NZ_JAAHBU010000433.1 GCF_010671725.1 Pseudomonas brassicae | reverse complement strand
CTGCGTGAGCACGTGTACCTGCATGTCGGCCGGCCACGGCGGCTCGGCGAACACCAGCAGCGCGTCCAGGCCGGGGCGACGCGGGTCCAGGTCGCCTTCACCGGCTGACAGGTGCAGGCGCAGTTGCGGCAGGTCGGCCTGCAGGCGCCCCAGCCGCGGGATGAACCAGCGCGCCAGCAGGCTGCCCGAACAGCCCAGCACAAACGGCGCATCGGCACTGTCCTGGCTCAACTCGGCACACACGCTGCGCAGGCGCTCGAAGGCCTCGCTGCTGGCATCGCGCAGCCGACTGCCGGCATCTGTGAGTTTAAGGCCACGCCCGTCCTTGACGAACAGGGTCACGCCCAGGTGCGCCTCGAGCACCTTCAACTGGCGGCTTACCGCGCCGTGGGTCACGTGCAGTTGTTCGGCAGCCTGGCTGACGCTGTTGAGCCGGGCGGTGGCTTCGAAGGCCCGAAGGCATTCAGCGGGGGCAGTTCTCTGGCCATTGACGTGTGAGTTTTCCTGACAGGTTGTGGCGATCTTATCGGTTTTCAGCGGCGCGTGTCGTGGGTAGAGTAGGCCCATTGCGACCTCATACCTACGCCCTGGAGCGACCCATGACCCAGACCAACTTCCGCAGCGGCCCCGACGCCAACGGCCTGTTTGGCGCATTTGGCGGCCGCTACGTTGCCGAAACCCTGATGCCGCTGGTGCTGGACCTGGCCCGCGAGTACGACGCAGCCAAAGCCGACCCCGCGTTTCTCGAACAACTGGCGTACTTCCAGCGCGACTATATCGGCCGCCCGAACCCGCTGTATTTTGCCGAACGCCTGACCGAGCACTGCGGCGGCGCCAAGATCTTCTTCAAGCGTGAAGAACTCAACCACACCGGCGCGCACAAGGTGAACAACTGCATCGGCCAGGTGCTGCTGGCCAAGCGCATGGGCAAGAAGCGCCTGATCGCCGAAACCGGCGCCGGCATGCACGGCGTGGCCACCGCCACCGTGGCCGCGCGCTTCGGCCTGCCCTGCGTGATCTACATGGGCGCCACCGACATCGAGCGCCAGCAGGCCAACGTGTTCCGCATGAAGCTGCTGGGCGCCGAGATCGTGCCGGTCACCGCCGGCACCGGCACCCTCAAGGACGCCATGAACGAGGCGCTGCGCGACTGGGTCACGAATGTCGACGACACCTTCTACCTGATCGGCACCGTGGCCGGCCCGCACCCGTACCCGGCCATGGTGCGCGACTTCCAGTCGATCATCGGCAAGGAAACCCGCGAGCAGCTGCAGGCCAAGGAAGGGCGCCTGCCCGACAGCCTGATCGCCTGCGTAGGCGGCGGCTCCAACGCCATGGGCCTGTTCCACGACTTCCTCGATGACGCCAGCGTGCAGATCATCGGCGTCGAGGCCGGCGGCCACGGGGTCGACACCGACAAGCATGCGGCCAGCCTGAACGGCGGCGTACCGGGCGTACTGCACGGCAACCGCACCTACCTGCTGCAGGACGCCGATGGCCAGATCACCGACGCCCACTCGATCTCCGCAGGGCTCGATTACCCAGGCATCGGCCCGGAGCACGCCTACCTGCACGAAGTGAAGCGCGTGGAATACGTCAGCATCACCGATGACGAGGCACTGGCCGCGTTCCACACCACCTGCCGCCTGGAAGGCATCATCCCAGCACTGGAAACCTCCCACGCCCTGGCCGAAGCCATCAAGCGCGCGCCGAGCCTGCCCAAGGACCACCTGATGGTGGTGTGCCTGTCCGGGCGTGGCGACAAAGACATGCAAACCGTAATGAGCCATATGGCCGCGCAGGAGAAGCAGGCATGAGCCGTCTTGAACAACGTTTTGCCGACCTCAAGCGCGAGGGCCGTGCGGCCCTGGTGACCTTCGTCACGGCCGGCGACCCTGGCTACGACGCCTCGCTGGCGATCCTCAAGGGCCTGCCGGCAGCGGGTGCCGACGTGATCGAGCTGGGCATGCCGTTCACCGACCCGATGGCCGATGGCGTGGCCATCCAGCTGGCCACGTTGCGCGCGCTGGACGCCGGGCAGACCCTGGCCAAAACCCTGCAGATGGTGCGCGAGTTCCGTGTGGACAACCACACCACGCCGATCGTGCTGATGGGCTACTACAACCCGATCCATCGTTTTGGCGTGGAAGCATTCGTGGCCCAGGCCAAGGACGCGGGCGTGGATGGGCTGATCATTGTCGACCTGCCGCCGGAGCATGACGCCGAGCTGGCGACGCCGGCCCAGGCGGCGGGTATCGACTTCATTCGCCTGACCACCCCGACCACCGACGATGCGCGCCTGCCGCGCGTACTGGAGCGCAGCTCGGGCTTCGTCTATTACGTGTCGGTGGCGGGTGTGACCGGTGCAGGTTCGGCGACGGCCGAGCATGTGAGCAGTGCCATCGAGCGGCTGCGCCGGCATACCGACCTGCCGATCAGTGTCGGCTTCGGCATTCGTACCCCGGAGCAGGCGGCGGCGATCGCGCGGCTGGCCGATGGCGTGGTGGTAGGGTCGGCGCTGGTCGACAAGATTGCCAATGCCAACAGCGGCGAGCAGGCGGTCAGCGATGTACTGGCGCTGTGCTCGGCGCTGGCCGAGGGTGTGCGTTCAGCACGCAAGGCTTAGTACCGAGGCGCTCCCTTCGCTGGCAA
>NZ_JAAHBU010000432.1 GCF_010671725.1 Pseudomonas brassicae | reverse complement strand
GCTTGCCAGCGAAGGGGCCGACGCAGAAACAAAAACGGGCACCGCTTGGGGTGCCCGCTTTTCGACGCAGTCAGTGGCCCGCGGCCTTACGGGTTGACGCTGTCCTTGAGGAACTTGCCTGGCTTGAACGCCACGGTATTGCTCGCCTTGATCTTCACCGGCTCACCGGTCTGCGGGTTCTTGCCTGTGCGCGCACCACGATGACGCTGCAGGAACGTGCCGAAACCCACCAGGGTCACGCTGTCTTTCTTGTGCAGGGCCGCCGTGATTTCTTCAAGCACCGCGTTGAGCACGCGATTGGCCTGCTCCTTGGTTAGGTCGGCCTTTTCGGCAATGGCTGCAGCGAGTTCTGGTTTACGCATGGTGAAGCCCCTCTGACGGAATTTTTTGTTGTTATGCCGTGCTGCCCTTCGCGGCAGCGCCTAAGGCACCGCAGGCTCTAAACTGCGGCAGACGGGTGTGAGAATGGCACGCCGCCAAGGGCCGCGCCAGTCTCTGGGCGGCCATTGTGCAGGCAAAAGCAGGGTATACCCGACAGAACGACAGCTATTTACGCCAACAACGGCGGAAGCTGACGGTTGAAGGCCAGCTTTTCCATTACCGCCGTTCCGGTCAGGGCATAGCCCAGCAGGTTGCCGTCGGCATCGTGGCACAGCACCTTGAGGTCGGCGCCCTGCCCTTCGACCTGCCACTGGCCCTCGCAGCCACGCGGCGGTGGCGACACCACCAGCGGGCACACCGGGGTTTTCACGGTGATTGGCATCGGCCCGTAGCTCACCGCTGTCGGGTTGCCTGCCAGGGTTTGCGCCAGCGCACGCGCGCAGGTCATCAGCGGCATCACGTACAGCAGGTTGAGGCCATCGACTTCGGCGCAGTCGCCCAGGGCATGGATGTTGGCGTGCGAGGTGCGCAGCTGGCGGTCGACCATCACCCCACGGTTGACCTGCAGCCCTGCCGCCGCCGCCAGGTCGATGCGCGGACGCAGGCCGATCGCCGAAACCACCAGGTCGCAGGCGATCACGCTGCCGTCGGACAGGTGCGCCTCCAGGCCATCGGCCGCGTGCTGCAGGCGCGTCAGCACCGGCCCCAGGTGAAAGCGCACGCCCAGCCCTTGCAGGCCCGCCTGCACCGCACCGGCAGCCGCCGGATGCAACAGCGTCGGCATGACTTGCTCGCAGGGCGCGACCACATCGATATCGAAGCCACCCAGGTGCAGGTCGTTGGCGAACTCGCAGCCGATCAGGCCAGCGCCCAGGATCAGTACCCGACGCTTGCCGTCGGCGGCAGCGCGAAAGCGTGCGTAGTCTTCCAGATCATTGATCGGGAAAATCGCCTCGCTCGCATCGCCCTCGACCGGCACCTGCACCGTCTGGGCGCCCCAGGCCAGCACCAGGTCGCGATAGCACACCTGCTCTTCACCGATCCAAACGCGCTTGTGGCCGGGGTCAATGCCGCTGATGCGGGTGTGCGTGCGCACCTGGGCCTTGAGCTGCTCGGCCATGGCACCGGGCTCGGCCATGCTCAGGCCGTCGGCGTCCTTGTGCTTGGCAAAGCCGGTGGACAACATCGGCTTGGAATACGAACGACCGTCATCGGCACTGATCAGCAGCAACGGCGTTTCGCCGTCGAGCTTGCGAAATTCACGGGCGAGGTTGTAGCCCGCCAGCCCTGTGCCGACTATCACCAGCGGATCGGTCATGCTCTGCTTCCTGTGCCAAGTACAAAAATTGATCAGTTGATCTCGATCATCTCGAAATCCATCTTGCCCACGCCGCAATCCGGGCACAGCCAGTCTTCGGGCACATCCTGCCACAGGGTACCCGGGGCAATGCCGTCATCCGGCCAGCCGTCGGCTTCGTTGTAGATCAGCCCGCACACCACACACTGCCACTTTTTCATGATCGCTCTCCCTCTCTCATCCAGACGCACATCGGTCGTGATCATTACAGTCTTGGCGCTGCATGGATCGTCAGGGGGCTTTGTACTGAGGCTGGTGGCACGATGCAAGTCGCAACCTGCAAACATGCTAAGCTCGGCGCCTCACTGGCTTGTAACCGCATACCGACCGTGCCGTACGAAACCTCGCAAGTGCCCGCCCTCAAATGGCTCGAGCAGCATTCGCCGCTGGCCGACAGCGCCGACCGCTAACCCGCGACTGGTTGTTCGACCAGGGCTCGCTGACCCGCCGCCTGACCCGATTATCCGCCGATCACTTCAGCGTGACACCCGTGTACGAAGGCTGGCAGCCGCTGCGTGACGACGAGTGCGCACGCCTGGGCCTGGTGCCGGGGCAGCGAAGGCTGGGTGCGCGAGGTGTACCTGCGCGGGCACGGCCAGGCGTGGGTCTATGCGCGCAGTGTGGCGGCGCGCAGCGCCTTGCAGCAGGGTGGCCTGGACATGGAGGCGCTGGGCAGCCGTTCGCTGGGCGAGCTGCTGTTCTGCAGCCCCGGCTTCGCACGCCAGGCCATCGAGGTGTGCCATTACCCGGCCGCCTGGCTGCCGGCCGAGCAGCGCCATGACGGCCTGTGGGCACGCCGCTCGCGCTTCGACCAAGGCGAGCTGAGCATCCTGGTGGCCGAGATCTTCCTGCCCGCCCTGTGGCAAGCCACCGATACCCGCCTGGAGGACCGCTGATGTACCTGAGCCTGCTCAAGTCGCTGAACCGCCTGCACCCCAGGGCCTGGGACTTCATCCAGCTCAGCCGCATGGACAAGCCGATCGGCATCTACCTGTTGCTGTGGCCCACACTGTCGGCGGTGTGGATTGCCGCCAAGGGCTCGCCCAGCGTGGCCAACGTGCTCATTTTTGTGCTGGGCGTGGTGCTGATGCGCGCTGCCGGCTGCGCCATCAACGATTTCGCCGACCGCAAGGTCGACGGCCACGTCAAGCGCACCGCCGAACGCCCGCTGGCAGCCGGCAGGATCAGCGGCCGCGAGGCGCTGGTGCTGTTCGCGATTCTGGTCGGCGTGAGCTTTGCCCTGGTGCTGTGCACCAATGCGCAGACCGTGTGGCTGTCGTTCGGCGCGGTAGCACTGGCAGCCTGCTACCCGTTCATGAAGCGCTATACCTATTATCCGCAGGTGGTGCTGGGCGCCGCGTACTCGTGGGGCATTCCCATGGCCTTTACCGCGGCCACCGGCGAACTGCCGGCCATCGCGTGGCTGCTGTACATCGCCAACCTGCTGTGGACCGTGGGCTACGACACCTACTACGCCATGGTCGACCGCGACGACGACCTGAAGATCGGGGTCAAATCGACCGCGATCCTGTTCGGTGAGGCCGACCGCACCATCATCCTGACCTTGCAGTTGCTGTCGCTGGGCTGCCTGCTGATGGCCGGCAACCGCTTCGAACTGGGCGGCTGGTTCCACCTCGGGCTGGTGGGTGCGGCGCTGTGTTTTGCCTGGGAGTACTGGTCGACTCGCAGCCTGGCGCGCGACGCCTGCTTCAAGGCCTTCCTGCACAACCACTGGGCCGGCCTGCTGGTGTTCATCGGCGTGGTGCTCGACTACGCCCTGCGCTGACCGCCGTGCGACAGCCAGCGCAACCTCACGGGGGTCAAGGCTTGGCGACGTGCCACACGTCTTTCATGCCGTCGCCGGTCATGTCGCCACCTTGCTTGTCCTTGACGAAGGTGTAGAGCGGCTTGCCGTCGTAGGCCCACTGCATCGAGCCGTCATCACGCGTGATCTGCGTCCACTTGCCGTCAGCTTTTTCGCCGCTCTTGGCCATCAACGGCGGCCAGTTCTTCGCGCACTCGCCGTTGCACATGGACTTGCCACCGGCATCCTTGTCAAAGGTGTAGAGCGTCATGCCGGCATGATCCACCAACATGCCGCCCTTCTCCATGGCATGATCGGCCAGGGCCATCCCCGGTAGCGCCAGGGCAGTAAAAAGGGCCATCCAGTTCAGCGTATGTCGTGTCATTGGACTCACCGTTTTGGGTGATGGGTGGGAACTAAAGCCTAGCTCAGCCCACGGATGTTGCCGCACGCCCACACGACCTGTCACACGACTGCAATAATTCCGTTATCTAATGCGGGCCAAGACACCTGAATGGGAAGAGGTTTGAGCATGGTTGGCAGAAACATTCTGATCGTTGACGACGAAGCGCCGATTCGCGAGATGATCGCCGTTGCATTGGAAATGGCCGGCTATGACTGCCTGGAGGCGGAGAATTCGCAGCAGGCCCACGCCATCATCGTCGACCGCAAACCCGACCTGATCCTGCTCGACTGGATGTTGCCGGGCACCTCGGGCATCGAACTGGCGCGGCGCCTCAAGCGCGACGAGCTGACCGGCGATATCCCGATCATCATGCTCACCGCCAAGGGTGAGGAAGACAACAAGATCCAGGGCCTGGAAGTCGGCGCCGACGACTACATCACCAAGCCGTTCTCGCCCCGCGAACTGGTGGCCCGGCTCAAGGCCGTGCTGCGCCGCGCCGGCCCCAGCGACGGCGAAGCGCCGATCGAAGTCGGTGGCCTGCTGCTCGACCCGATCAGCCACCGCGTGACCATCGATGGCAAGCCAGCCGAAATGGGCCCCACCGAATACCGCCTGCTGCAGTTCTTCATGACCCACCAGGAGCGCGCCTACACCCGTGGCCAACTGCTCGACCAGGTGTGGGGCGGCAATGTGTATGTCGAGGAGCGCACCGTCGACGTGCATATCCGCCGCCTGCGCAAGGCGCTCGGTGAAGCCTACGAAAATCTGGTACAAACCGTGCGCGGTACGGGCTACCGGTTCTCGACCAAGAGCTGAACCGCCGCATATCGCCAAGGCAATTGAAAGGACGCGTCGTTAATTGAACCAGAACTGGCATGGCACCCTGATTCGCCACATGCTGCTGCTGACCACCGTCTGCCTGCTGGCCGGGCTGGTCAGCGGCTACTACGGCTGGAGCCTGGCCATCGGCCTGGCGGCCTACCTGGGCTGGACCCTCAAGCAGCTGCTGCGCCTTCACGAATGGCTGCGCCAGCACAAGCCTGACGAGGCACCGCCCGACGGCTACGGCCTGTGGGGCGAGGTATTCGACAGCATCTATCACCTGCAACGCCGCGACCAGCGCGTGCGCGGGCGCCTGCAGGCGGTGATCGACCGCGTGCAGGAGTCTACTGCTGCGCTCAAGGACGCGGTGATCATGCTCGACAGCGACGGCAACCTGGAATGGTGGAACCGCGCCGCCGAAACCCTGCTGGGCCTCAAGACCCCGCAGGACAGCGGCCAGCCGGTGACCAACCTGGTGCGTCACCCGCGCTTCAAGGAGTACTTCGAGCAGGACAACTACCTCGAGCCGCTGGAAATCCCCTCGCCCATCAGCGACCGCCTGCGCGTGCAACTGCACATCACCCGCTACGGCAACAACGAACACCTGATGCTGGTGCGCGATGTCACCCGCATCCACCAGCTCGAACAGATGCGCAAGGACTTCGTCGCCAACGTGTCCCACGAGCTGCGCACCCCGTTGACGGTGATTGCCGGCTACCTCGAAACCCTGCTCGACAACGTCGAAGAGGTGAACCCGCGCTGGGTCCGCGCGCTGACCCAGATGCAGCAGCAGGGTGTGCGCATGCAGACCCTGCTCAACGACCTGCTGCTGCTGGCCAAGCTCGAAGCCACCGACTACCCCTCCGACAACCAGCCGGTGGGCATCGAGGCGCTGTTGCAGTCGATCAAGAGCGATGCCCAGGCGCTCTCCGGCCAGCGCAACCAGCGCATCAGCCTGGACGCCGACCCCCACGTGCGCCTCAAGGGCAGCGAGGCCGAACTGCGCAGCGCGTTCTCCAACCTGGTGTTCAATGCGGTCAAATACACCCAGGACGAAGGCCAGATCCGCATTCGCTGGTGGGGCGACGAACAGGGCGCGCACCTGAGCGTGCAGGACTCGGGCATCGGCATCGACCCCAAGCATCTGCCCCGCCTGACCGAACGCTTCTACCGCGTCGACTCCAGCCGCAACTCCACCACCGGTGGTACCGGCCTGGGCCTGGCGATCGTCAAGCACGTGCTGTTGCGCCACCGCGCGCGCCTGGAAATCAGCAGCGTGCCGGGCCACGGCAGCACCTTCACCTGCCATTTCGCCCCGGTGCAGATCGCCGCGCGCGCGGTTTCCTGAGCCGCACCCTTTAAATTTGCGCAGTCAGCCGCTACATTGGCTGACTCGCGCCAGCACCTGCTGGCATTGCTGCATTCCCTTTGCTCAGAAGACGGACCCCGTAAAACCCCATCATGGACCCTTCCCCTGGTATCACCCTCGCGTCACTGTTCGCCGATTTCGGCATGATTCTTTTTGCTCTGCTGCTGGTTCTGCTCAACGGTTTCTTCGTTGCGGCCGAGTTCGCCATGGTCAAGCTGCGCTCGACCCGGGTCGAATCGATTGCCGAGAAGAACGGCTGGCGCGGGCATATCCTGCGCACCGTGCACAGCCAGCTCGACGCCTACCTGTCGGCCTGCCAGCTGGGCATCACGCTGGCATCGCTGGGCCTGGGCTGGGTCGGCGAGCCGGCCTTCGCGCACCTGCTCGAACCGCTGCTGGCGGCCGTGGGCGTGCAATCGCCCGAAGTCATCAAGGGTGTGTCGTTCTTCAGCGCCTTCTTCGTGATTTCCTACCTGCACATCGTGGTCGGCGAGCTGGCGCCCAAGTCCTGGGCGATCCGCAAGCCCGAGCTGCTGTCGCTGTGGACGGCGGTGCCGCTGTACCTGTTCTACTGGATGATGTACCCGGCCATCTACCTGCTCAACGCCAGCGCCAACACCATCCTGCGCATTGCCGGCCAGGGCGAGCCCGGCCCGCACCACGAGCACCACTACAGCCGCGAAGAGCTCAAGCTGATCCTGCACTCCAGCCGTGGCCAGGACCCCAGCGACCAGGGCATGCGCGTATTGGCCTCGGCGGTGGAGATGGGCGAACTGGAAGTGGTCGACTGGGCCAACTCGCGCGAAGACATGGTGAGCCTCGACGCCAATGCGCCGCTCAAGGAAATCCTCGCGATGTTCCGCCGGCACAAGTTCAGCCGCTACCCGGTGCTCGACGCCGAAAGCGGCGAGTTCGTCGGCCTGCTGCACATCAAGGACCTGCTGCTGGAACTGGCCGCACTCGACCACCTGCCCGAGTCGTTCAACCTGGCCGAGCTGACTCGCCCGCTGGAGCGGGTGTCGCGGCACATGCCGCTGTCGCAGCTGCTGGAGCAGTTCCGCAAGGGCGGCGCGCACTTTGCCCTGGTCGAAGAGGCTGACGGCAAGGTGATCGGCTACCTGACCATGGAAGACGTGCTCGAAGTGCTGGTGGGCGACATCCAGGACGAACACCGCAAGACCGAGCGTGGCATCCTCGCCTACCAGCCTGGCAAGCTGCTGGTGCGCGGTGATACCCCGCTGTTCAAGGTCGAGCGCCTGCTCGGCGTGGACCTGGACCATATCGAGGCCGAAACCCTCGCCGGGCTGGTCTACGAGACGCTCAAGCGCGTGCCGGAAGAGGAAGAAGTGCTGGAAGTCGACGGCCTGCGCATCATCATCAAGAAGATGAAAGGGCCCAAGATCGTGCTGGCCAAGGTGCTCAAGCTCGATTGAGCCGCCTCACGGGTTGCCGGCGGTAAAGCTCGGCAGCCCGCCGATGGGCTGGTTGAACTGGTACGGAATCGACTCCAGTGCCAGCCCCACGTTGCGCTGCACCACGAAATGCAGGTGCGGCCCGCTGCTGTTGCCGGTATTGCCGGACTTGGCCAGCGGCGTGCCATAGGCCACCCGCTGCCCCTCGCTGACCACCACCGACCCGCGCATCAGGTGCAGGTACACGCCCATGGTGCCGTCGGCATGCAGGATCCTCACGAAGTTGCCGGCCGGGTTGGTCCCGCGCCCGCTCTGCTGATTCTCGGTCTTGATCACCACCCCGGCGCGCGCGCGATGATCGGCGTGCCTTCGGGCATGGCGATGTCCATCGCGTAGCGGCCCTTGGGGCCGAAGTGGCTGTACTTGCCGTTCGGGCCTTGGGTCAGGCGGAACGGCCCGCCGCGCCAGGGGAACGGGTAGCGGTAGGCCAGGCTGCGTTGCTGCGGGTTGCCCAGGGCGTAGTTGAACTGTTCGCGATAACCCACCGGCTTGCCGACCTGACGCGCATTGAGCGAGGTGAGCAGCAGCGTGGAGCGTGCGGGCACCACCCGGCGCACGATACGCGGCGCAAGGTCGTGCACGTTGCCCAGGCGCTCCAGGCGCAGTTCCACCTCGACTGGCGCAAACAGCTGGTTGCGGGCACTGAAGCGCACGCCGTTGGGGTATTGGCTGACCTGAAGCTGAACCTGCTGGCCCAACTGCTCGACCATGCGATCACGAAACACCAGCGCCCGCGCGCCAGGGCTGGGACGGTCGGAGTACGACACCACGCCCGAGGCGTCGGTGTTCTTGTAGATGGTCATGGCCCAGGATTGGCCGGCAGCCAACAGCAAGGCGCAGAACAGCAGCAGGTGTGGCGGCATGAATAGTGGCCATCTGACAGGTTAGCTCTGGGCAAGCCTAGCAGGTGAATGTGCTGGGTGTGTTGCGGGGAGTGGTTGCCGGGTATGACAGGCGATCAGTGGCGCGCCCTTCGCTGGCAAGCCAGCTCCCACAGGGATCATCGCTGTCCTTGTGGGAGCTG
>NZ_JAAHBU010000431.1 GCF_010671725.1 Pseudomonas brassicae | reverse complement strand
CGGTTGCGAGCTCTTGCTGTCATCGACCAGCGGTGCCGCCACCGTTTCGGCAACCGGCACCGGCGCAGGTGCAACCCCATCGGCCGGGGCCGGCGCACTCAACGCAGCAGGCGCGGGCGCGGGCTCGGGCACGCCCAGGTCCACGGCAGGCGTGGGCGCTTCGACCTTGTGCTCAGCCTTGGTCTTTTGGCTCGGCTTAGGCAGGAAGCTCTCGACCAGCGCGAAGTAGCGTTCGTAGAACTTGGGCGAGGTCACGGTTTCGCTGGCGACCTTGACCATCGAATCGTCCGACGAGCCGATCGGCATCGACACCGACCCCAACACGCCCACGCCAAGGCTGGCCGAGGTATTGGACTTTTTCAGGGCATAGCGGTCCTGCAAGGCATTGGCGAACATGGTCGAGCGCTGGCCCGAACCGCTGTCGTCGGCGCATACCACATTGAAGCTGATCTGCAGGTGCGAATCACCGGTCTGCTGGAAGCTCTTGTTGCCGTTGACCTGGCCGCGCTCACTGGTGGTGATGATGTAGCCCTGGCTGAGCAAGGCGCGCCGTGCGGCCTCGCACGTGCCCGCCTCGCTGACCGCAAAGCTGCGCGAGAAGGTGCCCGAGTCGTCGAAATTCTCGTGTTCGTAGATCGCGGCCTTTTTCGAGGAACAGCCGGCAACACCCGCCAGCACAAGGGCCAGCCCGAGCGCACTGAAGACGGTTGACTTTGACATTGCAAATCCTGAGGAAAACGGTCGGCGCCTATTGTGCATCACATACGCAAAGGACTGAAACCATAGCAGCCAGTTCCTACACAAAATTTCACCTGGCATGCCCATGCACGGGAGCTTGCAGGGCTGCTTGACCACTGGTCGCGTATTTTTTCTCTCAGCAACAACTCCCCTTTCCCACAAGGTTTAAGGAAGTAGCTACCTACTCCTGGCGTGATAACCCGACCGATACTGCCCAATTCATGACGAAAAATAGCAATAGGCCACTAACCCGGCCACACGCCATCGACCCGGGGAGCACACAAGGTGAAAGACATATCGGTGAGGGTGAAGCTGGCCCTCGGTTTCGCCAGCATTGTGCTGGTGATGGCACTCCTGGCCGTCGTCGGCATCAACGGCCTGAACACCCTGACGAGCCGCGCCGATCGCCTGGTGTCGGTCAATCACCTGCTTGACCACACCAACGATATCCGCGCCGCCCGCCTGTCATTCGAACACCATGGCGAGCAGGTCTACGTCACCCAGCTGCAAGCGTCCTACGCTGCGCTGGTGCCACTGATCGAGCAGAACCGCCAGCGCATCCAGGACCCGCCCTCGCTGCAGCATCTGGAGACCGTGGTCGAGCACATGAAGGACTACATGGAGCAGTTCCAGCAACTGCAGCTGACCCAACAGGACATCGGGCGCCTGCAGGCCGACGCCGACCGCCTGGGCGAAGCCCTGCAGGAGGGCGTGCGCGAACTGACCGAGGCGCTGCTGCGTGATGAAGGCAGTGGCGTGCAGCCCGCGCTCGGCCAGCTCAACAATGCGCTGAGCGACCTGCGCCAGAACAACCTGGCGATGATGCGTGAGGGTAGCGCCAACCGGCTGGGCAAGGTGCGCGATGCCCAGGCACGTGCCAGCACCAGCCTGCAGCAACTGGGCGCCCGGCTGTCGAGCGGCCGCCAGGCCGCATTGAGCGCGCTGGCTGGCGAGTTTACCCAGTACCTGCAACTGGCCGAGCGTTTCGCCACGAATGTCGCCCAGCAAGCGCAGTACCGCACGGTACTGATCAAGGACATCGAAAGCAGCCTGGAGGCGACCAACAACCTGATCGCCCGCCAGAACCAGCTGAGTGCCGAGGAATCCGCGCGCAACCGCGCGTTGATGCTCGCTTTGCTGCTGCTGGCGGCCATACTGGGTGCGCTGATCGGCTGGGTGATCACCCGCCAGATCACCCTGCCGCTGCAACAGGCGGTGCAGATTGCGCAACGCATCGGCGCGGGCGACCTCACCGACAACACCAGCCCGACGCGCCAGGACGAGTTCGGCCACCTGCTGCAGGCCTTGTCCAAGGGCGGCGAAAACCTGCGCAGTGTGCTGGCCCAGGTCGGCAGCGTGACCCGCCAGCTGTCGGCGGCGGCCGAAGCGCTCTCGGCGGTCACCGAGCAGACCAGTGCCGGGGTCAACAGCCAGAAGATCGAGACCGACCAGGTGGCCACCGCCATGAGCGAGATGGTCGCCACCGTGCAGGACGTGGCACGCAATGCCGAAGCCGCCAGCGCGGCCACCGACCAGGCCAACAGCCAGGCCAGGGAAGGCAATCGGGTGGTGCAGCGCACACTGCAACAGATCGGCCAACTGGCCGACGACATCGGCTGCTCGGCCGAAGCGGTGGGCCAGCTGGCCCACGAGAGCGAGCGTATCGGCAGCGTGATGACCGTGATCAATGCCATCGCCGAGCAGACCAACCTGCTGGCGCTGAACGCGGCCATCGAGGCGGCGCGGGCCGGTGAAGCCGGACGCGGGTTTGCCGTGGTGGCCGACGAGGTACGCGGCCTGGCCCAGCGCACGCAGCAATCCACCGCCGAGATCGAGACCCTGATCGCCTCGCTGCAACACGGTGCACTGCAGGCCGCCGAGCGCATGCACGCCAGCCATGACATGGTTGCCACCACGGTGGGGCTGGCCAATGAAACCAACCTCGAACTGCAGGCGATCACCGACACGGTCAGCAGCATACAGGCGATGAACCTGCAGATCGCCACCGCGGCCGAACAGCAGAGCGCGGTGGCCGAAGGCATCAACCGCAGCGTACTGAACGTGCGCGACGTCACCGAGCAGTCGTCGAGCGCCTCGACGCAGACCGCCACCTCGGCAAGCGAGCTGGCGCGCCTGGGCAGCGAATTGCAGGCGCTGCTTTCGCGCTTCAGGGTCTGATGCAATGCCGCGCAGTCTGGCACCATGCAGGCCTACCGAGCCTTGAGTGAGTGAAGCTGGCATGTGGCAGATCGACCCCACCTCGCTGCGCCTGTTCATCGCCGTGTGCGAAGCAGGCAGCATCGCCCGCGCCAGCGAGCGCGAGTTCATCGCACCGTCGGCGGTGAGCAAGCGCATGGCCGATATCGAGGCGGACGTGGGCGTGCCGTTGCTGTCGCGCAGCAAGCGCGGCGCCGTGCCGACGCCGGCCGGCCAGGCCTTGCTGCGCCATGCGCGGCAACTGATGCGCAGCATGGAACGCTTGCAGGGCGAGTTGAGTGAATATGCCGAAGGCGGGCGCGGGCAGGTGAAGATCCTCGCCAACATTTCCTCGATCATGGAGTTTTTGCCCGAGGAGCTGTCGGACTTCATGCTGGCCAACGAGCACATCCAGGTCGATATCGAAGAACGCTTCAGCCCAGATGTGGTGCGCGGCGTGCTGGAGGGTCAGGCCGACCTGGGTGTGTGCCGCAAGTCGATGGCCATTGGCAACCTGGCGTTTCTGCCCTACCGCCGCGACCACCTGGCGCTGGTGGTGAATGCCGCGCACCCGCTGGCCGGGCGCCAGAGCGTACGTTTCAGCGAAACCCTGGCGCATGACCACATCGGCCTTTCGGCCTTTGCCACGCTCAACAGCTTCATGAACCATGCGGCGGCCGAAGCCGGTCGCGAACTGCGCTTTCGCGCGTATGTGTCGACCTTCGATGGCGCCTACAGCCTGGTGAAAGCCGGGTTGGGGCAGACCATCCTGCCGATGGAGGCGGTCAGCCGCTATGCCCGGCTGTTCGACCTGCGGGTGATCCCGCTGCTGGATGCCTGGGCGCTGGGGGAATTTGTCATCTGCGTGCGCGATGTCGAGAGCCTGTCGCTCGCGGCGCGGCGGCTGCTCAATCATCTGCTGGCGCGGGCACCGGTGGTGTAGCTGCAGGCCTCTTCGCTGACAAGCCAGCTCCCACAAGGTTCACCGCAGACCCTGTGGGAGCTGGCTTGCCAGCGAAGGTGCCACCTGCATCCATCGCCAACCACGATGGATAAGCCCGCCAAAAACGTCTTTTCCGCCCCGCTCTACCCTCCTAGTCTTGCCTCAGCCCCAAGCCTGAACGAGACCACCATGACAACAATAACGATCAACGAAGTGGGCCTGCGCGACGGCCTGCAGAGCCTGCAGCGCAGCATGCCGACCGCCGACAAGTTGCGCTGGATCGACGCCGCCTACGCCGCCGGCATCCGCCATATGGAAGTCGCCTCCTTCGTACCCGCCCGCCTGCTGCCGCAAATGGCCGACGCCGACGCCGTGGTCGCCCACGCCCTGAGCTACCCCGACCTGCAGGTGAGCGTGCTGGCGCCCAACCTGCGCGGTGCGGAAAATGCCCTGGCCAGCGGCGCCCAGCGCATCATCGCGCCGATCTCGGTCAGCGCGGCCCACAGCCTGGCCAACGTGCGCCGCAGCCCGCAGCAGATGGTCGAGGAATTTGCACGCATGTGTGACCTGCGCAGCGGTGCCGGGCGCCCCGAGGTGATCATGGTCGCGGGCATGTCCACCGCCTTCGGCTGCACCCGCCAGGGTGAAGTGCCCTTGAGTGACCTGTGCGCGCTGACCCGCCTGGTGCTCGAGGCCGGCTGTGATCAGGTCTCGCTCGGCGACACCACCGGCTACGCCACCCCCGGCCAGGTCGCTGCAACCCTTGATGCGGTACGCCTGATTGCCGGCGACAAGCTGCACGCCGCGCATTTTCACGACACCCGCGGCCTGGCCCTGGCCAACAGCCTGGTGGCCGTGCAGCACGGCATCCGCGAACTCGACGCCTCGCTCGCCGGCCTGGGCGGCTGCCCGTTCGCGCCGGGCGCCTCGGGCAATACCGTCACCGAAGACCTGGTGTTCATGCTGCACGGCTCGGGCTTTGCCACCGGCATCGACCTGCCGGCACTGATCGCCTCGCGCGCGGTGCTGGAAACCGGCCTGCCGGGTGAAACCCTGTACGGCTATATCGCCCGCGCGGGCTTGCCGACACGCGTCCCAACGGCCTGAATCACCTTCGCAGCGGAGTACAACCGATGTCCAAGCTTCCCCTGGACGGCATTCGTGTCGTCGAAATGTCCCATATGGTCATGGGCCCCACCTGCGGCATGATCCTCGGCGACCTGGGCGCCGAAGTGATCAAGATCGAGCCGATCAAGGGTGATGGTACCCGCCGCCTGCTCGGCGCCGGCGCCGGGTTCTTTCGCACCTTCAACCGCAACAAGCAGAGCATGGCGGTGGACGTCGAGAGCGAGGCCGGCCGCGAGGCGGTGCTCAAGCTGCTCGACCGTGCCGACGTGTTCATCGAGAACTTCAAGCCGGGGCGCATGGACAGCCTGGGCTTTGGCTACGCCGCCCTGCGCCAGCGCAACCCGCGGCTGATCTACGCCACCCACAAGGGCTTCCTCGCCGGCCCCTATGACCAGCGCCTGGCGCTGGACGAGGTGGTGCAGATGATGGCCGGCCTGGCCTATATGACCGGCCCGGTGGGGCGCCCGCTGCGCGCCGGCAGTTCGGTCAACGACATCATGGGCGGCATGTTCGGCGCCATCGGCGTGCTCGCCGCCCTCACCGAGCGCCAGCGCAGCGGCTGCGGGCGTGAAGTGCAGAGCGCGCTGTACGAGAACTGCGTGCTGCTGGCCGCCCAGCACATGCAGCAGTACGTGGTCACCGGCGAAGCTGCCGCGCCCATGCCCAACCGCATCAGTGCCTGGGCCATCTACGATGTGTTCAGCTTTGCCGGCGGCGAGCAGATGTTCGTTGCCGCCACCGGTGACAGCCAGTGGAACACCCTGTGCAACCTGCTCGGCCAGCACGACCTGCTGGCCGACCCGAGCCTGGCCAGCAACAACGACCGCGTGCTGCAACGCCCGCGCCTGCTGGCGCACCTGGGCGAGGTCTTCGCCACACTGGACGCGCAAGCGCTGGCGCCGCAACTGGAGGCTCACGGCATCCCGTTCGCGCCGATCTGCAAGCCCGAAGAACTGTTCGACGACCCGCACCTGCTGCACAGCGGCGGGCTTACCCAACTGCAACTTGAAGATGGCAGCCACACCGCGATGCCGCTGCTGCCCTTCTCCCTCGACGGCCAGCGCCTGGGCCCGCGGCGGGCCATCGCGCGCATCGGCGAGAACACCCGCGAGGTAATGCAGGGCCTGGGCTACAGCCAGGCCCAGATCGACGCGCTGGCTGCCGCCGGCGTGTTGCGCACCGACCACTGACAAGGACTACCGCATGGCAATCTACGCATTCGACGGCCTCAGGCCACAGCTGCACGACAGCGTGTACATCGCCGAGGACGCCACTGTCATCGGCCAGGCAGACCTCGGCCCGGGCTGCAGCGTGTGGCCCCAGGCGGTGCTGCGCGCCGACAACGAAGCAATCGTGATCGGCGCCGGCAGCAATGTGCAGGAAGGCGCCGTGCTGCACACCGACCCCGGTTTCCCGCTGCACGTGGGTGTGGAGGTGACCATCGGCCACCAGGCCATGCTGCACGGTTGCAGCGTTGGCGACGGTAGCCTGATCGGCATCCAGGCGGTGATCCTCAACGGCGCGGTGATCGGGCGCAACTGCCTGGTCGGCGCCGGTGCGGTGGTCACCGAAGGCAAGGTGTTCCCCGACAATTCGCTGATCCTCGGCGCCCCGGCCAAGCTGGTGCGCGAACTCGACGCCAAGGCCATCGCGGCGTTGCGCGACAACGCCCGCCATTACATCGAGCACGCCCAGCGCCACAAACAGACCCTGGTGCGCATCGGCTGATCAGCGCCAGCTGCGTGCCCCACCGCTTCTCCGACAACTATAAGAATGGAGATGTACGACATGAGTTCGACCCTTGGTGCCACCCGGGTTGCCAGTGCCCCTGCGCAACTCGATGAACTGCTGCTGTACCGCCGCGTCGCCTGGCGCATCATGCCGCTGGCGATCATCTGCTTCCTGTTCTCCTATTTCGACCGTATCAACATCAGCTTCGCCAAGACCCAGATGCAGGCCGAGCTGGGCCTGAGCGATGCCGCCTACGGCCTGGCCGCGAGCATGTTCTTCATCGGCTACGTGCTGTTCGAGGTGCCCAGCAGTTGGGGCCTGAAGAAGTACGGCGCGCCGGCGTGGATCTGTCGGATCATGGTGTCGTGGGGGCTGGCCACCGCCGCCCTGGTGTTCGCCTACACCCAGTACACGCTGTACTTCCTGCGCTTTCTGATCGGCGTGATGGAAGCCGGTTTCGGCCCGGCCATTCTGTTCTACCTGGCGTGCTGGTTCCCCAGGAAGTACCTGGCGCGGGTCAACGGGTTGTGGTTCCTGGCCGTGCCGCTGGCCGGCGCGATTGGCGCACCGGCGGCGGGGCTGATCCTGCAGGGCATGCACGGGGTGATGGGGCTGGCCGGCTGGCACTGGCTGTTCCTGCTGTCGGGGCTGCCGTGCATCGTGCTGGGCGTGCTGGTGCTGTGGAAGCTGGACAACGACATCGCCTCGGCGCGCTGGCTGAGCGACGACGAAAAACGCACGCTGCAACGCAACCTGGACAGTGACCGCAGGCCGGGGGACAGCAAGCACGGCTCACTCTGGAAAGTGCTGCTGACCCGCGAAGTGGCGGTGTTCGCGATGATCTATTTCGTGATCAAGTCGGCCAGCTACGGGCTCAACTTCTGGATGCCACACCTGATCGAGAAGTCGGGCGTGAGCGGCTCGACGCTGATCGGCCTGCTGACCTCCTCGCCCTACATCATTGCCTGCGTGGGCATGATCGTGGTGACGCGCCTTTCGGACCGCAGCGGCGACCGTAAAAGCTACCTGCTCGGCTGCATGATCGCCTCGGCGCTCGGCTACCTGCTGGCGTGCTTCTACGCTGACAACTCGGTGGCGATGATGGGCGCGCTGGTGCTGGCCACGGCCGGCACCTTTATCGCCATCCCGTTGTTCTGGACGCTGCCGCAGTCGACGTTCTCGGGCCTGGCCATCGCCACCGGCACAGCGGCGATCAACTCGCTGGGCCAACTCAGTGGCATCGTCGCACCGGCCATGGTCGGCTTTATCAACGACCTCACCGGCATCAGCTACATGGGCATGCTGTCGATCGCCCCGCTGATCTTGCTCAGTGTGGTGCTGATTGCCGTGTTCGTGAAAAACCCGCCGCGCAGCCACTAAGCCCTTCGCCAGGAACAAGACCATGATCAAACGACCGGCCCGCATGGGCCTGGCGCTGGGCATCGGCCTGTGCGCACCCGACGTTTTTGCCGACGGCTTCACGGCGTTCAGCGGCAAGCTGGAGCTGAGGAATTTCTACTTCAGTCGCGATTTTCGCGATGGTTTTCCCAGCCAATCCAAACGTGAGGAATGGGCCCAGGGCCTGCAGTTGAATCTGCAATCGGGCTACACCCAGGGCCGCTCGGGTTTGGCGTGGACGCCGTGGGCATGCTCGGGGTCAAGCTCGACGCGGGCCCCGAACGCGGCGGCACCGGCCTGCTGCCACGTGGCGCCGATGGGCGCGCCGCAGACGACTACGCCAAGCTGCTGGCCACCGCCAAGCTGAAGCTGGGCGACACCGAGCTGCGCTACGGCGGGCTGAGCCCGGTACTGCCGCTGATCGCGTCGAACAGCAGCCGCCTGTTCGCGCAGTACTTCAATGGCGGCCAGTTGATCTCGCGGGACCTGGACAAGGTAACGCTGCACCTGGGCCGGGTCGACAGGGTCAAGCAGCGCGACTCCACCGACAGCGAGGGCCTGACCACCATGGCGCAGATGGGCGCCTGGTCGGGTGCACTGACCAGCGACAGCTACACCTATGGCGGCATCGACGTGCAGCCGTTCAAGGCGCTGACCCTGAGTGCGCATGCCAGCGAACTGCAGGACTTCTACCGGCGCGGGTTTCTCGGCGCACAGTTGCGCCAGCCGTCAGGGCCCGGAACCCTGCTGGGCGAACTGCGCCTGTTCAGCGCGAAGCAGACCGGGGCCGAGCGCATCGGCGTTGTGGATAACCGCGTGATCAGCAGCAACCTGGGCTACCAGTTGGGCGCACATCGGCTCAGCGGGGGGTATCAGCGCATTGCCGGGAATAGCGCCTACGCCTATCTGGGCGGCACCGACACCTACCTGTTCAGCGAACAACAGGTGTATGCCTTTGCGCAGAAAGACGAGCGTGCCTGGCATGGGCGGTACGACTACGATTTTGCGGCATTGGGCGTACCGGGGCTGACTTTCACCTTTCGCTATGTGACGGGCGATAACGTCGACCTGCAGCGCGTGAGCGGGCGCAAGGCGGCCCAGGCGCGCGCCAGGGGCAGCGAAGGCCGGGAGTGGGAACGCACCACCGACATTGCGTATGTGGTGCAGGGCGGGCCGCTGAAGAACCTCTCGCTGCGTTGGCGCAATGCCACGGCACGCTCGAACTATGCCGAGGGAGCCGATGAGAATCGGGTGATCGTGAGTTACAGCGTCGGGTTTTGACCCGCGCTGCATCGACGGCGCCGGCAAACGGTATCAACGGGTAGTCGACGACCAGCCCAGCCTTGCAGGAAAGGCTGGGTCACCGCTAGAATGAGATGAATTCTCACTTGCATCTATTTGGCTGACCAGAAACCCCATGCCCCTGCCCACCAGCCCCTACCCGAATATCGGTGAACTCTATCGCGACCACCGCGGCTGGTTGGTGGGCTGGTTGCGCCAGCGCCTGGGCAACAGCGCCGATGCCGCCGACCTGACGCACGATACCTTCATCCGCCTGCTGTGTGCCAAGCCGCAGGCCATCGACAGCCCGCGTGCCTACTTGGCCACAGTCGCCAATCGCCTGCTGATAAGCCTGTACCGTCGTCGCTCGCTGGAGCAGGCCTGGCTGGACACATTGGCCCATCTGCCAGAGCAGAACGTTCCGTCGCTGGAGAGCCAGGCACTGATCCTCGAAGCCTTGCATGAGGTCGACCAGGTACTCTGCTGCCTGCCCGCCAGATCGCGCCAGGCCTTTCTCATGGCACAACTGCAAGGGTATACCCAGGCAGAAATTGCCAACCACCTGGGTATCCAGGTGCGCTCGGTGCAACGCCATCTGGCACGTGCCTACGAGGAGTGCATCATGCTGGCCACCAGACCATCGTGAGCACGCAGCCCATTGACCGCCGCATTGCCCGCCAAGCCGCACGGTGGTTCGTCAGACTGCAGGGCAACCCCAGCCAGAGTGATCGAACAGCCTGCCAACACTGGCGTGCCAGCCACCCCGACCACGAGCGCGCCTGGCAACTGGCCGAACTGTTCCACGCGCGCCTGGACACTGTTCCCGCCGAGGTGGGCATGCCAGCACTTGGCCGGCCGGAAAGCCTTGATCGGCGCCATACACTCAAACTGCTGACCACCCTGATCATCGCCGCGCCGCTGGGCACCCTCGCCTACCGGGAACTTGCGTGGCGTCAATGGAGCGCAGACCAGCGCACCCTGACGGGCGAACGTCGCGAATTCGTCCTGCCGGACGGCACCCAGGTGATGCTCAACACCGCCAGTGCGATGGACATACGCTTCGACACGCAACAGCGTCTGCTGCGCTTGTATGCGGGGGAAACCCTCATCAGCACCGCCGCCGACCCGCTGCACCGCCCACTGCTGGTGGAAACCGCCGAAGGCCTGTTGCGCCCGATTGGCACACGTTTCAACGTACGCCAACTGGACGGCAAAACCCGCATCGCCGTGCTGGAGGGCGCGGTGCAGGTCTATCCCGCCCAAGCCAAGGCTTCCCTGCGCCTGGAGGCAGGCCAGCAAACCGACTTCAGCCGTGCCCTCACTGCCCCCGTCGTCGCCCTGCAACGAAGCACCAGCGATTGGACACAAGGCGTATTGCATGCGCAAAAGATGCGCCTGGCCGACTTCGCCCTCGAACTGGGGCGCTATCGCCCGGGCCTGCTGCACTGCGATCGGGCAGTGGCCGATTGGCGTATTTCCGGCATTTTCCAGTTGAATCACACCGACCACGCGCTGGCCGCCCTGGCCCGCACCCTGCCGGTGCAAATCCGTATGCGCAGCCGCTACTGGGTGACCATCGTCGCCCGGGACCTGTAAACCGCCCCCTCAAACAGGAATCGTTGTCGTCTTTTTCAGTACTCGTGCGTCCCCCTCGTAAATACAGCCAACACTCACTCCACGGGGAACACTCGATGCGGCAAACACAACGGTACGCCCAACCTTTCCACGCCTTGAGCCAGACTGCACGCAGGGCGGCCTTGGGCATACTGGTCGCGGGCTCAGGCCTGGCCAGCCCATCCCTGCTCGCAGCGCCTGCCGGTCAGCAACAGGTGCGCCATTACGCTGTTCCCGCAGGTTCCTTGAGCGCCGCGCTGGCCGAATTTGCTCGCCAGGCGCAAATCACCCTGCCTATCGACCCAGCCTTGGTAGAAGGCAAAGGTTCTGCCGGCCTCAACACCAACGCCAGTATCAATGAAGGACTGCGCCAGCTGCTGCGCGGTAGCGGCCTGAACGCCAGCGCAACAGGCGACGGCTCATACACCCTGTATCCACGGGTGGAGGGGGCAGGCATCGAGTTGGGGGCCACCAGCATCACAGGCCAACAACTGGGCCTGACCACCGAAAACACCGGGGCCTACACCACCGGTGCAACCAGCACCGCAACCAAGCTGGCGTTGTCACTGCGCGAGACGCCGCAGTCGGTGAGTGTGATCACCCGTCAATTGATGGATGACCAGCAGCTGTCCACCATCAGCCAGGTACTGGCTTTTACCCCAGGTATCAGCATCAACCACCGCGACAGTGAGCGTTACACGTTTTACTCGCGTGGCTTCACGATTCAGAACTTCCAGTACGACGGTGTTCCGTCGCAGGTGGCCAACGAATCCCAGCAGTACACCCACGCACTCTCGGACATGGCCATCTATGACCGCGTGGAGGTACTGCGCGGAGCCACCGGCCTGATGAGTGGCGCGGGTACGCCGTCGGCCACCATCAACCTGGTGCGCAAGCGCCCCACCCGGGACTTCCAGGGTTACGTGTCCGGCGAGGCAGGTACGTGGGACAAGTACCGCTCCGAAGTCGACGTCTCCGGCCCGCTGACCCAAACCGGCAACGTGCGCGGTCGCTTTGTGGCGGCCTACCAGAAGCAGAACTCGTTCATTGACTGGTACAAGCAGGAAAAACGCGTGGTTTACGCTGCGTTGGACATCGACTTGAACGAGGACACGACGTTACGCACCAGCCTCGACTACCAGAACAACGACTCCGATGGCACCACCTACGGCCATATCCCGTTGTTCTACAGCACCGGCAAGCAGACTGATTTCTCCCGCTCGTTCAACCCTGCCAACCGCTGGGCATTCCAGGACAACACCAGCTATACCTTCAGCACCCTGCTGGAGCACGCGCTGGGTAACGACTGGAGCTGGAAAACCGCTTACAGCCACCAATACAGCTATCGCAAAGGGGAAGGCGCTTCGGCCAGCAATGGCGCGCCCGACCCCATGACAGGCGTTGGCGCGAATGCCTACATCAGCCGCCTGGACAGCTACCAGACGCAGGACACCCTGGATACCTATGCGTCTGGCCCATTCACCCTGGGTGGGCGTCAACACGAGCTGGTGGTGGGTGCCAGCACCTCGCGCACGCACCTGAACTTCCCTGACTACACCAGCACCGGTGCAGAGGGGGACTTTGCACCGGTAGACAATATCTTCACCTGGGATGGTCGCCAGTTCGCTCGGCCGAAGTTCGTGGAAAATGGCGGAACCGTTACCACCCTGCAGCAAACCGGGGTCTACACCGCACTACGCCTGAAACCGATCGATCCGTTGACCGTGATACTGGGCACCCGCGTCAGCTGGTGGGACCAGGAAGATCGGGTCACCAGCGTTTCGAATAACACCAAGGCCACCGACAAGACCCGCAAGACCGGGGTTGTCACCCCCTATGCAGGGATTGTCTATGACCTGAACGACACCTACTCGGCGTATGCCAGCTATACCAACATCTTCCTTCCTCAGACGTTCTACAAGACCGTCGACAACAAGTCCCTCGAGCCGTTGCAGGGCGACAACTACGAGATTGGCCTGAAGGGTGAATTCCTCGACGGTGCGTTGAACACCAGCATCGCGTTGTTCGATGTGGAGCAGAAGAACAGCCCTCAGGAAGTGGCCAATCCAAACGCCAGCAAAGCGGCTTACAGAGCTGTCAGCGGTACCAGTACCCGCGGTGTCGAGACCGAAATTTCAGGCGAGTTGACCACGGGTTGGAACCTGTTCGGTGGCTACACCTATCGTGAGTCGCACGACAAGGATGGCAAGCGCGTCCAGACCAACCAGCCTTCCAACCTCTTCAAGCTCGGTACGACGTACCGGCTGCAGGGCAACCTGGAGCGTCTGACCATAGGTGGCAACGTGACGTGGCAGAGCAAGATGTACGCCGAGGGGCAGATCCCCCAGTACACCGGTCCAACCTACAAGGCGACACAGGACCCGTTTGCCGTGGTTGGCCTGTTGGCCAACTACAACGTGGATGAGCACCTGACTGTCGGCCTGAATGTGAACAACCTGTTCGATCAGAAATATTACGACGGCATGGGTACCTTTGCGTCGGGCTCCTACGGCGAACCCCGCAACGCAGTGGTCAACGCCAAGTGGACCTTCTGAATCACGCCTACACCGACTGACCGCTTCGCGCAAAGCCAGCTCCTACACGGGCGATGTGGTCCTGTAGGAGCCGGCCTTGCCGGCAAAGCTTTTGCGCAGCCACAAAAAAAGCGACCCGAAGGTCGCTTTCTTTGTTGCTTCGAGGAGTTCAAGGGCCTCGAGGCGGATATGGCGCAGCGGACGGGACTCGAACCCGCGACCCCCGGCGTGACAGGCCGGTATTCTAACCGACTGAACTACCGCTGCGCATAGTGGACTTGCGTCCTGTTCCTCTCTGGTAACACGCTCTTGCGAGTGCGTCGGGCCAGGAACATCTCAGGAAGTGGTGGGTGATGACGGGATCGAACCGCCGACCCTCTGCTTGTAAGGCAGATGCTCTCCCGGCTGAGCTAATCACCCGTGTGCTTCGCTGAGGTGGTGAAATTTACGCAGGTATCGAACCTAAGTCAATACCAGTGTTGAAGTTTTTTTCAAAAAGTCGAAAAAACTTCAACACACCCTTCAGGTATAAATCATCTTCTTGGTCATGCCGCCGTCCACCACGAACTCCTGGCCGGTGACAAAGCCCGCATTTCTCGACAGCAACCACGCCACCATCGCCGCCACGTCCTCCACGGTCCCTACCCTGCCCGCCGGGTGCTGCGCATGGTCAGCCTCGCTCAACGGCTCGGCACGCCGTGCAGACGGATCACGTGCATCGATCCAGCCCGGGCTCACGGCGTTCACGCGGATCTCTGGCCCCAGGCTCATGGCCAGGGCATGGGTCAAGGCCAGCAGCCCGCCCTTGCTCGCCGCATAGGCCTCGGTATCGGGTTCCGACTGCGCCGCACGGGTCGACACCAGGTTGACGATGGCCCCGCAATGCGCACGCAGGTAAGGCGCACAGTGCTTGGCCAGCAGCATCGGCCCGCCCAGGTTGACCGCCAACACGCGGTTCCAGTGGTTCAGGCTGAGGCTCTCCAGGGTGATGTTGTGCGGGTCGGCAATGGCCGCGTTGCACACCAGTGCATCCAGACGCCCGAACTGGCCGAGTACCTCGGCCACCCCGGTGACCACCTGGCCCTCATCGGCGACATCCATGCCGATGAACCAGGCGTTGTCACCGAGCACCTTGGCCACTGTCGCGCCACGTGCCCGGTCCAGGTCGGTGAGCACCACCTGCCAGCCCTCACTGATCAACCAGGCTGCAATGCCCAGGCCGATCCCGCGTGCAGCGCCGGTGACCAGCGCCACCCGACCGTTGTGGCTGCTTTCGCTCACCGACCAGTCGATCACAGCGCCGCCAGGCCGCGCGCCAGGTCGGCTTGCAGGTCGGCCACGTCTTCCAGGCCCACGGCAACCCGGATCAGGCTGTCGCGAATGCCCGCCGCTTCACGCTCCTGCGGCGCCAGGCGGCCGTGGGAGGTGGTGGCCGGGTGGGTGATGGTGGTCTTGCTGTCGCCCAGGTTGGCGGTGATCGAGATCAGCCGCGTGGCATCGATGAAGCGCCAGGCGCCCGCTTTGCCACCCTTGACCTCAAAGCTCACCACGGCGCCGTAGCCGCGCATCTGGCGCTTGGCCAGTTCGTGCTGCGGGTGGCTCGGCAGGCCGGCGTAGTGCACCTTCTCGATGCCGTCCTGCTGCTCCAGCCACTCGGCCAGCGCCTGGGCGTTGGCACAGTGGGCGCGCATGCGCAGGTTCAGCGTCTCCAGGCCCTTGAGGAAGATCCAGGCGTTGAACGGGCTCAGCGACGGCCCGGCGGTGCGCAGGAAGCCGACGACTTCCTTCATGTGCTCGCTGCGCCCGGCCACCACGCCGCCCATGCAACGGCCCTGGCCGTCGATGAACTTGGTCGCCGAATGCATGACGATGTCGGCACCCAGCTTCAGCGGTTGCTGCAAGGCCGGGGTGCTGAAGCAGTTGTCCACCACCAGCAGCACGCCCTTGGCGTGCGCAATTTCGGCTAGCGCGCCGATGTCCACCAGTTCGGCCAGCGGGTTGGACGGCGACTCGACGAACAGCAGCCTGGTATTGGGCTTGATGGCCTTGTCCCAGCCATCGAGGTCCACCAGGGGCACGTAGTCGACCTGCACACCGAAGCGCTTGAAGTACTTCTCGAACAGGCTGATGGTCGAGCCGAACACGCTCTGCGACACCAGCACGTGATCGCCGGCGCTGCACAGGGCCATCACGATGGACAGGATGGCCGACATGCCGGTGGAGGTGGCGACCGCCTGCTCGGCGCCTTCGAGTGCGGCGATGCGCTCTTCGAACGCCCGTACGGTCGGGTTGGTGTAGCGCGAATAGACGTTGCCTGGAACTTCGCCGGCGAACCGTGCAGCGGCATCGGCCGCTGTACGGAACACGTAGCTGGAGGTGAAGAACAGCGGATCGCTGTGCTCACCTTCCGGCGTGCGATGCTGGCCAGCGCGTACCGCCAGCGTATCGAAAGCGACCCCATCGAGGTCGCTGTCCAGGCGCCCGGCATCCCATTGCTGTGTCATGCCGTTGCTCCCCTTGTCAGTTGTTGTAAAGGTCGATGATCGCGCTGACCGCCTGGTTCTTGACCTTGGAGGCGTCGTTGCGCGCCTGCTCGATCTTGTCCAGGTAGGCGGCGTCGATGTCGCCAGTCACATACTGGCCATCGAATACCGCGCAATCGAAATGCTCGATCTTGATCTTGCCACCACCGACCGCTTCGATCAGGTCTGGCAGGTCCTGGTAGACCAGCCAGTCGGCGCCGATCAGTTCGGCAACGTCCTGGGTGCTGCGGTTGTGCGCGATCAGTTCATGAGCGCTCGGCATGTCGATGCCGTAGACGTTAGGGAAACGCACCGCTGGGGCGGCCGAGCAGAAGTAGACGTTCTTCGCGCCGGCTTCGCGGGCCATCTGGATGATCTGCTTGCAGGTGGTGCCGCGCACGATCGAGTCGTCCACCAGCATCACGTTCTTGCCGCGGAACTCCAGCTCGATGGCGTTGAGCTTCTGGCGTACCGATTTCTTGCGCGCGGCCTGGCCGGGCATGATGAAGGTACGGCCGATGTAGCGGTTCTTGACGAAGCCTTCACGGAACTTGACGCCCAGGTGGTTGGCCAGTTCCAGCGCCGCAGTACGGCTGGTGTCGGGAATCGGGATGACCACGTCGATGTCGTGCTCGGGACGCTCGCGCAGGATCTTGTCGGCCAGCTTCTCGCCCATGCGCAGGCGCGCCTTGTATACCGAGACGCCGTCGATGATCGAATCGGGACGTGCCAGGTACACGTGCTCGAAGATGCACGGCGAGAGTTTCGGCGCGATGGCGCACTGGCGCGTGTGCAGCTTGCCGTCTTCGGTGATGTACACCGCTTCGCCCGGCGCCAGGTCGCGGATCAGGGTGAAGCCGAGCACGTCCAGCGAGACGCTTTCGGAGGCGATCATGTACTCCACGCCTTCGTCGGTGTGGCGCTGGCCGAACACGATCGGGCGGATGCCGTTCGGGTCGCGGAAACCCACGATACCGTAGCCGGTGATCATCGCCACCACCGCGTAGCCACCCACGCAACGGTTGTGCACGTCGGTGACGGCGGCGAACACGTCTTCTTCGGTCGGCTGCAGCTTGCCGCGCACCGCCAGTTCATGGGCGAAGACGTTGAGCAGCACTTCCGAGTCGGAATTGGTGTTGACGTGGCGCAGGTCGGACTCGTAGATCTCCTTGGCCAGCTGTTCGACGTTGGTCAGGTTGCCGTTGTGCGCCAGGGTGATGCCGTACGGCGAGTTGACGTAGAACGGCTGGGCCTCGGCCGAGGTCGAGCTGCCCGCCGTCGGGTAACGCACATGGCCGATGCCCATGTGACCGACCAGGCGCTGCATATGGCGCTGCTGGAACACGTCACGCACCAGGCCGTTGTCCTTGCGCAGGAATAACCGGCCATCATGGCTGGTCACGATACCGGCAGCATCCTGGCCGCGGTGCTGGAGCACGGTTAGCGCGTCATACAGCGCCTGATTGACGTTCGACTTACCGACGATACCGACGATGCCACACATGCGACGCAACCCCTACATTATGAAACTTGACGGATCAGCGGCTCAGGGCGCTTTGGGCCCGAGCAGCTGTTCTTGGAACGGGAGATCAGCCGGTGCGCTGATCCCGCTGGCTAGCCACTGGCTGGTCAGCCCCAGAATGAGGTTTTTCGACCAGTCAGCCACCAATAGAAATTGTGGCAGCAGGCGAGACTCCTGCCACCACGGGTCCTGTTGTACCGGCCCCAGGCTCAGCAGCCCGACCGCTACCACGACGAGCAGGGCCCCACGGGCAGCGCCAAACGCCATGCCCAGGAAGCGATCGGTCCCGGACAACCCGGTGACGCGAATCAGCTCGCCGATCAGAAAATTGATCATTGCCCCCACCAGCAAGGTGCGACGAAAAGAATGGCACATCCGGCTATCACCCGCGCCGACGGCGTCTGGATGTAACCTTCGAGGTACTGCGAAATGCCGCCACCGAACATCCAGGCAACGGCACCGGCGATGATCCAGGTAAGCAGGGACAAGGCTTCCTTGACGAAGCCGCGCTTGAGACTGATCAGCGAAGAAACGGCGATGATCGCGAGTATCGCCCAGTCGACCCAGGTAAATGCCACAGTGTTGCCTGCAAACGGATAAGGCGGCGCATTTTACCAGAGCGGTGGGCTATGGGTAAGCGGTGATTTGCCGTCCGGTAGCGCCCGGACGCGCAGGTCAGCTGCGTTCGGGCTGAAAGCGCACCACGAAGCCCTTGAGCTTCTGTTGGCGGTTGATCACGTCGCGCAGGCGCTCGGCCTCGGCACGCTCGATCAACGGCCCGACAAACACCCGGTTGGTGCCATCGGCTGCCCGAATGTAGGCGTTGTAGCCCTGGCTGCGCAGGGTCTTCTGCAGGTTCTCGGCATTCGCACGATTGGACAGGCTGGCCAGTTGCACCGACCAACTGACCGGCAGGCCATTGCCATCGACCTTGGCCGGCGCCGTGGCCACGGCCTTGGCTGGCGTCGCCACCGGCTTGCTGGCGGGCGCGG
>NZ_JAAHBU010000430.1 GCF_010671725.1 Pseudomonas brassicae | reverse complement strand
GCGCCTACTGCGCCTCGAAAGCGGCCGTGCATGCGCTCAGTGACGCCCTGCGCCTGGAACTGGCACCCTTTGGCGTACGCGTGATGGAGGTGCAGCCTGGCGCCATCGCCTCCAGCTTTGCCGCCAATGCCGGGCGTGAGGCCGAGCAACTACTGGCCGAGGATTCGCCCTGGTGGCCGCTGCGCGAGAGCATTCGTGCCCGCGCCCGCGCTTCGCAAGACAAGCCGACACCGGCCAGCGAGTTCGCCCAGGGCGTGCTCAAGGGCGTACAGCAGCCCACCCCGCCCGACCTGCTGCGCCTGGGCAATGGCAGCCGGGCGCTGCCGTTGCTGGCGGCGCTGCTGCCGGGCTGGCTGTTGCAGGCGGTACTGAAAAAGCGCTTCGGGCTCAACCGCGCCCTGTGACCGCAGGGGTGTCGGCAAACGCCTGCCCCCCCCGCCAAGTGCCGTGTACAGCCCGACCAAGGCCTGCGACACTGCCGCCGAACTGTCGACCCACTGCGCCTGATTGCTCAACAGGATGCCCTGCACGGTCAGTACGTTGAGGAAGTCCACCGCGCCCTCGACGTACTGCTGGCGTGCGGTGTCCAGCGCGATGCGGCTCTGGCGCACGGCCTCGTGCAGGCGGTCGCGGCGCAGCTGGCTGGCGTTGTACGCCCCCAGCACATCGTCCACTTCATGCCAGGCCCCCAGCACCACCTGCTGATAAGCCAGCGCCGCCTCCTGCTGCTGTACCTCGCGCAGCTTGAGCACGCCACGCAGGCGCCCCCCCTTCGAAAATCGGCAGGCTCACCTGCGGCCCGATGGCAAAGCCGCGTGCGCCCCAACTGCCCAGGTCGGCGAGCTGCATCGATTGCAGGCCGGCGCTGCCGGACAAGCGAATGCTCGGGTAGAACGCCGCCTTGGCCACGCCGATGCTGGCCGTGGCGGCGTGCAGACGCGCTTCGGCGCGACGGATATCGGGGCGTCGCTGCGCCAGTTCGGAGGGCACGCCCATGGCGAAACGCTGCGCGCTGTGCGGCACCTCGCGCGGTGCCAGCAAGCGCTGCTGCAGGCTGCGTGGCTGCTCGGCGACTGCCACGCCGGCATCGGCCGCCTCGACCTCGCGGCGCACACGGCCCCACAGGTCCGGTTCCCACCGGCAAAGGTGTCGACGCTGATCTGCACGCCTGGCCAGGCTGCACGTCGGTCAACGGGTTTCCTGGAA
>NZ_JAAHBU010000043.1 GCF_010671725.1 Pseudomonas brassicae | reverse complement strand
TCGAGCAGGATCTGCCCCAGCGGCTTGTGTTCGATGGCCTGAGCCGCCAGGGCCTTGGCCAGTGACGCTTCGTCGATGGCGCGCCACGACATCAACAGGTCGCCCAGGCGCAGGCGCTGTTGCACCAGTTGGTCGGCCGAGGGGAAGTCGTGCATGGTCTTGTCCCACACCAGGCGCTTGCCCAGCAGCAGGTGCCCCAGGTACAGGCGCCAGGCACGTGCGGCGGCCATGGCGTTGATGAAGTTGCCGATGATCATGCGCGGCGCCGACAGCAGTGCGTGCTCCCAGCCATACAGGCGCCCGGTGAAGTAGGCGCGCTGCACGATGCGCAGGCTCAGCAGGATGCTGTTGACCCACATCAGTTCGAGCAACCCGCTGTGCGGGCTGAACGCCGAGGGGTAGTACTGCGACCACCAGCCGCTGGCCCCCAGCAGCATGAACAACAGGTGCTGGGCCAGCAGGATGTAGGCCATGATCGCCACGAACGAGGTGAGCAGGCTCTTGCGGTCGCGAAACAGCAGGTACTTGGTCGCCAGCGAGCCGGCCCAGCCTACCTGGGTCCAGCCTTGCAGGCCGATACCCAGGGTCCAGCGGGCTTTTTGCCGGTAGGCGGTATGAAAGGTGTCGGGGAAATACTCGCGTACCCCCAGCGGCATGTGCACCGCGACCATCTTTCCTGGCCATGGCCAAACCAGGTGGCCCGGCGTGCCACGTAGTCGACCGGGAACTTGCCGAAAATCTGCTTCATGCCGCGTCGGGCCAGACGCGTGCCGATATCGTAGTCCTCGGTCAGGGTGTCGGTGTTGAACGGCTGGTTGTCGGTCTCGGCCGACAGCTGCAGCAGGGCGCGCCGCGAAAAGCAGGTGCCGACGCCGGCCGAGGGGACCATCTTGGACATGCTTTCGCGCACCACCAGGTCCTTGGTGTGCCATTCGGCAAACTCGTCCATGTAGGTGCCGGCCACCAGTTCGTACCAACCCCGCTCCAGCGAGGTCACCGGCAACTGGATGAAGTCGATGCGTGGCAGCAGGTAATTGAAGTAGTGCAGCTCCAGGCGGTGCAGCACGTCTTCGCTATCGTGCAGGATGACCCCCGCAAACGGCTCGGGCAGGTGTTTGTCGTGGGCGAAGATGGCCTGGATGATCCAGTTCAGGCAGTCGGCCTTGCAGGTCGGGCCGTCGTGGGGCACTTCGACGCGGATCAGCTGCTTGTAGCGCCGGCGCATGCGCTCCACCTCTTCGATGGTGCGCGCGTCATTGCGGTAGGTGCCGACGAAGATGAAGTAGTTCTTGTACTCCAGCGAGGCCACCATGTTTTCCAGCATCGGCGCGATCACGTCGTACTCCAGCCACGCCGGGATCATGATCGCCAGCGGCTGCTGCGGCTGGGCACGCAGCTGCTCGGAGGTCAGCGGCGTGTAGCGCCGGCGCTTGACCAGCAGTTTGCGGTAGACCTGGCGCAGCCAGTACCAGGCATCGATGAACAGGTCGTCGAGGCTGGACAGCAGGATCAGGATGCCGACCACCACGGTCGCGATTTCCAGTACGCGATAGTAGTCGGCCAGCAGGTAGGGCAAGTAGAGTGAGGACATGAGCTGATCCCGTAGTCGTTACTTGCCGGTTTTCTTCAGGCGGCTGCGACGTGCCAGCACACCCAGCAGCAATATGCCCAGCACGGCGGTGGCCAGCAGTGGCAGGGTCCAGGCCAGGTACTGGCGCCACTGATGGAACGGCGTGCCGCTCAGCCCCAGTTTCTGGCTCAGTTGCGGGTCGGTACTGTCGACCCAGGTCAGCGGGCCGTCTTCGCTCAGCACCACGGCGTTGCCCTGGTTGAGCACGAAGGCTTCACGCGGGGTCAGCACCTGGTCGCCCAGGGCATACCAGATCACGCCGGGCTGGCTGTTGGCATTGACCACCGACACCGCACTGAGTGGCTGCGGGCCTTGCAGGTCGAGCAGGCGATGGTCGTCGCCACCCGCGCGCAGGCGCTGCAGGTCCTTGACGTCGATCAGCGGCTTGGCACCGTCCAGGTTCACCCCCAGCGACAGGAACGGTTTGGTGGGCTTGAACGCTGTGCGCTGTCAGCCAGGCTGAGTTCGGCGTGTACCGGCGACACCGAGGCGGCGCTGGCCAGGCGAATCAGCTGGCGCAGGTGGGCGGCCGGCGCCGTCAGCGCGGTAGTGGGCAGGATGACCTGCGAGTGACCGGCCAGCAGTGGCAGCAAGCCGACAAACGTGCCGTCGGCCTCGGCCTTGGCCGAGCGCAGGAAGCTGGTGGGCAAGACGTTGACCGGGTAGCCCTGGGGGGATCTCGGCGCAGTTGGGCGAGACCGGCTGGCGCTGGAAGCGGATCTGCAGGTTGTTGGTCACGCCCAGCGCGTAGCCCGGTACCCGTGCGCTCAGGCGCTCGGGCTGGCCATCGGCGGTCAGTTGCCTGGCATTGAGCAGGATGCCGTTCCACAGTACCGACGCCACCGGCAGGGTGCTCGATGCGCCCGGTGCGGCCGCCACGTCCAGTACCAGTTCGCCGGGCATGCGGCCATCGGCAGCCACTGCGCTGAGTGGGAACACGGCATTCCATTCGCCGCGGGTGACCACATCGAACGCGGTTGGCGAACCGCCCAGGTTGGTCACGCGCAGAGGGCGTTCGGCGGCATCTTCACCCGCTGCATGAATCGTCGCCTCGGGCGAGATGAGTACGTTGCGCCACTGCGAATCGAACACCCCGGCGGGCCTTGGCGCCGCGTCGCCCGCCACGCCGATGACGGCCTGGTGGCCGAGGCTGGCAAGGCGAACCTGCTGGCTGCCCAGCGGCTTGAGGCTCAGCGTGGCATGGCGGCTGCGCCATTCGTCCAGCGCCTTGAGCGCATCGCCGTCGGTTTGCAGCTGGGCGCGCAGGGCATCCAGTGCGGTGTTGATCTGGCCGATCAGGGCGGCGTCGACAATCGCCAGGTCGGCGCGGGTGGCGGGCGCATCAAGCACCAGCAGGGCGCCCAGTTCGGCGGCCGAGGCTACGGTGTGGCTGGCCTTGCCGGCCAGGGCCGAGAACGGCGCGACGCTGCTCAGGGCGGCGGGCATCTTCAGTTCATCGACGGCCACCACATCGCCTACCGCCGGGAAGGGCCGTACCTGAGTGCGCTTGGCCGCGCGCTCAAGTGCCACGCCGAGGCGCCAGGCGCTGTCGAAACTGGTGCGTTCAAGGGGCCCGGCAGCGATCATGATCACGGGTTGGCCGGGCAGGGTGCTCCAGGCATCGGCCAGGGTGTGCATGGCCTGCATCGAGTAGCGGTAGGTCAGCTCGGTGTGTGGCGACAGGGTCAGGATATTGCTGGTCTGACGGGTCGGCTCGCACAGGCGCTGGCCGCTGGGCGAGCTCCAGTCGATGGTGAAATTGACGAAGCCGGAGGTGTGCCCGTAGGTTTCCACCGCCAGCACCTGCTGCAGCGTGCCGCTGGTCTCGCTGACCGGGCGGGCGAACAGTGGGCGGCCATCCACCGACATCTTCAGCGCCGCATTGGCCGGTTCACCCTTGAGAAAGCTGCCGTGTACCTTGATGGCCGCATCATGCAATGGCACACCTTTGGGCACCGGCAGGAAGAACGCCTGGCGGTTGTCGCTCTGCTCCAGCACCACCGGATTGCTGATGCCAAGATCAGCCAGGGAAACACTGCGGTGCACCCAATCGTCCTGTGCCAGTGCGCGCAATGCCTCGCTGCCGGGCGACGCCATGGCGAACAGCGGGACGGCGAGCGGGGTCATGAGCAAGGCACGCTTGAGGGCGACCGGGCAAAGCAGGCGATTCAACAGTGTCTTCATGGTGGGCGGTGGCGGCAATCTGAAGGTTTAAAGGGTCACGACGATCCGGCGCAGGCGCACGGCCGGAGTGATTGGCGGGTCATCTTCGCGCAGACGAGGGCAGCGTAGGGCAAACCGGGGTGGCCTTGCGCGCACGGGATGACGGTCACTGAGGAAGGGGGGGTAGCCATGCGCGTATTCCTTCGCGGCGTAGGATCCTTCCTGTATGGCGGTAGGAACTTTGTGACATTAGGTGCTAGGTGTCAAGAAATCGTGATGTTTTTATCGGTTTTTATCGCGAAATGGCATTAACTTAAAATGTCGTCGGATTTTTGACGCCTGCCTCGACGGCTTTCCCGCCGCAAGCGGCAGCCGCGTACCCTGCCCGAAGGGATGCTGGCTTGCCAGCGCGCGGCGGATGCAATTTTGCCCCTGCTCCGCTAGGATTAGCGGTCTTTGGTCTATCTATTCGACGGTTTTCGATGAGTTATCAGGTTCTTGCACGTAAATGGCGTCCGCGCTCGTTCCGCGAAATGGTCGGCCAGACCCATGTGCTCAAGGCCCTGATCAACGCGCTGGACAACCAGCGGCTGCACCATGCCTACCTGTTCACCGGTACCCGCGGTGTGGGCAAGACCACCATCGCACGCATCATCGCCAAGTGCGTCAACTGCGAAACCGGCATCACTTCGACGCCCTGCGGCACCTGTTCGGTGTGCCGCGAGATCGACGAGGGGCGCTTCGTCGACCTGATCGAGATCGACGCCGCCAGCCGCACCAAGGTCGAAGACACCCGCGAACTGCTCGACAACGTGCAGTACGCGCCGAGCCGCGGGCGCTTCAAGGTCTACCTGATCGACGAAGTGCACATGCTCTCCAGTCACTCGTTCAATGCCTTGCTCAAGACGCTTGAAGAGCCGCCGCCCTACGTCAAGTTCATCCTCGCCACCACCGACCCGCAGAAACTGCCGGCCACGATCCTGTCGCGCTGCCTGCAGTTCTCGCTGAAGAACATGACCCCCGAGCGTGTGGTCGAGCACCTGAGCCATGTGCTCGGGGTCGAAAACGTGCCGTTCGAGGATGATGCGCTGTGGTTGCTGGGCCGCGCCGCCGACGGTTCGATGCGCGATGCCATGAGCCTGACCGACCAGGCGATTGCCTTCGGTGAAGGCAAGGTGCTGGCAGCCGATGTACGCGCGATGCTCGGTACCCTCGACCATGGCCAGGTGTACGGCGTGCTCCAGGCGCTGCTCGAAGGCGATGCGCGGGCCTTGCTCGAAGCCGTGCGCCACCTGGCCGAGCAGGGGCCGGACTGGAACGGTGTGCTGTCCGAAATGCTCAACGTGCTGCACCGTGTGGCCGTGGCCCAGGCGCTGCCCGAGGCCGTCGACAACGGCCAGGGTGATCGCGAGCGGGTGCTGGCGCTGGCCCAGGCGCTGCCGGCCGAAGACGTGCAGTTCTATTACCAGATGGGCCTGATCGGGCGGCGCGACCTGCCGCTGGCACCGACCCGCGCGGCGGCTTGAGATGGTGCTGCTGCGCATGCTGGCGTTCCGTCCGGCCGACACGGTCGATGCGCCGACACCGACGCTAAAGTCGACGGGGATCAGCCAGGCCACAGCTGACTCCTCGGCGGCGGTGGCAGTGGTCGCCGCCCCGGTGGTGGCTGCGCCCGTTGCACCCCAGCCTGCGCCTGCCGGGCAGCCGAAGCATGAGCCGGCACCAGAGCCTGCACCGCAACCCGTGCCCGTGGTGGAGACCGCTGTCGAGCCCGCGCCTGAAATCGACCTGCCCTGGAACGAGCCCAGCACTCCGGTGCCCGTCTCGCAGCCGGAACCTGAGCCCGAACCCGAACCCGAACACGAACCCGATCCGGAACCACAGCCACAGCCGGTTGCCGCACCTGTGGTGCAGGCGCCCGAGCCCGCCATACCGCGTCAGGACGAGCCGCCCGCCGAAGACCACGGCAGTTACAGCCCGGCCGGCATGGAGCGCGACGACGAGCCGCCGCTGGACGAAGACTATTACGATGCCGAGATCGATCCGGTGGGCTACAGCTACCTGGACGAACTGGCCAGCGAGACCGCGCCCGAGCCGGCCCCGGAGCCTGAGCCTGCGGCGCAACCCGCTACCGGCCTGGCCCTGCAATGGCTCGAAATGTTTGGTCAGTTGCCGATTTCGGGCATGACCGGCAGCATCGCGGCCAACTGCACATTGATTGCGGTGGACGGCGACAACTGGTTGCTGCACCTGGACCCTGCGCACAGTGCCTTGTTCAACGCCACCCAGCAGCGTCGCCTGAACGATGCGCTCAACCAGCACCTGGGGCGTACGCTGAACCTGAGCATCGAGCTGATCCGCCCCGAGCAGGAAACCCCGGCCCAGGCCGCGTCGCGCAAGCGTGCCAACCGCCAGCGCGAGGCCGAGGCGTCGATCGACAACGATCCGTTCATCCAGCAGATGATCAAGCAGTTCGGCGCCACCGTGCGTCACGATACTATTGAACCTGTCGACGCCCTGGTCAGCCAGGGCGACTAACCGTTTACCCCAGCGCCGCGACTGGCTCGCGGTGCGCCAAGTAACTTGATACCGAGGTGATTCCCATGATGAAAGGTGGCATGGCCGGCCTGATGAAGCAGGCGCAGCAGATGCAGGAAAAAATGGCCAAGATGCAGGAAGAACTGGCCAATGCCGAAGTGACCGGCCAATCGGGCGCAGGCCTGGTCAGCGTGGTGATGACCGGTCGTCACGACGTCAAGCGCATCAGCCTGGACGACAGCCTGATGCAGGAAGACAAGGAAGTGCTCGAAGACCTGATCGCTGCCGCCGTCAATGACGCCGTGCGCAAGGTCGAAGCCAACAGCCAGGAGAAAATGGGTGGCATGACCGCCGGCATGCAACTGCCGCCGGGCTTCAAGATGCCGTTCTAAGCGTCGCCTGCGTTACCCTCGGTGGGAGCACAGCCTGTGGGTTGTCGCTCCCATCGTCGTTTTTCCGTTCAACCGATGATCTGCCAGGCCTTTTACCATGAGCTTCAGCCCCCTGATTCGCCAACTGATCGACGCCCTGCGCACGCTGCCCGGTGTCGGCCAGAAAACCGCCCAGCGCATGGCCTTGCAGCTGCTGGAGCGTGACCGCAGCGGCGGTGTGCGCCTGGCCCAGGCGCTGAGCCAGGCCATGGAAGGTGTCGGCCATTGCCGCCAGTGCCGCACCCTGACCGAGCAGGAGTTATGCCCGCAGTGCGCCGACCCGCGCCGTGACGACACCCTGCTGTGCGTGGTTGAGGGGCCGATGGACGTGTATGCGGTGGAGCAGACCGGCTATCGCGGCCGTTACTTCGTGCTCAAGGGGCACTTGTCGCCGCTCGACGGGCTGGGGCCTGATGCCATCGGGATACCACAGTTGCTGTCGCGCATTGCCGAGCAGGGCAGTTTCACCGAAGTGATCCTGGCCACCAACCCGACGGTCGAGGGCGAAGCCACGGCGCACTACATCGCGCAGTTGCTGGCGGACAAGGGCCTGATCGCCTCGCGGATTGCCCATGGCGTGCCGTTGGGTGGGGAGCTGGAGCTGGTGGATGGCGGGACGCTGGCGCACTCGTTCGCGGGGCGCAAACCCATCGCGTTGTAACCCTGTCGGCCCCTTCGCTGGCAAGC
>NZ_JAAHBU010000429.1 GCF_010671725.1 Pseudomonas brassicae | reverse complement strand
AAAAATCTGACAGTCCCCCTCACCACGATCTGCGGCGAACCCCCAAGGCTCACAACGCCGATCCTGCAGGCCATGGTACTTTGCAACAAATGTGCCATGGCCTGTTAGATAGGCGTTGCACGCCCTGGTGGCACCACAGATCTCTATTGGTGACTCACCCAATACACCGCCGTCACAACCACCAGTACGATCAAGCACAATATCGCCCACGCATCCACACTGCTGTCGGTCTTGCCTGCCTTGGTTGGATTGCCCATTGCATTGCCTCTTGTAGTGATTGTCGGAATGCACTTCACCTGGTGCAGTTAAGTCCAGCAATGCCCTTTGCTCAAGCAGGGTTTTTACGCAGCTCGTCGGTTAATACGCCACCGGTGCCTGCAAAAACGGATAACGATACCCACCGCCCTTGCCCGACGCACTGAACTGGTTGAAGTCCAACCCGTAGTCAGGCCGCTGCATGAGTTCGAGCCAACGCCGCGCCTTGGCCACATCAATCAACTGCAACACCGGCACCGGCGGCGCATCCTGCAATGCCACCGGCAACCCCAACGCATCATCGTGCAACAGCACCATGGCCCACCCCCCCAGCGAAAAGTGCCCACCGACCAACGCGCTAAGACGCCCGTCAATACGCGCCTGCAAGGCCTGCGGCGAACTGTTCACCGCGCTGAACAGCACATCCTCGCCAGGCACACGACCCGCCTGCGCGAACGCCTGCATGGCACCAAAGGCCATCTCGTCGTTGGCCGACCACACCAGCCGCACCTGCGGGTAACGCTCGCGCAACTGCTGCGCCTGCTCGTAGGCACGCTCGCGGCTCCAGGCCCCATACACCAGCTGGCGCAAGCGCACCCCCGGGAACTCGGCCAGGGCCCGCTGCATGCCCTGCTCGCGCAACTGCGCGCCGGCGTGTGCTTGAGCCCGGAAAACGCCAGCAGCTCGACACCCCGCGCCAACTCGCCCTCAGGCAACTGCTCGACCAACGCTTTGAGCATGCGGTAACCCGCCTCCTCGTCGTTGCTGGTCAGGGTACCCAGCACCGACGGGTAGCGCTCAGGGTGCGCGCTGACCTGGCGCGCCTGATCGTCGGTCAGGCCGTTGTTGACCATGAACAGCTTGACCCCGCTGCCACGCGACAAGCGGATGATCTCCGGGGCCACATACTGCTCGTTGACGAACACCAGGTAATCGGGCCGCTGCGGCCCCTCAAGAATCTGCCGCGCCTGGCGTAGCGCACGCGTGGGCTCACGCTCGCTGTACTCGATACGCAACTGCATGCCCAGGTCCTGCGCGGCCGACGCCATGAACTGCGAGTAGCTCACCCAGAACGTTTCGTCGGCATTGCCAGGGTTGAGAAAAACCACCGAGGCCGCCTGGGCACTGGCCGCCAGCGGCAGGCTCAGGCAAACCGATCGGCACAAGGCCTTGAGCATGCGGGTACGCTCCTGCAGAGGAAAACCGCCGAGTATACCCTTGGTCGGCCAGCAATGACGGCCCATGCCGTGCTAAACGCTAGCCAGTCTCACTTAGACCAAACGGTTCTTTTCATATGCAAAAACATCACTTTTGCGCATAACTGCAAACTGCTATCTTGCCTCGGCTCCGCCCCGGAGTGCGCGGCCGTGCGCGCGATTAGCTGCAAGCAGCTTGAGAACAGGACCCCTATGTACGTATACGACGAGTACGATCAGCGGATCATCGAGGACCGCGTCAAGCAGTTCCGAGATCAGACCCGACGCTATCTGGCCGGTGAGCTGAGCGAAGAAGAGTTCCGCCCCCTGCGCCTGCAAAATGGCCTCTATATTCAACGTTTTGCCCCGATGTTGCGGGTAGCCGTGCCGTACGGCCAGCTGACGTCGCGCCAGACCCGGATGCTGGCCAGGATCGCTCGCGACTACGACAAGGGCTACGCGCACATCAGCACCCGGCAGAACGTGCAATACAACTGGCCAGCCCTGGAAGACATCCCGGACATTCTGGCCGAGCTGGCCACCGTGCAGATGCACGCGATCCAGACCAGCGGCAACTGCCTGCGCAACGTCACCACCGACCAGTTTGCCGGTGTGGCCGCCGACGAATTGATCGACCCGCGCCCATGGTGCGAAATCGTGCGTCAGTGGACCACCTTCCACCCCGAATTCGCGTACCTGCCACGCAAGTTCAAGATCGCCATCAACGGTTCCACCAGCGACCGCGCAGCCATCGAAGTGCACGACATCGGCCTGGAGCCGGTGCACAACGCGGCCGGCGAGCTGGGCTTCCGTGTGCTGGTCGGTGGCGGCCTGGGCCGTACGCCCGTGGTCGGTGCCTTCATCAACGAATTCCTGCCGTGGCAGGACCTGTTGAGCTACCTGGATGCGATCCTGCGCGTGTACAACCGTTACGGTCGCCGTGACAACAAGTACAAGGCGCGCATCAAGATCCTGGTCAAGGCCCTGACCCCAGAGGTGTTCGCCCAGAAGGTCGACGCCGAAATGGAGCACCTGCGCGGCGGCAGCACCACCCTGACCGAAGCCGAAGTGCACCGCGTTGCCAAGCACTTCGTCGACCCGGACTACCTGGCGCTGGACAACCTCGACGCCCAGTTGACCGAGCTCGAACAACAGCACCCGGGCTTTGCCCGCTGGCGCACGCGCAACACCCTGGCACACAAGAAGCCAGGCTACGTGGCCGTGACCCTGTCGCTCAAGCCGACCGGCATCGCCCCAGGCGACCTGACCGACAAGCAGCTGGACGCCGTGGCGGACCTCGCCGAGCGCTACAGCTTCGGCCAACTGCGTACCTCCCACGAGCAGAACATCATCCTCGCCGACGTCGAGCAGCGCCAGTTGCACGCACTGTGGCTGGAGTTGCGCGAGAACGGTTTCGCCACGCCGAACATCGGCCTGCTGACCGACATCATCTGCTGCCCCGGCGGCGACTTCTGCTCGCTGGCCAACGCCAAGTCGATCCCGATCGCCGAATCCATCCAGCGCCGTTTCGACGACCTGGACTACCTGTTCGACATCGGCGAGCTGGACCTGAACATCTCCGGCTGCATGAATGCCTGTGGTCACCACCACGTCGGCCACATCGGCATCCTCGGCGTGGACAAGAAAGGCGAAGAGTTCTATCAGGTCTCGCTGGGCGGCAGCGCCAGCCGCGATGCCAGCCTGGGCAAGATCCTCGGCCCTTCGTTCGCCCAGGACGCCATGCCCGACGTGATCCAGAAGCTGATCTCGGTGTACGTGGAGCAGCGTCATGCCGACGAGCGCTTCATCGACACCTACCAACGTATTGGCATCGACCCTTTCAAGGAGCGCGTGTATGCAGCGAATCATTAAGGGCAACCAGATCGTCGACGAAACCTGGCACCTGCTGCCCAAGGACGTGACCCTCGACGAGCTGACCAACTGCGATGACTACATCGTGCCGCTGCAGCTGTGGCGCGAACATGCCCACGCCCTCAAGGCCCGCGACGGCGGCCTGGGCGTGTGGCTGGACGCCGACGAAGAAGCCGAGGAAATCGGTGACGACATCGCCAGCTTCCAGGTCATCGCGCTGAACTTCCCGGCCTTCACCGACGGGCGCAACTACTCCAATGCGCGCCTGCTGCGTGACCGCTACAAGTTCAGCGGTGAGCTGCGCGCCATTGGCGATGTACTGCGCGACCAGCTGTTCTACATGAAGCGCTGCGGTTTCGATGCCTTTGCCGTGCGTGCCGACAAGGACCCGGTAGAAGCACTGGAAGGCCTGCAGGACTTCTCGGTGACCTACCAGGCCGCCACCGACGAGCCGCAGCCGCTGTTCCGCCGCCGCTGAGTCGAACGTGAGCGAAAAAGGCCCCTCACGGGGCTTTTTTTTGCGTTCGGCACAGGGTTACAGCTGCGTCGACTGCTCCGGCAGGTCATTCCAGATCTGCGCTGTCAGCTGTTCGATCATGCGTTTCTCCTCGTTGCGCCGGCGCCTGACGATGGTCTCGACACGCTCCTTGTAGCGCTGGTCGGTCATGCTGGTCTTGTCCACCTCGATGGCTTCAAGCCTGGCGAAGTAAGGCTTGTTGAGCTGCTCGAAACGCTGCGGATACTGCGCCTTGAGGTACACCACCCAGAAATCGCGCTCGGCAATCGCGGTTTTCAATGCCGCCGGTGTTTCGGCGAGCAGCACCTGAGCCTTGGCCAGGTCCAGGTCTGCCTGGGTCACCCCGGAGAAGTGCTGGAAGATCATGCGCCTGGGCTGCCCCGGTAGCGCCAGCGCGTCTGCCAGCCCGACCCGATACGCCAGGCGTACCTCCACTTCGTCAACGTACTCGCCCTTGGCCAGCCGCGCACGGATGTCCTGCAGCGCGAAACTTTCCAGCCGGTCGAGACGGAACAGGCCCTGGGCCAACGTCATCAGGTTGCGCTGCGCTGCACCCTGGGTCGCCTGGGCCAAGGCGTTGCGCACCAGCAGACGGACTTCGAGCTGACTGAACACCATGACCGCGCCATCGGCGCAGGTTTGCGGGTGCGCTGCCTGCTCGAACAGCGTTTCACGCAGCTCGCTATCCTCACTCGCTGCCTGCAGCAGCGCCCATACCCTTGCCTGCAACTGCGCATAACCCTTCTTGAAATCGGCGCTGTCACGCAGGTCATGCAGCAGGCGGAACAGATCACCCGCCTGCGGCTCGGCCACCAGTGCCGCCCACACGGCCTGGCGCTGCGCCGTCTGCTCGGCCGACAAGCCGACCAGCCAATCCAGGCTGGGGTTGGCCTCTGGCGCACGGTGGGCCATGCGCAAGACCGGCGCAATGCCCAGGTTCAGCCCGGTTTGCGCACGGTAGGTACGCAGGCGAGCGCGGCTTTCTGCCTCCAGCGGATTGCCATGCAGGTAGGTCGCGGCATTGACGTTGCGCACCGCCGCTTCGTGCTCGCCAGCAGGCTCCAGCACGCTCTGCGGAATATGCCGGATGTGGTTCTCGCGCAGGTCGAGCACCTCCAGTTGCTGCAGTTCGAACACCCCTGGCGGCCAACCGTCGATACCCGTGCGGCGCAGCATCAGCCCGCGCAGTTGCGTGAGTGGTGCAACATTCGGCAAAGTGCCCAGCGGGTTGCCCTCCAGATCAAGCACCTTCAGTTCCACCAGGCTGGCCAGCAGGCTGTTGGCGGCGGCGTCCAGCACGATGGCATTGTGCTTGAGATGCAGTTTGGTCAGGCGGCTCAAGTTGGCGATGGCGTCGGGCAACCGGGCCAGGCGGTTGCCGCTGATGCTCAACCAGCGCAAGTGGCTGAAACGCCCCAGGAAGCCTGCGGGCACCTCGGTCAGGCCCATGATATCGAGCTTGAGTTCGGCCACATGCCCAAGGTCGGCACTCAGCGTCGGCAGGTGCCCCACACGCAGGCCGCCGAGGTCGAGCTGGTAGCCCACCCAGCGACCATCGCCCGCGCTCACCCGCGGGGTCTGGCGACGCCAGGCCAGCTCGATGCGCTGCGACACGGTGCGCAGGATGTCCTTGGAGATCGGCCTGACTTGCGTCAGCGAAACGCTTTCGAACTGGTCTTTGGCGACCCACTCGGCCAGCTCGCGGCGCAATGTCTGCAATGCTTGCTCACGCTGCTCGAGCGCCTCGCCCAACTGCGCCACAGGCAAGCCCAACTCATCCAGAAGCGCGCTGGCGGTCTCGACGTCCAGCGCTGGATACAGTGTCTGGACTCGCCCGATCAGCGCGTCGCTGTAGGCGCCTGCCGCCGCCCCGCGCCCGCTCAGCGGGTAGCCGATGCGCCCGCTGGCCAGGCGCATCGGCGGCTT
>NZ_JAAHBU010000428.1 GCF_010671725.1 Pseudomonas brassicae | reverse complement strand
CGCGCGCATGTGCTGCGCATGGGGCTGGATGAACCGGATGGGCTGAAGGAGGAGCTGTATCAGCGGCTGTTGCTGGCGGGGTTGCAGGCGACGGCGTCCGCTTGAAACCGCTTTCGCTGGCAAGCCAGCTCCCACAGGTACAGTGCAGATCTCGAGATCTCTGATTACCCTGTGGGAGCTGGCTTGCCAGCGAAGCTTTTAAATCAGCCCAGGCAGGTCCAGTGCCTGCGCACAGGCTTCAAGCGAACGCCGTTCACTCTCGGCATACAGCGCCAGCTCATCCTGCACCGTCTTGCCCAGCGCCTGCTCGAACGCTGCACGGTTGGCATTGCTGCCGTACTCGCTCTGCGCCCCTTCACCCAGGTTCGACTGGAAAATCCCCGCCGCACTCACCGGCAGGAAGTCTTCATACACCAACGCCTCGAAGTGCACATGCCCGGCCGCGATCAGCGCGTCCAGCGAGGTGGGCCGCTGCGCCTGCGCCCGTGCGTTCAAGCCACGCTCGGTGGGGAAATAGCGGAAGTACGCCAACCCCTGCTCGCGCATCTGCGCCAGGTCATCGGGGAACGCCTCGAAGCGTTGGCCCAGCAAGCCCATGTAACGCTCGGCATTGGCCTCGGCCGGCACGCCGCCCAGGTCGGCCCGCGCCGCGTCCAGCAACTGGTCGTACAGCACCCGCCCCTTGGGCGTCAGTGCCGCACCACGCTGCTCGATCTCGCCAAAGCGCGCGGTATGGCTACCGCCGTCGGCACCCTGCTGGTCGATGAACGCCACACGCTCCTGCAAGGCCTTGAAGCTGGTCTGGCGCAGCAGGATCGGGCAGCGGCGCTGGGGTGGGCCCTCGATCACGGCCTTGGGCGGGATGCCCTTGGCCGGCATGCCGAGCTGAATCGCATCGATGTCCAGCGTGCGCGGCGTCAGGTGGTTGATGTGCGGGCCCTTGAACGCCACCACGTCGGCAATCAGGCGGTGCTGGTCGTGCAGTTGCTGGTACTGCTCGGCCGTCACCGTGGCGTCGTGGTGCCAGCGGAAGGTATGCAGCGCTTCATGCACGAACGCCTCGGCATCCTGCGCGTTCAAGCCACCTGCGGTCTCGAACTGGGCGATCAGCTGCAAGGCCCGCGGGGTGAAGATCTGCCGCTTGGCCAGGATCGCGGCGGCCAGCTCGCGCAGGGCCGGGTTGTCGATCAGCTCCAGGCGCAGCAGCGAGGTGAACACGCGGAACGGGCTGACATGCAGCGACTGCTCGTGCACCGCGCGAAACGCTGTGGAGTGCACCGGCACGCCGGCCGAACTGAGGTCGTAATAGCCCACCGGGTACATGCCCATCACCGCGAACAGGCGGCCGATGGTCGCCAGCTCCTGGGCCGTGCCGACGCGGATGGCGCCGTGGCGCTCCTGGTCCAGGCGTTCGATCTCGCCGGTCCAGCGCAGCGCCTCGGCCACCTTGGGCTGTTGCGTCATCACCTGTTGGTTGATCTCGCTCACCAGCTCCAGCAGGGTGCCGTACAACGGTACTTCCTGCTTGTACATGAGCGACATGGCCGCGGAAAACCGGGCGCGAATGCTGTCCGGGCTGACGAAATCTTGAGCGGGCATCGAAAGCTTCCTGAGGGTAAAAATCACCCTTACATGAAAGCGAGGAATGCAGGCCCGGCACAAGCGAAAAAAAAGTCGAGCGGTCATTCCTGTAATTCAGGACGTGGTCGCAGCCACCTGCTCGCGAATCCATTCCACCAGGCTGCGCACCTTGGGTACCTCGGCGGCGTGCTCGGCGAACGCCAGAAAGTGTGCACCGCTGCTTTTCATGGCGTGCGGCCACGCCAGCACCAGCTTGCCTTCGGCCAGTTCCTGCGCCACCAGGTAACGCGGCACCAGCGCCACACCGCAACCCGACTGCGCCGCACCCAGGCACATATAGAAGGTGTCGAAGCGCGGGCCATGGTAGCTGTTGGCCGAATGCAGGCCCTGTTCCAGGAACCATTCATGCCAGGCCTCGGGGCGCGAGGTGCTTTGCAACAGCACCCGTTGCGACAGCTCGCTGGCGTGGTCGAGGGTGCGCCCTTGCAGCAACTCCGGCGCGCACACCGCCACCACTTCCTCGCCGAACAGCTCGATGCAGGTGGCCCCCGGCCAAGTGCCCTGGCCATAGAAGAACACCACGTCGGCGGTGTTGTGCAGCAGTGTGAAAGGCTCCATCTCGTTGCGAATATCCAGGTGTATATTCGGGTAGCGCTTGCCGAAGCCCTTGAGGTGCGGGATCAGCCAGCGCACGCCGAAGCTGGGCTGGGTGGCCACCTTGAGCACTTCGGTCTGTTCGCCGTAGGACAGGATATAGCGGCTCGACATGTCCACCTGCGTGAGGATCTTGTCCACCTCGGCCAGGTACAAGGCGCGGCCGGGGTCAGTTGCAGGCGTCGGCGGATGCGCAGGAACAGGGGGTGGCGCAGCATCTGTTCGAGTTGCGCGACCTGTTTGCTCACCGCGCTCTGGGTCAGGTGCAGCTCCTGGGCGGCGCGGGTGAAATTCAGGTGCCGGGCCGCAGCCTCGAAGCATTGCAGGGCCGCCATCGAGGGCACCAGACGTTTGGACATAGCGGTCGTACTCACCCGTCGAACCATTACCTGGCGGAATGATGTGCAGAATAAAGGTCGTTTGTAGCGCCAGAGTGATCGGATTAATACTGATCCCATCACCAATTACAACCACTCACCGCCTTGCAGGAGAAGAAAATGGTTGATGGATTGCTCGCCCGCCTGGGTGTACCGGCCTCTGCCTACACCGATGGCAACCATCCCGTTCACACCCCCATCGACGGCAGCGCAATCGCCTCGGTGCACCTGGAGTCCAAGGCTCAGGTACTGGGCAAGATCGAACAGGCCGAGCAGGCCTTCCTGGCCTGGCGCAATGTGCCGGCGCCGCGTCGCGGTGAGTTGATCCGCCTGTTTGGCGAAGTGCTGCGCGAGCACAAGGCGCAACTGGGCGAGCTGGTCTCGATCGAAGCCGGCAAGATCACCCAGGAAGGCCTGGGCGAAGTGCAGGAAATGATCGACATCTGCGACTTCGCCGTAGGCCTGTCGCGCCAGCTGTACGGCTTGACCATCGCGTCCGAGCGCCCAGGCCACCATATGCGTGAAACCTGGCACCCGCTGGGCGTGGTCGGCGTGATCAGCGCCTTCAACTTCCCGGTGGCTGTCTGGGCGTGGAACACCACGCTGGCGCTGGTGTGCGGCAACGCCGTGATCTGGAAGCCGTCCGAAAAGACTCCGCTGACCGCCCTGGCGTGCCAGGCGCTGTTCGAAAAAGCCCTGAAAGCCTTCGGTGAAGCCCCGCAAGGCCTGGCGCAACTGATCATCGGTGACCGCGACGCCGGCCAGGTACTGGTCGACGACCCGCGCGTGCCGCTGGTGAGCGCCACCGGCAGCACCCGCATGGGCCGTGAAGTGGGCCCGCGTGTGGCGGCCCGTTTCGGCCGCAGCATCCTGGAACTGGGCGGCAACAACGCGATGATCCTGGCGCCGAGTGCCGACCTCGACCTGGCGGTGCGCGGCATCCTGTTCAGTGCCGTGGGCACTGCCGGCCAGCGTTGTACCACCCTGCGTCGCCTGATCGTGCACCGTTCGATCAAGGACGAAGTGGTTGCGCGCGTCAAAGCGGCCTACGCCAAGGTGCGTATCGGTGATCCGCGCCAGGACAACCTGGTCGGGCCGCTGATCGACAAGGGCTCGTTCACCGCCATGCAGGACGCCCTGGCGCGTGCGCGTGACGAGGGCGGCAATGTGTTCGGTGGTGAGCGCCAGTTGCAGCAGCAGTACCCGAACGCCTACTACGTGACCCCGGCAATCGTTGAAATGTCGGGGCAGAGCGAGGTGGTGCGCCACGAGACCTTCGCGCCGATCCTGTATGTGCTGGCGTACGACGAATTCGACGAGGCGCTGCGCCTGAACAACGAAGTACCACAGGGCCTGAGCTCGTGCATCTTCACCACCGACCTGCGCGAAGCCGAGCGCTTCCAGAGTGCGGCGGGCAGTGACTGCGGTATCGCCAACGTCAACATCGGCACCAGCGGTGCGGAAATCGGTGGCGCGTTTGGTGGCGAGAAAGAAACCGGCGGTGGCCGTGAATCGGGTTCCGATTCGTGGAAAGCCTACATGCGTCGTCAGACCAACACCGTGAACTACTCGCGCGAGCTGCCGCTGGCGCAGGGCATTGTGTTCGACTGATAACGGCGTCGGCCTCTTCGCTGGCAAGCCAGCTCCCACAGGTATCCCACTGCTTCCAAGGCCAGTGAAAACCCTGTGGGAGCTGGCTTGCCAGCGAAGGGCGCACCACCCATCCAAGGCCAACCAACGGAGCCGGCCATGACCGACCTGCGTCAAGAATGTCTGTGGGAGTTCGTCACCCCGCCTGCGGCACCCGCCGCCGCATTGGCGGCCGAGATCAAGGCAGATGTGTGCGTGATCGGCGGTGGCATCACTGGCCTGTCGGCGGCCATCCACCTGCTCGAACAAGGCAAGTCCGTGGTGCTGCTGGAGGCCCGTGCCATCGGTCACGGTGGCTCGGGGCGCAACGTCGGGCTGGTCAACGCCGGCACCTGGATCCGCCCCGACGATGTCGAGGCCACTCTGGGCCAGCAACAGGGCAGCCGCCTGAACAAGGTACTTGGCGAGGCGCCGGCCGAGGTGTTCGCGCTGATCAAGCGCCTGGGCATCGATTGCCAGGCACGTAACGAAGGCACGCTGCACATGGCGCACAACGCCAGTGGCGTGGCCGACCTGCAGTCGCGTCACCAGCAATGGAGCCGACGCGGTGCCGATGTGCAACTGCTGACCGGCGCGCAATGCCAGGAATACTGCGGTACCGACAAGATTTCCGCCGCGCTGCTCGATCGCCGCGCCGGCACCCTCAACCCGATGGGCTATACCCGTGGCCTGGCCGCTGCCGTGCGGCGCCTGGGCGGGCAATTGTTCGAACAGTCCGGCGTGACCGGGCTGGCCCGCGAGGGCAGCGGTTGGCAGGTGAAAACCGCGCAGGGCGCGGTCAGCGCCGACAAGGTGGTGATCTCCACCGGCGCCTACACCGAAGGCGACTGGACCGACCTGCAAAAGCACTACTTCCGTGGCTATTACTACCAGGTGGCGTCCACGCCGCTGCAGGGCGCAGCCGCCGACAATGTGCTCAAGCATGGCCAGGGTTCGTGGGACACACGCACGGTGCTCAGCAGCATCCGTCGCGACGACCAGGGCCGCCTGCTGCTGGGCAGCATGGGCCGGGTCGACAACAAGCCGGCGTGGTTCGTGCGCAGCTGGGCCGACCGCATCCAGAGCCACTACTTTCCGCAACTGGGCAAGGTCGACTGGGAGATGCACTGGACCGGCTGCATCGACTTCACCCCCGACCACCTGATGCGTCTGTTCGAGCCGGCACCGGGCATCGTCGCGGTGACCGGCTACAACGGCCGCGGCAACACCACCGGCACCGTGATCGGCAAGGCCTTCGCGCAGTACCTGCTGCAGGACAACCCGGACGCGCTGCCCATCCCGTTTGCACCGATGAAACCGGTGTCGGCGCCGTTGCTGCGCACCGGCGTCTACGAAACCGGCTTCTCGCTGTACCACGCCGGCCAATGCCTGCGCGTGCTGCTGTAACCGCTATGGGGTCACTTGTTGTGCAGCCAGCTGAGGAAGCCACCTTTTTTGATGGCTGCCGGTTTCTGCAACAGCAGTGACTGGCTGGCCTGCTGGCGAAAGCGCGCCAGCTTGCTCAGCGCAGCCTTCACTTCACCGCGCTGTTCCAGGCAACTGCGCACATCGTCCTTGTCGATGCGGTAGAGCAGGCAACTGCTCAGGCTGCGAAACTCGGCATAGGACGACTCGCCATCGAGCAGGCCCTCGACCCCCAGCACTTCACCCGGGCCCATGCGTCCGGCCTCCACCGACGTGTCGCCATCGCGAATCGCCGCCGATACGACCCCGGTGCCGATCACCAGTACATGTGCGCTGGCTTCGCCGACGCCCAGTATCACCTGGCCGGCCAGGTACTCCACCGGCACCATGCGCTGGCTGAGGCTGTCCTTTTCGTCGTTGCCGAGCGAGCGGAAGATGCGCACGTCTTCGAGCAGGCTGCGCTGACGGCTCCACGGGCGCGGTGTACTGTCGGCGTTCCACACCACCCCGGCGGCTTGCAGGTGACGGTGCGCCAGGTCGAACAGCAGGTTGCGCACTTCGCCCTTCTTGCCCATGTCGCTGACGAAACCGCTGGCTTCATACTCCACCGATTCGAGCGTAGTGGCCTTGATCGTTACCTTGGGCGCGGGCGTGGCCAACAGTGCGCTGCTGCCCTGCAGGGTTTTTTCCAGCGCATCGAGCACCCGCCGCGGGCGTACCTGGGCTGGCACCACCACGCTGATCGAGACCCCGTGCACATCGCTGGGGCGGCTGAAATTGAGCAGCTTGGCCTTGGCTGCCACCGAGTTGGGAATCACCGCCATGCTGCCGTTGCCGGTGAGCAGGCGCGTGGCGCGCCAGTCGATGTCGATCACCTTGCCTTCGGTGCCGTCGATGGAGATCCAGTCATCGATCTGGTACGGCCGCGTGGTGTTCAGCACGATGCCCGAGAACACGTCGCTCAGGGTGCTCTGCAAGGCCAGGCCGATCACGATCGCCATCACCCCGGAGGTGGCCAGCAGGCCCTTGACCGGCAACTGCATGACGTAGGCTGCGGCGGCGACGATGGCCACCAGGAAGATCAGTGCCCCCAGTACGTCCTGCAACAGGCGCCCGGTGTGCCCGCTTCGGGCGATCAGCATCAGGCCGAGCACCACGGTGAGGGTGCGTGCGGCGAACAGCCACCAGGCAATTTCCAGTACCGTGGCCATCAGGTTGCGTGCCACGTCGTCTGGCCAGGGCGCTGGTTGCAGCGGGCTCATGCCGGCGCTGATCAGTACCGCGCTGAACAGCACGAAGGCCAGCAGGCGCGCGGCGATGCGCCAGTTGCGCCGCTGCAGCGGGATCGCCCGCCACACCAGCAGGTCGATCAGCAACAGGCTGGCGCTGAGCAGCAAGGGGTAGGTGTGCAGGAATGTGAGCATGCCGGTCTCGGTCGGGTGGGCTACTGCCAGTAAAGGCAGTTTGAAAGCCATTATCAACAACACTTTTTTTGATAGGACTGGATCCAATCAGTAGTGTCGATTAGCCTTCACCGCCATCATGAATGCCTTTTCGCGCGACCGCGCTCACTAAATGGACTTAAGGGTGCCCCCTTTGCAGAACATCCCCCAAATTCGCCTGCAACTTCGTGAATGGGTTCGTACCGAATCGTTCGATGAACTGAATCGCTACTTCGACAATCTCGAGGCTGAGTGGGCAATCGCCGAGCCTGGCAGCCACCATTATCTCGATACTGCCCGCACGGGCACGCTGTTCGATTTCAGTGTGACCCCGGCCAGCGACATTGCGCGTTTTTTTCAAGCCTGGATAGCCGCCTGCCCGGATGCCTTCCACCCGCGTCTGTTCATGGGCAGTTTCTGCTTCGGCCGCGCGGGCAACATCCGTGGCACCGGCTGGGCCAACAGCGTGACCGAAGACTGCTGGCTGGGGGCTGCGCTGGCGTGCGAGCTGTCGGCCATGCACCTGCTGGCAGCCATCGAGCGCTCGCCGCGGCCGGTGGCGGCCGGTGTCACCCTGATGGAACTGTGCGCGCACTTTCGTGAGCCCGCCTGGTTGAATGAATTGTTCCGTGGTCAGCCCGCCAGGAGCATGGCCAGCGACGATCAGGACCCCGAGTTGCTGGAGATGGCGGTGGAGCACCTGGCGCGCTATGGCCTGGTACCTTTGCAGCAGGCCCCCGAGGCGTTGCCGGCGGGCTTGCCACAGCGTGAAGCGCACGAGTTGGACCAGGGCCAGGATTACTGGCTGCACCGGGTGATTGGCTGGCGTGCGGATTGCCTGGAGGCGTTGCAGAGCTACGCCAACTACCTGCTGCCGCGCTGGGGCGGCAGCCATGAAGACATCGAAGGCTTTGCCGCCGGCCCGCTGTGCGCCGCGCTGAACGAGGCGCAGCGCAATGTGATTCGCTGGGTAGCGTTCTCTGACATCCACGAGTATTTCCCGGCCAAGGAGGAGTTCAACGCGGCGCGCGAGGTCCTGGCCGACTACGAAGCCTGGCTTGAGCGTGATCTGCTGCCCTTTTACCGAGGTTACGCGCTGGGCGATTTCGCACATTTCTGCGCGTACTCGCTGGACAACCCCACGCGTTCGATGCAATTGCACGTCGCCAGCGTGCAGGCGTTTCCCGAGGGCAGCTACTATCGCCAGATCGACGGGCCGTTCGGCGCCTTCCTCCACCTGGTGGTGGTGAACAACATGGCCGACGAGACGGGTGCGTTCAGGACCGCCGTGGAACGCATGTGCGCGATGAACGAGCATGGCGTGCCGTTGGCGGTCAAGGCGCTCGGTCATCAGTTCGGCCTGTGGGGCTTCGACAAGCAGCCGCAACAGGTTGCCGACCTGCTTGAGCGTGCTCAGGTGCTCGGCCAGCGCGACCTGGGCGAAACCGGCCTGGACATCGTCAGCCTGCCCGCACGCGTGTGGTGGGGCGGCCATCATGACGAAAGCTACTACCTGGCCCTGCAATGGGCCGAGCGTGGCCTGCCGGGTGCCGCCTTCTTCCTGCATGAGATCCACAGCGGGCGGCTGGACGATGTACCGCAGCGCTATCTGGATGACGCCGAGAACCTTCGCTGGCTGCAGCAGGGCGCACAGCAGGGTTGCCCTCGAAGCATGTTCAACCTGGCCTGGAGAAAGCTGTTCGACGACGAGCTGGACATGACCGTGCGCGCCAACTTCGATGAGGTGGTGCAGCTGTTCGAAGGCGCCCGCGAGTCGACGCGGGCCGAGCTGCGTGCGCGCATCCGCATCGGCATCCTGCTGCGCGACTACGGTACTGGCGAAGAACAGGAAACCGGCGTGCAGTACCTGCGTTCGCTGGTCGACTGCGATGACGACTGGGTGGCCGCACGCACCTGTGCCGAGATCGCACTGGCCTACATGCACGGTCGCGGGGTCACGAAAAGTCGCTTTGCCGCGATGGAGTGGGCACAGCATGGGGTAAACCTGGCGCCGGACGACGAAGGCATCCAGGAGGTCCAGTACCAGGTGCTGAACTCCCACAGCCTGGTCAAGACCCTTGTCACCTCGATTGGCGCGATCCTGGGCCGTGGCAAGGTCGGCGTAGAGGATCTGCCGCCCAAGCCGGCGCAGTAAGCCGATGGACGTACTGCAACGTTTGCGCATCAGCGCCTGGCTGCTGCTGGGCAACGGTTTTCTGCTGGGATGCGGGCTGGCGCTGTGTGCGCTGCCGTTGATGATGTTCCTGTGGCTGCACGGGTTGACCGGCCTGGTGGCCGGGTGCCTGACCCTGCCTGCCGCGCTGTTTGGCATCAGCATGCTCAAGGTGCCGTTCACGGTTCGTGCAGACTCCAGCGAAGATGGCATCGCGCTGGAGGCGGCGGATGCGCCGCAACTGTTCGAGCAGATCGAGCGAATTCGCCTGGCATTGGGAGCACCGCCGCTGGACGCGGTTTACCTCAACGACGAGTTCAATGCGAGCATTCGCCAACACCATGTGCTGGGCCGCAAGACCCGCAACGTGATGTGGTTGGGCCTGCCGTTGCTCGATACCCTGTCGCCCCAGGCCTGCGCCGCGATCCTGGCGCACGAGTGCGCGCACATCGCCCATAGCCATGGGCGCTACGCCAGCCGGGTGTATTTCGCGCGCCTGCAATGGAAGGCGGCAGGCGAGCGGCTGGACTTGCACCGCTCACTCTCGAGTGCGCCGCTGCGCCTGTTCGTGGGCTGGTATGTGCCGCGCTTTCTGGCACTGAGCCTTAACTTCGCCAGGCGCTGCGAGTACCAGGCCGATGCCGAGGCGGCCCGCGCCTGCGGCGTCGAGGCGATGCGCGAGGCACTGGTGGGGCTGGCCCTGCAGGACCGGGCCATGGATCAGTCGTTCTGGCCGTCGGTGTTTCTGGCGGGCAGCACCACGCCGTTGACGGACTTGGCCGGGCGTGGCCCGCTCGACCTGCCCGCGGATATCGCCGAGGCGCGTAGCTGGCTGCATGGCGCGCTGTGCCGCGAGACCGACGACACCGACACGCATCCGGCGCTGAGCGACCGCCTTGCCGCCCTGGGCGGTGCGCCAGACCAGCCTGACGCCGCGCTGGTATGGCAACGCAGCCAGCCGAGTGCAGCGCAGGCGTGGCTGGGCGAGCAGCACCTGGGCCTGGCGCAGCGCCTGGATGAGCAACGCGCCGAGGACAATGCGCGGTGCTGCGAGCAGGCGCGTGAGGCGCATGAGGCACGCGTGGCCGAGCAGCATGACCTGCTGCGCAAGCGACGCCTGCGCGCCTTGACCAGCGAGGAGATCGCGCGCCTTGCCTGGTTGTACCGCACCCTCGACATGGCCGGCGAAGAAGCGATGACGCTGCTGGAGGAGGCGTTGCGCCAGGCACCTGATACACCGGCGCTGCGCTACCAGTTGGCCGAATGTCATGTGCTGGCCGGCCGAACAGAGGCGGCCGTGGCGTTGTGGCGGCAGGTGGCCGAGCAGCCTGGTGCACTGCAACTGCACAGCTTGCGCAAGCTGAGCGTGCTGGCCCTGCGCAGCGATGATCGTGCTGCGGCGCAGCACTACCGGCGTGAGGCCGATGCCCTTCAGCGTGCAGGCTGTACCGAGGGGGAAGAGGGCGAGTGGATCGCCCACGACCTGGTGCCGGTGGAGCGCAACAACCTGATCGAAACCCTGGCGCCGCTGCTCAACCTGGCCACTGGCGTGTGGCTGGTGCGTGAGGCCGGGGCCCGGCGTTATGTGCTGCTGGTGCTCAGCGCGTCTTCACTGACATCGCGGGTGATCAGGCGCCTGACCGGTGAGCCTGACTACGTGCAACGTGATTGCCAGCACTTGCTCAATCGCCTGCTGCCGCGCATTCGGCTGGACGTGGAAGCGGTCATGCTGTCGACGGGCGATGCGCGGTTGGTGCATTGCTCGGAAGCGGCGCGGCTTCGCTTGAGCGCGTTGGTGTAACCCTTCTGGCGGGCCGCTCTGGCCCGCCTGTTCCCGATCCCTTCAATACAACGCTTTTGGGCCGGTAGCCCGAGAGTGCTCGATTTGCCAGGCGCCAATCGTTCACAAAATAGAACGCTATAGCCAATTTTAGCTATCTGGTGCGCCAAAGGTCTTGGTTTTAATCTTTACCCATCAACGCGAAACACCCCACTGATTTGAAACCAAACCACCTTCTGGAGCACGACCATGACCGCATTCAACTACAACCGCCTGAACAAAGACGACGCTGCCGTACTGCTGGTCGACCACCAGGCGGGCCTGCTGTCGCTGGTACGCGACATCGAGCCGGACCGCTTCAAGAACAACGTGCTGGCCCTGGCCGACCTGGCCAAGTTCTTCAACCTGCCGACCATCCTCACCACCAGCTTCGAGCAAGGCCCCAACGGCCCGCTGGTGCCGGAGCTCAAGGCGCTGTTCCCGGACGCGCCGTACATCGCCCGCCCCGGCCAGATCAACGCCTGGGACA
>NZ_JAAHBU010000427.1 GCF_010671725.1 Pseudomonas brassicae | reverse complement strand
TCGGCCTCTGCAAGGGGCGGCAGATCAAGATCAACAGCCAGATCAACAGCAAGGTCAAGAGCAAGGTCAAGAGCCAGCGTCAGCAGCCTTTATAAGGCTACATTCACGCTACCTATCACCGCACAAAGCACAAGCCGCATAGCCAAAGCCCCCCCTTAATACCCAAGCGTCATATCCGTTATATCAAGCCGCCACAATTGATTTAAAAACAGACCTTTACAGCAGAAATATGACACTACACTTCAACTCAAGCGGCCTGGCCCGCTTCCGGCGGGCCTGACCGACCCACTTGCTGCCAAGCACCAGCGCCCCGCCGGCCATTTACCAGTTCGAGGGCATCATGGGTATCGCCGCGAGCGAGTTGAGTGAGTATGTAATACGCCCCACCCTGCTCTATCTGGGCCGCCACTGCCCCAGCGCAGAGGCCCTGCTGCTGGGTGTGGCTGCCAGCCAATCGGCCCTGGGCTCCGCCTTGCACGACCGCCGCGGACACGGCCTGTATCGCATTGCCGAGCTGCGCCACCAATCGCTCTGGGACCAGTTTCTGGCCCGCGACCCCGACCTCGCCAGCCTCGTGCGCGGCCTCGCCAGCCAGCATGCATTTCTCAGCGGGCCGCACCTGGAACTGACGGTCAACCTGCGATACGCCACCGCCATCGCCTGGATGCTGGTGGAAGAACAGTCCCCACAACTGCCAGATCCCGACGATCTGCTAGGCTTGGCAAGAATCTGGCGCCAAACTTTTCAACCAAACGCCCGATTACGCGACTTCACCCAGGCCTGGCAGGCATGTGTCGGCATACCCGCACTTCAGGCCTGCTGAACATGCCTACAAGAAAACACTGAAAATCCACGAATTTGGTCGGATTGTCCTACAAAACAGCTCTATCTCCTGAGATACAGCCTATAGCGCGGTGGCAAAAATATTGATACTTTGCGCTCCGGTGATCCCATGGAGTTTCTAATAATGAAAAAAGTAATACTCAAAACCTCACTCAGCCTCGCCGTCGCCCTGGCCTCCACTCAGCTGTTCGCCAGTGGCTTTGCTCTCAACGAACAAAGCATCAGCGGCATGGGTACAGGTTTCGCGGGTCGTTCCTCTTCTGCCGATGACGCCAGCACCGTGTTTGGCAACCCTGCCGGCATGTCCCGCCTGAAACGCGAACAGGTCACCGTTGGCGGCGCAGCCATCATCGCCAAGTCCGATATCAGCGGCAGCGGCACCTTCGGCGGCAGCAACGACGGCGACATGGTTCCGGTCGTGGGCGTGCCACTGGGCTACTACGTCAAACCTATCGATGAGCACTGGGCTTTCGGTATCGGCATGTACGTGCCGTTCGGCCTGATTACCGATTATGAACACGGCTTCGCCGGCCGCTATTTCGGCAGCAAGAGCGAAGTGCAGGTCGTGACCCTGCAACCCACCATCAGCTATGCGTTCAACGACAAGGTCTCGATCGGTTTCGGCCCGACCATCAACCGCATCGACGGCACCCTGGAATCCGCCACCCTGAACCGCGCCACCCCCGGCAGCAATGACGGCAAGGTGAAGATCACCGGTGACGACACTGCCATCGGCTACAACATCGGCGTGATGATCCAGGCCACCGACAGCACCCGTGTCGGCCTGACCTATCACTCGATGGTCGATTACAAGCTCAAGGGCGATACCAAGATCAACGGCTCCGGCTTCGGCCCGTTCAGCGGCAGCAAGTTCGATGCCTCGCTGAAGATCAAGACCCCCGAGTCGGTGGACTTCTCGGTTACCCACGAACTGGATGACCACTGGACCCTGTACGCCGGCAGCACCTGGACTCGCTGGAGCCGCCTCGAATCGATCGTGGTGAACAACCAGGACACCGGCCCACTGGCCCCGGCACTGGGCCAGATCACCGAAGAACAGAACTGGCACGACACCTGGGCCCACGCCATCGGCGCAGCCTACAAGGTGAACAAGGAATGGACCCTGCGCGCCGGCTTCTCTGTCGACCAGTCGCCCGCCAACAACCATGATCGTTCGCCACGTATCCCAACCGGCGACCGCAAGGTATTCAGCCTGGGCGCCGGCTGGAGCCCAAGCGACGACATGACCATCGATGTGGCCTACTCGTACCTGATGGAAGAAGAGGTCAAGATCAACCAGAGCACCGCAATCACAGACCCGTCGTTCAAGGGTTCGTACAACGCCAAGTATGAAAACAGTGCACACGGCCTGGGTGCCTCACTGACCTACCGCTTCTGATTCGAGCTGCAAAAAAACCGCCTTCAAGGCGGTTTTTTCATGCCTGGGACTGCACCGGCCACCTGTGAGCCAGGCGTTCCTGCACGTAGTCCATGAAGGCCCTGACCTTGGGCGTCAGCGCTGATCGGTCGGCTACACACAGGTAAACGTGCATGGGCTCGGTCTGCGCATAAGCCTGCATCGGCCGCGAGTATTCGAACAAGGGCACCAACTGCCCGCTTTGCAGGTAGGGCCTGGCCACAAACTCGGCCAGACGGGTAATGCCACCGCCCATCACCGCCATCTGCGCCAGTACGTCAATGTCATCGCTGATCGACACATCGCCAAATTCCGCGTCAAAACGCAACCCATCGCGCACGAAGCCCCAACGCAGGAAGCGTCCGTCGACCGGGTAGCGAAACACCAGGCAACGGTGCGCCTTCAACGCCTCGGGCGTGCCCGGCCAGCCGGCCTGCTCCAGATAAGCAGGTGCCGCACAGCAAATGAAGGGGATCTTTGCAATGGGGCGCGCCAGCAACCCGTCCTCCAGCTGCGGAGCAATGCGCACACTGACATCCACCGATTGAAGGGCGTGATTGACACGGCCGTCGCTCGTAAGCAATTCAATTGAAAGCTGCGGGTAACGCACATTGAACGCAGGCATCAGCGGTGCCAGCACATGCCGTGCAAATGCCGAGGAAGAAGAAATGCACAAGCGTCCATGGGGCTCGCGGTCATCTGCAGTGACTGCCTGCTGCGCCAGTTCGAGGTCGCGCTCCACGTGCCTGACCTTCTCGTAGTAGGCCCTGCCGTTGTCGGTAAGCGCCATGCTGCGGGTGGTTCGCGCCAGCAGTCGCACCTGCAGGTGGCTTTCCAGGCGCGCAATGTTCTGGCTGACCGCTGCCGCACTGAGGCCAAGGTTGCGCGCACCAGCCGCAATGCTGCCCGCCTCGACCACCTTGATGAAACTGCGTATCGAGCCCAGCAGGTTCACAGCACATCTCCAGGATTCGTAAGGTTCTCTTTATAAAGACCTAACCTGGTGCCGTCTACCTCAGCGTCTGCTGCCTTGCTAGTCTGCCCCCTCTCACACCATTCGGAGGACCTTGCATGACCACGCAGACCCGCCCACGCCTCAAGCTCGGGGTTCGCGCCACGCCCTATGTGTTCGCATTCTACATGTCGTCGATCATGGCCATGCTGATGTGCTTTGTGATCACTGCCGCCAACAGCGGTATTGGCGATCACTACCTGAGCAGTGTACTCAAGGCCTATCAACTGGCCATGCCGGTAGCCTTCGCCTGCGTGCTGGTGGTACGCCCCATCGTGCTCAAGCTGGTGGCATGGACCGTCCACCCCGGCAAGCACTGAGCGCCCTCACGGCTGGGACGCGATGGCCTTCTCGATCGCCGCCTTGAAGTCGGCATCGTCCGGCTTGGTCAGGCTGGAAAAGCTTGCCACCACCTTGCCCTGGCGATCGACCACGTACTTGTAGAAGTTCCACTTCGGCGCACTGCTTTGCCGGGCCAATTCGCGAAACAGTGGCGTGGCATCGTCGCCGCGCACTTTTTGCGGCTCGGTCATGGTAAAGGTCACGCCGTAATTGGCGTAGCACACCTTGGCGGTCTTCTCGCTGTCGGCATCTTCCTGCTTGAAGTCATTGGACGGCACACCGAGCATTTCCAGCCCTTGCGCGTGATACGCCTTGTAGGTACTTTCGAGCCCCTCGAACTGTGGGGCGAAGCCGCAATAACTGGCGGTATTGATCACCACCAGCGGCTTGCCGGCGAATTGCTCGCACAGGTTGACCTGCTCTTTGGCGCGCAACTTCGGCAACTCGCCCTGCAACAGCGCAGGGCACTCGACCGCCAGTGCAGCACCCGCGCCAAGCAGGCTCAACAACGGAACCACCAACCAGCGTGCGTGCATATCCTTTCTCCCCTACCTGAGTGCAGAACCTCAGCTTACGCCTAGCACACGCCCATGCCCAACTGCATCAGCGCCAGGCCACCCTGCTG
>NZ_JAAHBU010000426.1 GCF_010671725.1 Pseudomonas brassicae | reverse complement strand
GATGTCTTGCAGCGGCAGCGCTGCAACCGGGCCAGCTCGGCGTGCAGCGCGCTGGCCGGTACGCCCAGCGCGAGCAACGGCTGCCAGTGGGCCGGCAAGGCGCCCAGCGCCGCTTGCAGGCGTTGTTGCTCCGCCTGGCTGGCCACCAGGCGGTCGAGGCTCATGAAGCCCTTGAGCTTGCCCAACGCCACCAGCTCGTCGAGGCGGCTGCCCAAGGCGTGCAGGCGTTCGAGCAACTGTGCCTGGTCGCCCGCACGCACCAGGTAGAACTGGCTGGTGGGCTGGTAGCCGGTGATGCGCGCCACGGCCTGGGCCTCGGCTTGCAGTTGCGGCGGGCTGGCGACCCATTGACGGATGTCGTTGCGGCTGTCCAGCTGCCACAGCCCGGCGGCGCAGAACAGCATCAGCAACGCCAGCAGCCAGGGGCTGGAGACCTTGCTCAGCAGGCCCTGGCGCAGGTCCAGCAGCCACTGTGCGATACGCAGCGGCCACTGCGCCGGCTGCAGCGTCATGCCCTTGAGCAGCGCGGGCAACAGGCATACTGCGGCCAGGTAGGCGCCGACCAGGCCGGCGGCGGAGAAGATCGCGATCTGGGTCAGGGCCGGGAACGGCGTGAAGGCCAGCGCGAGGTAGCCGATGCAACTGGTGGCCAGGCTCAGGCTCATGCCCGGCAAGGTCAGCCGCACCGCCGGCCAGCTCTGCCACGGGCGCAGGCTCCAGCTCTTGGACAGGTAATGCAGCGGGTAGTCGACGGCCACGCCGATCAGGCTCGAACCCAGCACCAGGGTCATCACATGCATCTGGCCGAACAGTGCCACGCAGGCCACCGCGCCGAACAGCATGCCCACCAGCACCGGCACGAAGGCCAGCAGCACGCGCACGCGGCGAAACGCCAGCCACAGCAGCAGCAGGATGCCGACGGTGGCGCCGCCGCCGACCCAGGTGATCTCCTGGCTGGCCTGGCGCTGGCCATTGGCGGCGTAGAGCAGGCCGCTGGCGGCCAGCAACTGGCCGCCAACCTGGCTTGCCTGCACCCGTGACTGCGCCAGCAGGTCGGCGACCTGCAACGGCAGCTTGAGGTCGAAGGCATTGCCCAGCGTGCGTGCGCGCAACAGCACCCAGTGCTGCCCGTCGGCCTCGGCCAGCAACGCGCCGCTGGCGGTGTCCAGCGTGACGGCGGCGGGCTTGGGCTGGCTGTCCTGGATCAACCCGGTCAGGCCCAGCCAGTCGTCCTGGCTGGGCACCAGGCTGAAGCCGGCAAACGGGTCATACAGGCGCTGCACGCGTTGTTCGATAAACGCCTGCGGCGTATCGATCAAGGCCTGGCGATCACTGGCTGCAAGCATCGCCACGCGCCCGTCGAGCAATTGCCGGCGCAGTGCATCGAGGTCGGCCTGCACGCTCCACTGGACCTTTTCGAACAGCCCGCTGGCCTGCCATTCGGTACTCAGGCGCTGGGCCAGGGCAATCGCCTGGTCACGTTCGGGGTGGCCGACCAGTATCAGCATTTCGCGGTTCAGCGGCTCCTGCATGCGCTGTTCGGCGCGCTGCACCAGGGGGTCCTGGGTAGCGCCGGGTACCAGCGTCATCAGGTCGGCCGACAGCGGCGCGCCGTTGTGCCATTGCCACCCGGCGAGTGCGAGCACGCCGAGCAGCAGCAACGTGAACAGCGCGGTAGCAGGCGCTCAGTCGGCAAAGTCGGTGCGCTCCGCGTCGGTCAGGGCGGCGGCCTGGGTGCTGGCCGGCATGCGCAGCACGGTGCTGTCGCCCTGGGTTTCGAGCAGGTGGATCTGCTCGACGTAGCGGCCACCGGCAATCTCGATGCGGGTGAACACCTGCTTGAGCAGCAGCGAGCGCGGAGTGAGTTGCAGTTGCCAGTGCTCGGCGCTGCCTTGCAGGCTCAGTTCGAAGTCGCGTTGCAGGCCGCTGCTGTCGCCTTGCAGCACGGCGAAGAACAGACGGTTCTGCTCGGCCCCGGCGCTTTTGCCCGGCAGCAGCTGCCAGCCATTGCCGTCACGGCGGGCGATGCCCTTGGCGTCGAGCCGGTAGTCCTGTTGCAGCGGTGTCTTGAGCAGCCACAGCAGGCCGTGGTCGCGGGCCAGCACGAACTCGCCCTTGCTCACCAGCGGCTGGGGCAGGGCACGCAGGTGTTTCTCCTGCACGAACGCCCCCTTGATCACGGCCGGCTCGCCCAGCTGGCGGCTCAGCTCGTCGAGGCCGAAGGCCTGCGCCAGTGACGCGCAGCCGAGCAGGCCCAGGGCGATGATGCTACGTAGCACCGGGTTCATGGGAGCACCTTGCGCACGGCGTCGACCATCACTGCAGGCGAGGCCAGCAGCATTTCGCGGCTGGCGATCTCGACCGCCACCTGCACGGTGCTGGCGCGGGTCATGCGCTCGCCCGTGGCCAGGTCGCTGATCAGGTAGTTGATCTTCAGCCGGTTCTCCCATTCCACCAGGCTGGCGCGCACGTTCAGGCGCTGGCCGAAGGTGGCGCCGCGCATGTAGCGCAGTTGCAGGTCGATCACCGGCCAGGCAAAGCCTGCCGCCTGCATCTGCTGGTAGTTGTGGCCCAGGTGGTCGAGCAGCGCGCAGCGTGCCACCTCGAGGTATTTGACGTAGTGGCCGTGCCACACCACGTGCATGCTGTCGACGTCGAAAAACGGCACCAGGATCTCGGTGTCGACGTGCATTACGCCTTGATTACGCATGCAACCTCCAGTGTTGGCTGGCGATGCGTTGCAGGCACAGGCGCAGTTCGCCTTCCAGTGCGCGGTCTTCGATCACCGGGGCGAAGTCTTCGCGCAGTTGCGCGTGCATGGCCGCCAGGGCAGGTGGCAGGCTGCGTGCGTCGGCTTCGAGGCTGCGCAGCCATACGCCCTGGTTGGCCGCCAGCAGGGTCGCGGCGGCGACCTGTTCGGTCAGCTCCAGCACGCGCAGCGCATCGCGGGCAGCGATGGTGCCCATGCTCACCTTGTCCTGGTTGTGGCACTCGGTGGAGCGCGAGAACACGCTGGCCGGCATGGTGTGCTTGAGCGCTTCGGCGGTCCAGGCGCTGGTGCCGATCTGCACCGCCTTGAAGCCGTGGTTGAGCATGGCGCGCTCGGCCGGTGCGCCCGACAGGTTGCTCGGCAGGCCGTGGCTGTAGCGCACGTCGACCAGCAGCGCGAGCTGGCGGTCGAGCAGGTCGGCCACGTTCGCCACCAGGGTCTTGAGACTGTCCATGGCGAAGGCGATGTGCCCGCCATAGAAGTGCCCGCCGTGCAGCACGCGCTCGGCCTCGGCGTCGATGATGGGGTTGTCGTTGGCGCTGTTGAGCTCGATCTCGATAAAGCCGCGCAGCCAGTTCAGGCTGTCGGCCAGCACGCCCAGCACATGCGGTGCACAGCGCAGCGAATAGCGGTCCTGCAGGCGGTGCAGCGGCGCGGTAGGGGCGTCGATGGCCAGGTCCTGGCGCAACCATGCGGCCACCTGCATCTGGCCCGGGTGCGGCTTGGCGGCGAACAGGCGTTCGTCGAAGTGTTCGGGGTTGCCTTGCAGCGCCACCACGTTGAGCGCAGTGATGCGCGTGGCCAGCTTGAGCAGGTAGTCGGCGCGGGCGAAGGCCAGGCAGGCCAGGCCGGTCATCACGGCGGTGCCGTTCATCAGCGCCAGGGCTTCCTTGGGCCGCAGCACCAGCGGCTGCCAGCCCAGTTCACGGTGCACGTCGCGGGCACTGCGGCGCTCACCCTTGTACAGCACCTCGCGCTCGCCACACAGGGTGGCGGCCACGTACGACAGCGGGGTGAGGTCGCCGCTGGCGCCCACCGAGCCTTCCTCGGGGATCAGCGGCAGGATGTCGTGGGCGAGGAACGCGTGCAGGCGCTCCAGCAGTTCCACGCGTACCCCGGACACGCCGTGGCACAGCGACTGCAAGCGCGCTGCCAGCACCGCACGGGTGGCCTGGGCATCGAGCAGCTTGCCCAGCCCGCAGCCGTGGAAGGTGTACAGGTGCTGCGGCAGTGCTTCGACGTGTTCCAGCGGCACGGCCACCACGCACGAGTCGCCGTAGCCGGTGGTGACGCCGTAGATCACGCCTTCCTTGTCCAGCAGCGAGTCGAGGAACTGCGCGCCGCGGGCGATCCGCGCGCGGTACTCGGCGTCGTCCTGCAGGTGCGTCGGCGCCTGGCGGCTGGCCAGGGCCAGCACGGCTTCGATGGACAGCGGCGACTCGCCGAAAGTGATGGGCTCAAGCGCGGGTATCGTCATCGGTCTTCCAGAAAGGGTAGAAATTGAACCATTGTTGCGGGGCCTGCAGGCAGTAGTGGCCCAGGCGCTCGGCGTAGCGCCCGGCACAGTCGGCGAGCACCTGGTCACGCTGGCCGCGGCGCCATTCGATGGCCTCGGCGAACGGTTCGAGGATCACCTGGTAGCGGCCTTGCTGCTTGAGGCAGAAGAACAGGTTGGTACGGCAGTTGAGCAACCCGGCCAGCAACCACGGGCCCTGCGGGAAGGCCGCCGAATGGCCGAGGAAGTCGGCCTGCACGGTGCGCCCGCCGTGCAGCGGCACGCGGTCGCCGGCAATCGCCAGCCACTCGCCGCGCTCCAGGCGCTGGCTCAGTTGCAGCATGATCGCCGGGTCCAGCTCGCTGACCTGGATCAGCCGCAGGTGGGTGGCGCCGGCTTCGCCTAGCAGGCGGTTGAAGCGTTCGGCGTGCTTGGTGTGCACCAGCACGTTCATGCTCACCTGTTCGCCCAGCTCGGCCAGCGCACGGCATACTTCCAGGTTGCCCAGGTGCGCGCCGACCAGCATCTGCCCGCGTTCGGCGCGCAGTTGGGTGCGCAACTGCGCCGGGTCGACGATCTCTATCTGTTCGATGCCGAGCTTGCCGTTCCACACGTCGAGCTTGTCCAGCAGGGCGTCGGCAAACGCCATGAACTGGCCGAACACGCGGCGCGTGGTGGGGCGCAGTTCAGGCTGCCCGCTCCACTGGGCCAGGCGCTGCTGGTACTCGCGCACGCTGAGGCGAGCCTTGCGGCCGAAGATGAAGAAGTACAGCACGATGGCGTACAGCACCGGGCTGAGCAGGCGCCGGCCGAGCACGCGCACGCCGAAGGCGGTGAGTTTCATCAGCCAGAAGCTGCCGCGTTCGTCGTGCGCGGCCCAGTGTTGCTGTTCGCTACTCATCGCTGCCACCGCCGCCACAGGATCACCGGTGCGCGCAGCAGCATGCCGAAGAACAGCTTGGTGTGCATTTTCGAGATCAGCGCGTTGTCGTGGAACAGGCGAAAGTGCGACAGCCCGTCCTGCGGGTAGTGCACCCGGGTCGGCAGCCACTGCATCGGCTGGTTGCGCCAGGCCAGGCGCACCAGGATCTCGGGGTCGAAGTCCATGCGCCGGCCCAGCTTGACCGAGTCGATCAGCGGCAAGGTACGCGCCAGCGGGTAGACCCGAAAGCCGCACATCGAGTCGGGAATCTGCAGCGACAGGCTGTTGATCCACACCCATACGTGGGTCAGGTAGCGGGCGTACAGGCGGCCCTTGGGCACGCTGGCGTCGTACTGCGGGTAACCGCACACCAGCGCCTCGGGGTGCTGGCGCGACAGCGCCAGAAAGCGCGCCACGTCGCCCAGGTCGTGCTGGCCGTCGGCGTCCACCTGCAAGGCGTGGCTGAAGCCCAGTTGCGCGGCCGCGCGCAGGCCGGCCATGACCGCGCCGCCCTTGCCCTGGTTCACCGCCAGGCTCACCAGGTGGATGTCCGGCTGCGTTGCCAACTGCTGCAGCACCGCAGCGCAGGCCGGGCTGCTGGCGTCGTCGACCAGCACGCACGGCAGGCCGGCGCGCAGCAGGTCGGCAACGACTGCCGGCACCGCGCGCTCGTGGTTGTACACCGGGATCACCGCACAAGGCTTATGCATCCATGGCCTCCAGTACGATGCGCCCGCTGGAGCACGGTGCGCCGGCGTTGCTGAAGGTGAAGTAGAGCTTGGCGCGCTCGGCGTCGAAGCGCAGGCTCAGGTCGAGCACATCGCCCGGCCGCGCCAGTTGCTGGAACTTGAGCACTTCCATGCCGGCAAAGCGCCGTGGCCGTCGAGCAGGGGTTGGCCGAGAGCCAGCGCCCAGTCGACCTGAACCACGCCGGGTAGCACCGGGGTCTTGGGGAAATGACCATTGAAGTAGGCCAGGTCGGCCGACACCGCCAGTTGCAGGCGCAGCTCGTCGCCCTCGCGCACCTGGCCCAGCACCTCCGGGCCCTTGGGGCGCGGTGCCAGCAGCAGTGCCTGCACCTGGGCCTGGGGCAGTTTGCCCTGGGCGTTGAACGGCAGTTGGCGCAACAGGCGCCAGCGCCGTGGCAGCGCGATGGCTTCGCAGTGCCCGGCCAGGTGCTGGCGCAAGGTCTCGGTCACGCTGCGCCGACCAGTGTTGCGCAAGGCATGCAGGCCGGCCGGGCTGAGCACCAGCAGGGCACCGAGCGAGGCGCGGTTTTCCTGTACCACGGCCAGGCGCGCGTCCTCGACCCAGGCATGCTGCAGCAAGGCCTGTTCGAGCATCGGCAGCGAAATGCGCTTTTTCTTCGAGCTTGACGATGCGGTCCAGGCGCCCGAGCAGGCTGAAACGGCCATCGTCGCTGAACGTGACGGCATCCATGCTGTGTTCGAGGTGCCCGGGCGGGAGATAAGGCGAGGCGATGCACAGCGCGCCGTGGGCGTTCTGGCTCAGTTGTACCTCGGCAAACGCCTGCCACAGGCTGCCGCCCTGGCGCCAGGCAATGCCACCGGTTTCCGAGCTGCCGAGGATCTCGCAGGGCCACTGCCCCAGGCGTTGCTGCAGGGCCTGGGCGGCATCGGCCGGCAGTTCGCCGCCGGAGGAAAACACCCGGCGCACCTGGCTCAGGGCCGGCCAGTCGAGGTTGTCACCCATGCGCTTGAGCAGCGCGGGGCTGGCCACCCAGGCGAACTGCGGGTGTTCGCGGCTGGCGCGCTGCAGGTCTTCGGGGAACGGCAGTTGGCGACGTACCAGGCTGCGCCCGGCACACAGCGGCCACAGCACGCGAAACAGCAGGCCGTAGATGTGCTGGGTGGCGACGCTGCCGATGATGCACGCCTGGCCGAGCTGCTCACCCCACAACTGCTCCAGGCCCAGCACTTCGTTGGCCAACTGGCGCAGGCACTTTTCGATGCGCTTGGGTTCGCCGCTGGAGCCGGAGGTGCACAGGCTCAGCAGCGCTGTATCGAGGGCCAGGTCGGCCGCCTCCAGGGGGCTGGCGAACAGTGTGGGCAGTGGCGTGTCGCCCGGCTGGTCGGTCAGCCACAGGTC
>NZ_JAAHBU010000425.1 GCF_010671725.1 Pseudomonas brassicae | reverse complement strand
AAGCAGCCAGTAGGTTAGACGACATAGCCCTTTCCCGAGCCCCGCAATGAGCAGCCAGACCTACAGCATCTCCGACCTTTCCCGCGAGCTCGACATCACCACGCGCGCCATTCGCTTCTACGAGGAACAGGGCCTGCTGAGCCCCGAGCGACGCGGCCTGGAACGCGTCTATTCGGCACGCGACAAGGTCAGCCTGAAGCTGATCCTGCGTGGCAAGCGCATCGGTTTCTCGCTGGCCGAATGCCGCGAGCTGATCGAGCTCTACGACCCCACCAGCGGCAACCAGAAGCAACTGCACAGCATGCTGGCGAAAATCGCCGAGCGCAGGTCGCAGCTCGAACAGCAACTGCTCGACATCCAGCAGATGCAACTGGAGCTCGATACCGCCGAAGAACGCTGCCAGCAGGCACTGGCCACCACCCTGAACAATCAGATCAACGGCCACTGAGGCCCACAGGAACCCTTGCCATGTCATTGCCCACCCATGTGCGCCTGGTCGAAGTCGGCCCGCGCGACGGCCTGCAGAACGAAGCCCAACCCATCAGCGTGACCGACAAGGTGCGCCTGGTGGATGACCTGACCGACGCCGGTGTCGCGTACATAGAAGTGGGCAGCTTCGTCTCGCCCAAGTGGGTGCCGCAAATGGCCGGCTCCGCCGAGGTGTTTGCCCACATCCGCCAGCAACCGGGGATTACCTATGCCGCACTGGCCCCCAACCTGCGCGGCTTCGAAGACGCACTGGCAGCAGGCGTAAAGGAAGTGGCCGTGTTCGCCGCGGCCTCCGAAGCGTTTTCCCAGCGCAACATCAACTGCTCGATCAGCGACAGCCTGCAACGCTTCGTGCCGATCATGGACGCCGCCCGCCAGCACGGTGTGCGGGTACGCGGTTACATTTCCTGCGTACTGGGCTGCCCCTATGAAGGCCAGGTCAGCGCCGAACAGGTCGCCCCGATCGCGCGTGAACTGCGTGACATGGGCTGTTATGAGGTGTCGCTGGGCGACACCATCGGCACCGGCACTCCAGGCGCCACTCGCCGCCTGTTCGAGGTGGTCGGGGCGCAGGTGCCGCGCGCCGAACTGGCCGGGCATTTCCACGACACCTACGGCCAGGCGCTGGCCAACGTGTACGCCAGCCTGCTCGAAGGGATCAACGTGTTCGACAGCTCCGTCGCTGGCCTGGGCGGCTGCCCCTATGCCAAGGGCGCCAGCGGCAACGTGGCGAGTGAAGACCTGCTCTACATGCTGCAGGGCCTGGGCATCGAGACCGGCATCGACCTGGACAGGCTGATAGCTGCAGGCCAGCGCATCAGCGCCGTGCTCGGCCGCACCAGCGGTGCACGGGTAGCGCGGGCACGCAGCGGACAGTAAGCGGTAACAGCAATGACCAGGGGGCGAGTGTTACCGCCCCCACACCTGACAGGGAAAAACCGGGTAACACGGAAACAAATCGGCATAATTTCTCGGACGGATTTTTTTCGAATTCGTACAAGTCATTGATTTTATTGAGTTTTAAAAAGTTGGCACGGCACCTGCTATATCTTTCGTACAACAACAATAAGAAATACGAAACACCCAATAAAAATAAGACGTAACGGCTCTGACATAACAAGAACAACACGGCAGAGGCGAAGCTAACAGATTTTTTTGAAGTGGATGGCTTTTCGGGGGCGTGCCCCGCGACCTGACAGAGAACAATAAAACTACCCCAAGGTAGCGCCCGTCTCGGTTGGATCAGCAATGATAAAAGTCGATCAGCGCTCAAAAAAATACGTTTGCTCTTGACCCCGCATGGGGGTCGCACCGCATCAAGAGGCAAGGGTCGCCAAAAACAACAATAGACCACCCTCCAATAATAAAAAGAGCACGCAACAACATTTGAGGGGAGCCCAGGCTCCCCTCAGTGCTTCTCGTCTTCTGCATCTGGCCCAGGCTTCTCGGTTTCCAGCCGATCGACCACCCACGGCATCAGCCCCAGCACCAGCAACGCCAGCACGGTACTGACGAGTGCCGTGGCCTCGCGCCCCATGCCCGCGGCCACACCGATAGCCGCAGTCATCCATAACCCCGCCGCAGTAGTCAGGCCTTTCACATGGCCTGTATCGCCATCCCTGCCCTTGAGAATCGTGCCCGCCCCCAGAAAGCCTATGCCGGCAACGATGCCCTGGACCACCCGGCTCAAGGCCGCATCGTCGGCACCCGCCATACGTGGCACCAGCACGAACAGCGCCGCACCAATCGCCACCAGCATGTGGGTGCGCACCCCCGCCGCCTTGCCCTTCATTTCCCGCTCAAAGCCCAGTACAGCACCCAATAGCGCTGCCATCAACAAGCGTACCGTCACCTGTGTCAGTTGCTTGGCATCGGTGATATCGGCAAATTCCGCGATCAGGGTCGACCAGACTTGATGCCACCAGGCGTCCATGGGCTTGCGTCCAGATTCAGGGGGGGTTAAACCATGGACAACGGCGCTGCCGGCAAGTGCAGCCACGACCGCTTATCAGGTGCGCCCAGCAACCTGAGCACGCTGAAGGTCACAGCAACAAGCCCCCTGCACAGAGGAAGCAGCCATGCCTATCGCAATCGACGAAGCCACCCAGCGCTGTACCCTGATCGCTGACAATATGCACATCGAAGGCGAGGCCCGGGAGGTGACCATCGTCACCGACGAAAGCCTGCGCATGTCGGTAGCCACCCTGGCCGGCCAGCGCATGCCGATCACCGAACAGGAGGCCGATGCACTCACGTCGGCAGGTGCGGTGGATGGTCGCAGGCATTTGAAGAACACCGAGGAGGGCTCGATTATCTAAGGGTTGCAAGGCTTCGAGTGTCTATCTGATACGGTTTTTATGCAGATACCTGAACCTGTTATGCAAACAGATGCGGCGCCATAGTGCTCTGGCCTGATCGAGGCCTGATGAGCGACGAACCATGAGCGAACGCATCCCCGTCCAAATCGTTGAAATTGCCGAGCCTTCCACGTTCAAGAAGAAGGCCGCCAGCAGCGACAGACAGATCCACACCCGCAGCTTCACCGGCTTGTTTCGAAACCTGCGCCTGGCTGGCGCGGGTTTTCTGTTCCTGCTGTTTTTCGGCACCGTCTGGCTGGACTGGGACGGCCGACAGGCCGTGCTGTGGGACCTGGCCGACAGCAAATTTCATATTTTCGGCGCAACCTTCTGGCCGCAAGACTTCATCCTGCTGTCGGCACTGCTGATCATCTGCGCCTTTGGCCTGTTCGCCATCACCGTGTTCGCCGGCCGCGTGTGGTGCGGCTACACCTGCCCGCAAAGCTCGTGGACCTGGGTGTTCATGTGGTGCGAAAAAATCACCGAAGGCGAGCGCAACCAGCGCATCAAGCTCGATGCGGCGCCCTGGGGCCTGAACAAACTGGCCCGACGCTCGGCCAAGCACACGCTGTGGCTGGCGGTGAGCCTGCTGACCGCACTGACCTTCGTCGGCTACTTCACGCCAATCCGCCCCTTGACCGAAGAGCTGTTCACCTTGCAACTGGGTGGAGTCAGCCTGTTCTGGATCCTGTTCTTCACCGGCGCCACCTACATCAACGCCGGCTGGCTGCGCGAAGCGGTGTGCATGCACATGTGCCCCTACGCACGCTTCCAGAGCGTGATGTTCGACAAGGACACCCTCACCGTGGCCTACGATCCGCAGCGCGGCGAATCGCGCGGGCCGCGCAAGAAAGACGCCAACCACAAGGCCCAGGGCCTGGGCGACTGCATCGATTGCCACATGTGCGTGCAGGTGTGCCCTACCGGCATCGACATCCGTGACGGCCTGCAGATGGAGTGCATCGGCTGCGCTGCCTGCATCGACGCCTGCGACAGCATCATGGACAAGATGAGCTACCCGCGCGGCTGATCGGCTACAAGTCCGAGCACACGCTGCAGGGCGGTGTCACCCACTGGATGCGCCCGCGCCTGCTGGGCTACGTGACCGTGCTGGTGGTGATGATCGGCGCGCTGATCCTTGCCCTGCAGCAGCGCCCGATGGTGTCGATGGACGTGATCAAGGACCGTGGCCTGTTCCGCGAGAACGCCCAGGGGCAGATCGAGAACATCTACACCCTCAAGGTCATCAACAAGACCCAGCAGCCCCAGACCTACCACCTGCGCCTGGTGGATGCCGACGGCTTCGAGCTGCACGGCAAGACCACGTTCAGCCTGGCGGCAGGCGAAATGAGCGAAGTGCCGGTGTCGGTGGCGATGCTCGCCGACCGCGCTGCCAGCAGCTCCCAGGACATCAGCTTCGCGCTCATCGACAGCGACGAGCCGAACGTGCGCAGCCTTGCGCGCAGCCGCTTTGTCGCACCTTTGAACCGCTGATCACATACACTCCGCTGAGCCAGACTGCCCAGAGCCATGATGAAACGCTACGAGAAATTCGCTGACGACATTGCCGAACTGATCCGCTCCGGCGTACTTGGCCCGGGCCAGCGCGTGCCGTCGGTGCGCTATGCCAGCCAGACCCACGGCGTCAGCCCGTCCACGGTGTTCCAGGCGTACTACCTGCTGGAGCGTCGCGGGCTGATCCGGGCCCGGCCGCGCTCCGGCTACTTCGTCAATGCCCATGCACCGCGCCAGTTCAGCGAACCGCAGATCATCGAGCAGGCCAGCGAGTCCACCGAAGTGGATGTGAGCGAGCTGGTGTTCTCGATCCTCGACTCGATCAAGGACCCGCAGACGGTGGCGTTTGGCTCGGCCTTCCCGAGCCCCAACCTGTTCCCGCTGCCGCGCCTGGCGCGTTCGCTGGCCAGTGCCAGCCGCGAGATGGACCCGCGCATGGTGGTCACCGACCTGTCCCCGGGCAACCCGCAACTGCGGCGCCAGATCGCCCTGCGCTACATGGTGGGCGGGTTGATGCTGCCAATGGAAGAGCTGCTGATCACCAACGGCGCACTGGAAGCCTTGAACCTGTGCCTGCAGGCGGTAACCGAACCAGGTGACCTGGTGGCCATCGAGGCGCCGGCGTTCTATGCCTGCCTGCAGATCCTGGAGCGCCTGAAGCTCAAGGCGGTGGAGATCCCGGTGCACCCGCGCGAAGGCATCGACCTTGGGGTGCTGGCACAGACCCTGGAGCGTCATCCGGTGAAGGCCGTGTGGTGCATGACCAACTTCCAGAACCCGGTGGGCGCGAGCATGCCGGAAGAAAAGAAGCAGCAACTGGTGGCGCTGTTGCACGAGCACCAGGTGCCGTTGATCGAAGACGATGTATACGCCGAGCTGTACTACGCCCAGCAGGCGCCCAAGCCGGCCAAGGCGTTCGACACCGATGGCCTGGTGATGCACTGCGGTTCGTTTTCCAAGAGCCTGGCGCCGGGCTATCGGATCGGCTGGGTGGCGGCGGGGCGTTATGCCCAGAAGATCGAGCGGCTCAAGCTGATGACCTCGCTGTGTGCCTCGATGCCGGCGCAGGCGGCGATTGCCGATTACCTGCAACACGGCGGGTACGACCGTCACCTGCGGCGCTTGCGCTATGCGCTGGAGGAGCAGAAAAACGCCATGCTGGCGGCCATTGCGCGGCATTTTCCGGCGCAGACGCGGGTCAGCCACCCAAGCGGCGGTTACTTTCTGTGGCTGGAGTTGCCGGAGCAGATGGACTCGCTCAAGTTGTTCCAGATGGCGTTGGCGCAAGGCATCAGCATTGCGCCGGGTCCGATTTTCTCACCGACGCGGCGTTTTCGAAACTGCATCCGGCTCAACTACGGCAGCCCGTGGAGCGAGCAGTCGGAACAGGCAATGGAGACGTTGGGCAGGATTGTGCGATCGTTCTAGGGGGCTGGCGCAGCGCCCCCTTGCCCATACGTGCGCAATCACGCACCATCGCCCCCCCCATTGCCCACGGATGGCCCTTTGATGAAACTGCCGTACCTGCTACTCGCCCTCCCCCTGCTGAGCGCCTGCAGCGTCGTCGGTTTCATTGCCAAGGAAAGCGCGGCAGGTGCCACCAGCCACTACGGCCTGAGCCGCACCACGCTGATCACCGAGGTGCCCGCCAGCCACGCTGTCACCTACACCGCCAGTTACGCACCTGCCGATCCACAGCAATGCACCTACTACAGCCCCGCCAGCGGCGGCTCCCACGCCCGACGCAACGAAAGCCGCAGCGAGCAAGGTCAGGCACGCGCAAGCGCACAGACCCTCACCTTCAAGGTGCCACTGGCGTACCACATCGGCAGTTGCACCCAGCACCTCAAGCGCATCACGGTGAGCCTGGTCGCGCCCGACGGCCTGCTCAGCATGAGCGACATCAACGTGATGCCGCCCATGCCCGGCAGCAATGGCGCCCTGCGCGCGCCCGACGATGAAGTGATGGTGCGCCGCCTGTGCGGCACGGCCTTTCACATCGTGCCTGGTAGCACTCGGCACCTGCTGCGCAAAGCCATCGACTGCCTGGCCGCCGATACCCAATGGCAGCCCCAGGAGCGCACCTCGACGGGGCGGGGCTCGGACATCAACGTCGCCCTCGACCAACTCAAACACACCGACCTGCGCTTGATCTACCGCCTGAGCGAGGCCCAGTGGCCCCTGTACCCGAGCCACTGGATGCCCGTCGAAAACGGCATGAAGCCCTGCGCTTCACCATGGAAAGGCATCGGCGAAAGCACCTGCGGATACGGCCAGCAAACCTTCAGTACCTTCGAGATGGAGGGTCGCCAGTGCAGCGTCTACCCAGGCTGCACCTGAGCCGCCCGGGTGATCACCGCGCCTCGCCGCCATGCGGCTTGTAGAACAGGAATTTCGGCGTCTCGGTGGTCTTCACATACTCCTTCGCCCAGGCCGGCGAAACATTGCGGTCATGAAAGTACATCGCCCCGCGGGTGCGGTCGGTCAACTGCTGGTTCAATGCCTTGCGCGCGATTTCCTTGGCCAGGGTGTACTGCACGGCCTCCTCCACATCGTCCGAACGCCCGTCACACCACCACGAAAACTGGCAGGTACGTTCCTTGACGCCCTGCTTGACCACATCGCACACCGTGTCCGGAAAGCCCTCGTGCCCCAGGCGGTTCATCACCACGCTGGCCACCCCTTCCATATCCGCCGCCGCGCCGCCTTTGGATTCCCAATAGATCGTGCGCGACAGGCAGGTGATTGCATCGTCCAGTGCAGCGGCCCCCTGGGGATCGACCGCCTGCACCTCGGTGCGGGTAATCGCTTCGCCCTTGGGCACGGTTGCCGCATCGCCCTGCTCGGCCGCCTTGTGCTCCAGCACCTGGGCCTTGTCCTCGGCCACTGCAGCGGCGGGCGCGGCCGCTACCGCAACGCCCGCCTGCAGCGCAATCAACAGCACGACACCGCGGTAGACAGCAGCGAATGAGCGCATGAGAGAGCCTTCTTATTTGCCTCTGATTACTGCACATTAGCTGCATCCGCAGGTTCGCGCCGCCCTACCCCGGCAACTCGCGCACTCAAGGAGTTGCCCGGTGAAACCCTCAAACAACGCAAGGAACTCAGGCATGGCATTTGATTGGCATGGTGCGGTGCTCAGCCGGCAGACACCGCTAGACCGGCACTACCGCAACACCCAGAACGTGCGGCGTTTTCTGCGTGAGCAGTGTGGGGAGGATTTCAAGTTTGACCGGGCGTTGATGAGGTGGATTGTCGAGGGTACGGCCAGGACGTTGGGGGATGTGGTGGACGAGTGGCGGCGCCGGCATGGCGAACGCACTGGCGCCCCTTGAGTTCAAGCCGGACAAACAAGGCTGCCCACGCCCGAAAAGTACCCACAACTCGCCCCGGCTGGTATTGTTCACTCCCTGAAAACCTACCGCATGACTGTGAGGAAATAACGTTGAATGCTGATGCGAACACGACCGGCGACCTGTTCGAAGTCGACAAGCGCCTGGGCCTCAAGCCCGTGGTGGACTTCAACACCTACCTGGGCGCCGCATTCGCTGATGGCGCCTGCGCCTGCAGCCGCTGCCTCGAAAGCAGCAACGACGAGAGCGGCTATGTGCACCGCCACACCTTCGACTTCCAGGGCCAGATGGCCCACCGCCGCTTCGCCACCACCGCCGCCAGCGACGTGCTGATGGCCCTGAAGAAAGCCTGGCTGTCATACACCAAGGCCGAACTCGAGGTCAGCGGGCAGCTGGACCTCGACGCCATCAAGGCATTCGTCGAGCCCCAGTTGCACAAGCGCCTGGTGCCATTGCTGGTCGCCAGCGGCCTGGTCAACGAGGTCGACGGTCAACTGGTACTGCAGGCCCAGGCCGCTGCCTGACCCTGCCCCCGTGGCTGCACCTCAGCTGCCTTTGCCGGCAAACCCGGCAAAGCGCTTGTTGAAACCGGCCACACGCCCTTCGGACTTGGCCTTGCGCTCCTGGCCCGTATAGATCGGATGCGATGCACTGGACACGTCCAGCGCAACGTAGGGGTAGCTCACGCCATCACTGTGGGTGTAGGTCTTGCTGGTGCCGACCGTCGAGCCGATCAGCCAGAATGCATTGGCGCCAATATCGTGGAACAGCACCGGGCGGTAATCGGGATGGATGCCAGGTTTCATGATGCCTCACTTGTGGAATGTTATACAGTAACCAAATGTAGATGATATTGGTTCCTGTTTCAACACCCGTCAACAACAGCGCATTCACAGGCTACACACACGCACATCGACCCTGTAGCATTGAGAACAATTCACATTCACTTTCGGGTGGTTCACTGGTGCATACGCCTTCCTCCAAGCTGGGCTTCTTCTTCAGCGACCATCACCGTTGGCTGTTGCAGCATATCCAGAAGCGCCTGCGCAATCGCGCCGACGCCGAAGACACGGCGGCCGAAGCCTTTTGCCAGTTGCTGGCAGCACGGGTCGACCCGGACAGCATCGAGCAACCGCGCGCCTTCCTGTCGACATCGCACGCCGGCTGATCTTCGACCGTCATCGCCGCCGCCAGCTGGAAAGCGCCTACCTGGAACGCCTGTCGAGCCTGCCCGAGCAGGTTGCCCCCTCCCCCGAAGAACAGCTGCTGCTGGTCGAGCGCTGGTGGCCATCGACCGCGCCCTGGCCGGTTTGCCGGCCATCGTCAAGGCGGCGTTCCTGTACAGCCAGCTGATGGCCTGAGCTATGTGGACATCGGGCGCAAGCTCGAACTGTCCGAACGTACCGTCAGCCGCTACATGAAGCAGGCCCTGCGCCAGTGCTACGTGGCCGAGATGACACCATGAACACGCCGCGCCTGGATCCTGCGGGCGAACAGGCCATCGACTGATGGTACGCCTGAGCGCCGACCGCAACGACACCCGCCTGCACGCACGCTTCGACGCCTGGCTGCACAGCGACCCGGCGCATGCCCAGGCCTGGTGCCGCCTGCAGGAACGCCTGGGCAGCTCGTTCGGCACCTTGCGCGCGCTGGAAAAGCGCCTGCCTGGCCAGGCCGGGGAAGCCCGCCGGGTACTGATGCAGCCCGGCACTACCCGCCGCGACGTGCTGCGCGCCATCGGCGGCCTGGGGTTGCTCGGTGGCGGCCTGTGGCTGGCCGCCCGCAGTGACACCGGCACCGCCTTGATGGCCGACCTGCACACCGCCAGCGGTGAACGCC
>NZ_JAAHBU010000424.1 GCF_010671725.1 Pseudomonas brassicae | reverse complement strand
GATGGCGACACCGATTTGCTGGTGGCAGCCGTCAACGCTCACGCAACTCGACCTGTACCGCAACAACAACGGTGTGTTCTCCGCCGAGACGATCCCCGGCGGCCCGCAATTCGGCAACCGTACCATCGTTGGCGATTCAACGGCGATGGCGACCTGGATCTCTTCGCCAGTTCGCTCAACGTGGCCGGCTCGGTCTACTGGCAGAGCGGCAGTTCGCCCAAGCTGCTCAGTTCCACCCCGGGTGACGACACCCTGAACGTTGCCCCCGCCGCGAACATCGTGCTGACCTTCGACCGTGCCGTCATTCAGGGCTCCGGCACTATCCAGATCGTGCGCCTCAGCGACGGTCAGATCACCACCATTTCTGCTTCCGAGGTCCAGGTGAGCGGCTCCGGCACTATCTGGACCATCAACCCGTCGAGCAACCTCGAGCCGGGCACCGCCTATGCCGTGCGCATTTCGCCAAAAGCGTTCATTGCCACCGATGGCAAGGCCTACGAGGGTATCGCCAACAACACGACGCTGAACTTCACCACCTCCAGCGTACTGGCGCCGGTGATCGGCAACCTCAATGGCGACAGCGTCACCTACGTCGAAGACAGCGCTTATGTACTGCTCGACGCTTCCGGTAACGCGACGGTCAGCGACGCCGACTCGGCCAACTTCAACGGTGGCAAGCTGACCGTGCAGATCACCAGCGGTCGGGTCAATGGCGAAGACGTGTTGTTCATTCGTGATCAGGGTGCTGGTGCCAACCAGATCGCCATTTCCAGCGCGTCGATCATGTACAACGGCCTGGTGATCGGCACCTTCACCGGCGGCAGCAACGGCATCCCGCTGGTGGTCACCTTCACCAGCAACGCCAACGCGACCACGGTCGCTGCCCTGGTACAGAACCTGGCGTACCGCAACGCCAACACCGTCGAGCCATCGACCGCCTCGCGCAGCGTCTCGATCAGCATGGATGACGGCGCTGGCGGTTCCAGCGCGGTCAGTGTGGTCGCCCTTTCCGTGCAGTCGGTCAACGATGCACCGGTGGTCAACGTCACCGCCACCCACCCGACCTACACCGAGAACACCTCGGCGGTGCAACTGTTCAACGGCGCGACGATCAATACCGTCGAGCCCGGCCAGAAAGTCACCCAGATGACCTTCACCGTCACCACCGTGTACAACGGCGCTGCCGAGAAGCTGGTGATCGACGGCAGCGACGTGACCCTGACCAACGGCACCAGCGTGGTCACCACCAACAACGGCACGGTGGTCACGGTCTCGGTGATCAGCGGCATTGCCAGCGTCACCCTCACCAGCAGCAGCGGCCTGGACGCCGCGACGGCGCAGACCCTCCTCAACACCATGGCCTACCGCAACGACAGCGAAAGCCCGAACACCAGCAACCGCGTGGTGACCCTGAGCTCCGTGAGCGACAACGGCGGGTCGGCCAATGGTGGCGTGCCTACCGCAGCCATCGGTATCTTCAGCACGGTGACAGTGGTCGGCATCAACGATGCACCGGTCCTCTCCGGTGGGCCGTACAGCCTCCCGAGCACCAACGAGGACACCACTGGCACTGGCACGCGGGTCTCGACCCTGTTGACCAACTACACCATGGTGGACGCAGACGTCGGCGCCTTGCGCGGTATCGCGGTGTATGGCAAGTCCGGCAACGGCACTTGGCAGTACTCTACTGACAACGCCACCTGGACCGACTTCGGCGCCGTCTCCAGTACCAGTGCGTTGTTGCTCGCCTCCACCACCTATTTGCGCTATGTCCCCGATGGCGCCAACGGCGAGACGGCCAGCCTCAACTTCCGTGGCTGGGACCAGACCAGTGGTACCGCTTCTCTCAACGGTGTTCGCGGCGTTTCCGATACCACCAGCAACGGAGGGACGACGGCCTTCTCCGCGGGCACTGCGGTGGCCAACCAGGTAGTCACCTCGGTCAACGATGCGCCGGTGCTGACGGGCGTGTCGCCGGCCCTGAACGGGATCACCGAGACCGCCATCAACAACGGCGGCAGTACCGTCCTCTCGCTGCTGGGCGGTGTCACCGACATCGACAATTCCGCGGTCAAGGGCATGGCGATCACCGGCCTGACCGCCACCTACGGCAAGTGGCAGTACAGCCTCGACGCTGGCGTCACCTGGGGCGACGTGGGTATCGTCTCCACCAGCTCCGCGCTGATCCTCACCGCGCAGAACCTGGTGCGTTTCGTACCGGACTCCCTCCATGGCGAGACGGCAACCATCACCTACAAGGCCTGGGACCAGAGCAGCAACGCCGGCCTGCAGGGCGTCAAGGTCAATGTCACCACCTCCGGCGGCACGTCGGCCTATTCCACCGCCACCGACACCGCCAGCGTCGTGGTCACCGCTGCCAACGATGCGCCGACCCTCACCGGCAGTGGCGGCAGCGCGGCCTGGACCGAAGGCAACACCACCCCGTCGATCCCGGTGGTCGTCGATAGCGGTTTGACCATTACCGATACCGACGGCCCGGGCATTGCCTCGGCTACCGCGCGCATCTCGGGCAACTACAGTAACGGCCAGGACGTTCTGGCGCTGGTGTCCAACCCGGCGACCATGGGCAATATCATCGGGACGTGGGACGCTGCCACCGGCACCCTGACCCTGACCTCCGCCGGCAACCAGGCGAGCATGGCGCAGTTCCAGGCAGCGCTGCGCGCGGTGACCTTCAACAACCTCTCGGACACCCCCTCGGTCCTGACCCGCACTGTGCAGTTCCAGGTCAACGACGGCAACCTGGATTCTTCAGTGGTCACGGGTACCGTCACCCTCGCCGACGTGGACGACACACCGGTGATCAATGCACCGGCGAGCACCCAGGTGCTCGAGGACGTTGCCTCGGTGATCAATCAGATCAGCATCAGCGACCCGGACTCGGTCAACGTCTACATGACCCTGAGCGTCACCTCCGGCACCCTTTCCGCCACCAGCGCGCCGGCGTGAGCGTGGGTGGTACCTCCAGTTCCATGAGCCTGAGCGGTAGCATCGCCGCGGTCAATGCGTTCATCGCCAACAACCGCGTGACCTACACCACGGCGGCCAATGCCAGCGCCGACGCGACCCTGACGATCCTGGTCAACACCGGCAGCGTCAGTAACGACACCCAGACCATCACCCTGTCGGTCATCCCGGTGAACGATGCGCCGGTGGTCAGCGTGCCGGTGAGCATTACCGTCATCGAAGACCTGGGCTCGCCCCTGACCGGCATCAGTTTCAGTGACGTGGATGCAGGCAGCGGTTTGGTCAGCGCGACGTTTTCGGTACCCAGCGGCACCCTCAGCGCCGTTTCCGGCAGCGGCGTCACGGTACAGGACTCGGGTACCGCCACGCTCACGCTGTCCGGCACCCTGAGCGATATCAACGCGTTCATTGCCGCCGCCAGCGTGAAGTTCCAGACCGCACGCGACAACACCAGCAGCGTGCTGCTGACGGTATCGATCAACGACCACGGCAATACCGGCGGCAGTGCGCAGAGCGATAGCAAGACCGTGATCATCAACGTCACGGCGGTAAACGACGCACCGGTCAACGCGGTGCCGGGCGACCAGAGCGTGAAACAGGGCGCTGTCCTGACCTTCAGCAGCGCCAATGGCAACCTGGTCAGCATCAGCGATGTGGACGCCGGTAGCGGGTCGCTGGTCGTTACCCTGACCTCCACCAACGGGCTGATCAGCCTGTCCAGTACTGCCGGGTTGGCTTTCCACAATGGCAATGTACCGGGCAGTCTCGTGCTGGAGTTCGAGGGCACCCTGGCCCAGATCAATGCGGCACTGAACGGCATGACCTTCACCCCGACGCCGGGTTACAACGGTGCAGCGAGCTTCACCATCACCAGCAACGACCAGGGCTCCAGCGGCAGTGGCGGGGCGCAGAGCGACACCGACGCGATCAACATCACGGTACAGCCGCTGAACCCGTCCGTGACCAATGTCAGCGTGCTGCAAGGCGACGGCGCCTACAAGCTGGGCGACCTCATCACCGTCGTCGTCACCTTCGACCAGGCCGTGAACGTGGCGGGCGGCGTGCCGAGCCTGCTGCTGGAAACCGGCCTGGTCGATCGCCTGGCGACCTATGCCGGTGGTTCGGGCTCCAGCGTGCTGACGTTCACCTACCGGGTGCAGGCCGGTGACGTCAGTGCCGACCTCGACTACCAGAGCAGCGCAGCGCTGCAATTGAATGGCGCGACCATCAGGAGCGTGGGCAGCGAGGATGCCGTGCTGACCCTGCCCGGCATCGGTAGTGCCGACTCGATCGCCGGCCAGAAGGATATTGTCATCGACGGCGTGGTGCCCAAGGTCGGTAGCGTCAACGTGCCGGCAGACGGTACCTATGTCGCCGGGCAGCACCTGGACTTCACCGTCAACCTCAATGAGGCGGTGCTGGTCGGCACCGCCAATGGCGTACCGCGCCTGGCCGTTACCCTGGGCGATGGCAGCGTGGTCTATGCCGACTACCTGTCGGGTTCGGGCAGCACCGCGCTGGTGTTCCGCCTGACGGTCGGCAGTGGGCGCTCGGGCGCGCTGAGCGTCGGTTCGAGCCTGGACCTCAATGGCGGTACCTTGCGCGATGCACACGGCAATGACGCACGCACGCAACTGAGCAACGTCGACAGCACCGCCGGTATCGTGGTCGATGCCAAGCCGCCGCGGCCTACCGGCATCGTCCTTGATGGCCCGGTTGCGCCGGGCGCCACGAGCCTGAGTTTCACCTTGAGTTTCGACGAGGCGGTCAGCGGCGTCGACGTCGGCGACTTCAGCCTGATCGCCACCGGCGGTGCCAGCGGCAAGCTACTGTCGGTGGTGCGGATCGACGCACAGACCTATCGCATCAACGTGGGCGCTGTCACGGGGGAGGGTAGCCTGAGCCTGGGGCTCAACGCCCAGGGCAGTGGTATCAGCGACAAGGCGGGCAACGCCCTGGCGATATCGCTCATGGGGCCTGCGCAGAGCGTCGGTACGCCAGGCGTACGCACCCAGGATGCCGGCGATCCGGAGTTCCGCATCAGTGCGCCCGCGGCCCGGGCGGAGCAGGCCAGCCCATTGATACCGCCGCAGGTATCGGCGCGCCGCTGGATGCCAGCCTCTCGCCGCTGTCCATGGCGCCGCTGTTCGAAACCCGTACGCTGGGTAGCGGTTTTACGCCGTTGGGTACGATTTTCCTGAACAACGTTGTCAGTGCGCCAAGTTTCATTGCCCAGGTGTTCACCAGCAGCGGCAATGACGTCGGCGGCGCCGAAGGCGGCGTGTTTGGCAGCAGCAGTTTCGCGTCGATCTTCAATCGTGAAGGGGTGCAGTACGTTGATCCTTTGAATGTGTTCAACGGCAGCCAGTGGCGTGCCAGCGACATCGAACAGGGGCTTCGCGGGGTATTCGGCGCGCCCACACTCGGCCAGCAACTCAACCAGATCAACGAAGCCGACCAGCGCCATGTGCGCGAGTTGGCCTTGGCATTGGCGCAACCGACACAGAGCGGAGCGCGTGCATGAAAGGCAGCACACACTTGACAGATAGCGCCGTACCAGGGGGCGGCCCAAGGATGAACAAAAGCCATAAAGTGTTCGGTGCCAGCTTGCTGCACTGGCGATCAGCGGGTGTGCAGTGACCAGTCAGCCCATCGAGCGCAGCGCCAGCGAAGACCGAGCGCGCAGCGATCTGGTCAGCATGTTCAAGGAGCAGGAGCCGCTGACCGAGCCGTTGACCTTGCACCAGGCCATGGCCCGTGCGGTCAAGTACAACCTTGAGGCACGCCTCAAGGTGATGGAGGAGGCGCTGGCCAAGCGTCAGGTCGACCTGGCGCGGTTCGACATGCTGCCGCGCATGGCCTTGGAGGCCGGTTATGCCGGGCGCAACAACGCCAGTGCCTCCAGCAGCCAGAGTGTCGATACCGGTACCCAGTCGCTGGAGCCTTCGACCTCCCAGGACCGTGACCGCGAAGTGGCCGACCTGACCATGGTGTGGAACGTGCTGGACTTTGGTGTCAGCTACGTCAGCGCCAAGCAGCAGGCCGATCAGCGCCTGATCTTGCAAGAGCGTCGGCGCAAGGTGATCCACACCATCACCCAGGACGTGCGTTCGGCGTATTGGCGGGCGGTGGCGGCGCAGCGCCTGTTGACGCAGATCGACAGCCTGATGGGGCGGATTGCCCAGGCGCGGGACAACAGCCAGCGCATGAGTGCTCAGCGCATCGGTGACCCGGTGCAGGCCCTCAGCTACCAGCGCGCATTGATCGAAGCCACCCGCCAGCTTGAAGAGCAGCGGCGTGCCTTGTCGCTGGCCAAGACCGAATTGGCGGCGCTGATCAACCTGCCATTGAGCACCGCGTTCGAACTGGCGCCTGAAACCGGTTATGGCGTGCCGCAGTTCAAGGGTGATTTTGCCCAGCTTGAGCAGCAGGCCCTGGCCAGTCGCCCGGAACTGCGCGAGCAGGATTACCAGGCGCGCATCAGTGCTGCCGAAACCCGCAAGGCGATGTTGCGCCTGTTGCCGGGCCTGGAGTTTTCGGCGGGCGGGCACTATGACAGCAACTCGTTCCTGGTCAACCAGAGCTGGGCGGATTATGGCGTCAAGGTAACCTGGAACCTGTTCAACGTGTTGTCGGCGCCGAGTGCCATCAAGGTGGCCAAGGCGGGTGAAGACGTAGCGTCGGCGCGGCGTCAGGCCATGTCGATGGCGGTGCTGGCGCAGTTGTATGTGGCCAACGCCAACTTCAATGAAGCGACCCGCCAGTTCCGTACCAGCGAAGAGCTGGCGACCTTGGATGGGCAGATTGCCGAGCAGTTGCGCAACCGTTACCAGACCCAGAATATTGGTGAGCTGGAGTTGATTCAGGGGGAGTTGAACAACCTGCAGACGCAGTTGCGTCGTGACTTGTCGTATGCCGAATTGCGCAATGCGTATGCGCAGTTGTATGTGAGTACGGGGACGGATTTGTTGCCCGATACCTTGGCGGACAACAAATTGGCGACCATTGCGGCGGCGTTGCAGAGTAGCGAGGCGAACTGGGCGCGGTGAGGGGGGCGCACCATGACCTGAAGCCAAGCACCAAGGCTGAAAACGCCGATCTGTCAGGTCATGGTACGTTGCAGCTCCCACATTTGTTGCAACGTGCCATGGCCTGTGGGATAGGCGTTGTCAGCCTTGTTTTTACCCCCGCATCACCCCCAACATCCCTTCAATCAATTCCCACAACCGCGCATCCTCAAAATCCGCCACCACCAACCGCGCCCCCGCCTCCAGCAACACCTGCGGTGACTGGCTGGTGGACAGGCCCACCGTGAAAATCCCAGCACGGCTCGCCGCTGTCACGCCCGGCACCGAATCTTCAAAAGCCAAGGCGTTCTGCGCAAGGGCTCCCAGGCACTCCAGACCCGTCAGGTAGGGCAGGGGATCCGGCTTGGCACGCGCCAACTCTTCAGCCACCAGCACATGCTCGAAACGCGACGCCAATCCCATGGCCTGCAGCATGTGCACGGCATTGGCACGCGGCGCATTGGTTACCACCGCCACGCCGATAGCCTGCTGCTTGGCATGCGTGAGCAAGCGTTCCAGCCCAGGTGTAGGCCGCAAGGTCGGCGAAAGCGCACGAAAACGCGCCTCCTTGCGATCAGCGAAGGCTTCATGCTCGGCCACCGAACGCTGCGGGAACAGGTAGCGGCACATGTCGGCATTGGCACAACCACTGACGTGCGCGTCGAATTCAGCCTCGGTAAATACCCGACCCTCCTCCAGCAACAGCTGTTGCAACGCCAGCAGGTGCAGTTTGTCGGTGTCGGTCAGGGTTCCATCAAGGTCGAACAGCAAGGCATCAAGCATGGGCAGGGTTCCATTCCAGAAGCAGGCCATCATAACCAATTTGCCCCACCGATCAGTGGGGCTGGTCAAAGAAACCACAAAGGAGTACAAATGTACTCCATGAACAGATTATCGCCCAAACGCGCCGCCATCCTGACCTTCATCCGCGACCGCATCGCGCAGCAAGGGCAGCCACCGAGCCTCGCCGACATCGCCCAGGCCTTCGGTTTTGCCTCGCGCAGCGTGGCGCGCAAGCATATCCAGGCCCTCTGCGAGGCCGGCTTCATCGAGGTCACGCCCAACCAGGCGCGCGGTATTCGCCTGGCCGGTGCCCTGCGCCGCCCCGAGGTACTGGAGATCCCGGTGCTCGGCCAGGTGGCTGCCGGCCGCCCGATCGGCCCCGATGCAGACATCCACGAGCAACTGATGCTTGATGCGCATCTGTTCACGCGTACCCCGACCTATCTGCTCAAGGTGCGCGGCGACTCGATGATCGACGACGGCATCTTCGACGGCGACCTGGTGGGCATACACCAGCAGGCCGATGCCCGCGACGGGCAGATCGTGGTCGCCCGGCTCGACGGCGAGGTCACCATCAAGCGCTTTCAGCGCGCCGCCGGGCACTATCGCCTGTTACCACGCAACCCGGCCTATGCCCCGATCGAGGTCGGCCCCGAGCGCGACTTCGTTATCGAAGGGGTGTTCTGCGGCCTGTTGAGGCGCGATTGATGGGCGCGGTGGTCAGCCTCGACGGGCTGCTCGACGAGCGCCGGGTGTGGAAGGGGCGCCCGCTTGTTCAGCCACAGGGCCTGCAGCCCACCGGGCATGCCGCGCTGGATGCGGTACTGCCCGGTGGCGGCTGGCCGCCGTCGGCGCTCAGCGAGGTGCTGCTGGCTGCCGAGGGCGGTGGCGAGTTGCATCTGCTGTGGCCAAGCCTGGCCCGTTTGACCGCTCAGGGTGAGCGGGTGGTGCTGGTGGCCCCACCGCATATTCCTTATCCCCCTGCCTGGCTGGCCGCCGGTGTCGACCTGCGCTGCCTGTCGTTGCTCGAGGCCTCGCCTGCCGACGCACTGTGGGCGGTCGAGCAATGCCTGCGCTCAGGCAGTTGTGGCGCCGTGCTGTGCTGGCCGCAACAGGCTGATGATCGTGCCTTGCGCCGCTTGCAGGTGGCCGCCGAAACCGGCCAGACCCTGGCCTTTGCCTGTCGCCCGCAGCAGGCTGCACTGAACCCGTCGCCTGCGGCGCTGCGCATTGCCGTCGACCTGCACCCGGCGCAGTGGCGGGTACTCAAGTGTCGCGGCGGGCTGGCCCCCAGTGCGCCGGTGCGCATGGCCGGGCGAGGGTGATGGGCGATGCAGTGGGCCTGTATCCTGCTGCCGCAACTGGCACTCGACAGTGTGTTGCGTGGGCGCGACGACGCCCAGGCGCCACTGGTTCTGCGTCAGCGGCCCGGCCCAGCC
>NZ_JAAHBU010000423.1 GCF_010671725.1 Pseudomonas brassicae | reverse complement strand
CGCGCCGCCGGCCAGTTGGCGGTGTACAGCAACAGGTCGGTGTCCTGGGCATCACGGCTCCACACCGGGAAGCGCAGGTCGTAGCAGATCAGCGGCCGCACCCGCCAGCCCTTGAGCTCGAACTGCACCTGGCGCTCGCCAGGCGTGTAGTGCTTGTGCTCGCTGGCCATGCGGAACAGATGGCGCTTGTCGTAGAACAGGATCTCGCCATCCGGGCGCGCCCACAGCAGGCGGTTGCGGTGGCTGCCATCGTCAGCCTGGATGATCACGCTACCGGTCACCACCGCGTCGAGCCGCTTGGCCTGGCTCTTGAGCCATTTGTAGGTTGGCCCCTGCTCGGGCTCGGCCAGGCTTTCGGAGTCCATCGAAAACCCGGTGGTGAACATCTCGGGCAGCATGATCAGGTCGGCACCGCGGGCCTGCTCCAGCAGCGCCTCGAAATGCTCGTAGTTGGCCAGACGGTCCTGCCAGGCCAGGGTGGTCTGCACCAGGGCGATGGTCAGGTTGGGCAGTGAACTCAGATCGCGCATAGCTTTTCCGCTGCCTGGCGCAGCGTCTCCTCGCGTTTGGCAAAGCACAGGCGCACCAGGCGCTGCTTGGGGATGGGCTGCTGGTAGAACACCGAGACCGGAATGGTCGCCACGCCGTGCTCGCGGGTCAGCCACACGGACATCTCGACATCATTGAGGTCCGGGCGAATCGCTGAATAGTCGACCAGCTGGAAGTACGTGCCGGCGGCCCGCGTGAACTGCAAGCGCGACGTCTTGAGCAGGTCGCAGAACAGGTCGCGCTTGGCCTGGTAGAACGCCGGCAATGTCTGGACATGCTCGGGGTGCTCGGCCATGAAATCGGCCAGCGCCCATTGCAGCGGGGTCACACCACAGAAATTGACGTACTGGTGCACCTTGCGCAACTCGGCGCTCAAGGCCGGTGGCGCCACCACGTAGCCGGTCTTCCAACCGGTGACGTGGTAGGTCTTGCCGAACGAGCTGACCACGAAGGCGCGCGCATACAGCGCCTCGTGGGCCAGCACACTGGCGTGGCTCACGCCGTCGTAGACCAGGTGTTCATACACCTCGTCGCTGAGCAGGTAGATATCGCGCTCGGCGATCAGGGCTGCCAGCTGGTCCAGTTCTTCACGCGTGATCAAGGCGCCGCTGGGGTTGTGCGGGGAATTGATGACGATCATGCGCGTGCGTGGGCTCAGTGCATCGCTGAGCTTCTGCCAGTCGATGGCGAAGGTATCGGCCGCCAGTTGCACGTGTACGCAGCGCCCACCGGCCAGTTCCACGGCGGGTTCGTAGCTGTCGTAGCAGGGGTCGAAGACAATCACCTCGTCGCCTGGACGAATCACCGCGTGGATGGCACAGAAGATCGCGGCAGTGGCCCCTGGGGTGATGGTCACTTCGCTGTCAGCATCGACGCTTTTGCCGTAGCTGCGGGCAATCTTGGCCACTACCTGCTGGCGCAGGGCGGGCAAACCGGTCATCGGGGAATATTGGTTGTGGCCGGCACTGATGTGCCGCCCTACCGCGTCGAGCAGTGCCTGCGGACCGTTGAAATCGGGAAAGCCCTGAGACAGGTTCAAGGCGCCGGTCTGTACGGCGAGCTGGGACATGGTGGTAAAGATGGTAGTGCCGACGTTCGGCAACTTGCTGCTGATCATGAAGCCCTCTTTCCTGCGCGGTCAGGCTCCGAGCATAGCGGATTGGACCGGCAGGAAAAAGGCGACATCCTGGCTGCTACGCAGCCTTTGGCTGGCAAGCCAGCCCCCACAGGAACTGCATTGGCCTCAAGGGCAGCAATCAACCTGTGGGAGCTGGCTTGCCAGCGAAGAGGCCGGTAGATCAGCGCTTGTCTTTGCGCTTCTTGGCCGACTTCTTGTGGTGCGACATCAGGCGGCGCTTCTTGTTGACCTGGCGGTCAGTCAAGGTGTTCTTGTTGCCTTCGTACGGGTTCTCGCCACCCTTGTACTCGATGCGGATCGGCGTACCGACCAGCTTCAGCACACGACGGTAGGTGTTTTCGAGGTAGCGCGAGTACGACTTCGGTACCTTCTCCACCTGGTTGCCGTGGATCACGATGATCGGCGGGTTGGCGCCGCCCAGGTGGGCATAGCGCAGCTTGATGCGACGGCTGTTGACCATCGGCGGCTGGTGCTCGCTGACCGCGTCTTCCAGAATCTGCGTCAGGCGGCTGGTCGGCCAGCGGGTAACGGCCGACTTGAACGAGTTCTGCACCGACTGGTACAGGTTGCCCACGCCGGTGCCGTGCAGCGCCGAGATGAAGTGAATGTCCGCGAAATCGACGAAGAACAGCCGGCGCTCCAGCTCGGTCTTCACGTAGTCACGTTCGCCCGGCAGCATGCCGTCCCACTTGTTCAGCGCGATCACGATGGCGCGGCCGGCTTCCAGGGCAAAGCCCAGCAGGTTCAGGTCGTGGTCTACCACGCCTTCGCGGGCGTCCATGACAAAGATCACCACGTTGGCGTCCTTGATCGCCTGCAGGGTTTTCACCACCGAGAACTTTTCGACTTCCTCGTGGATCTTGCCGCGCTTGCGCACACCGGCGGTGTCGATCAGCGTGTACTTCTCTTCGTTGCGCTCGAAGGGAATGTAGATACTGTCGCGGGTGGTGCCCGGCTCGTCATACACGATGACCCGGTCTTCACCGAGCATGCGGTTGACCAGGGTCGACTTGCCGACGTTGGGGCGACCGATGATGGCGATCTTGATGCCATCTTTCTCGCTGGGGCCAGGAATGCGGACCGCTTCCTCGCCCTCGGCGACGTTCATGTCGATTTCTTCTTCGTCCTTGTCCCGCGGGAAGTCGCTGAGCACAGCTTCCAGCAGGTTGTTCACGCCACGCCCCTGGGCGCCGGCCACACCGATGGCATTGCCCATGCCCAATGGCGAGAACTCGGCAATGGCGGTGTTCGGATCGATATTGTCGATCTTGTTGGCGACCAGGAACGAACGCTTGTTGCGCTTGCGCAAATGCTCGGAAATCATCTGGTCGGCAGCGGTCAGACCGGCACGGGCGTCCACCAGAAACAGCACGACATCCGCTTCCTCGATGGCCAGCAGCGACTGCTCGGCCATCTTTTCGTCCATGCCATGCTCGTCACCGGAGATACCGCCGGTGTCGACCAGGATATAGGAGCGCCCTTGCCAGCGCGCTTCACCATATTGACGGTCACGGGTCAGGCCAGACAGGTCGCCAACGATGGCATCGCGGGTCCTGGTCAGGCGGTTGAACATTGTAGATTTGCCGACGTTCGGTCGGCCCACCAGGGCGATTACGGGAACCATGCGGCTCTCCACTGCTTGAATTCAAAAAATACAAAGGCCGCTGCAGTGCAGCGGCCGGAGTTCGGGCGGCGCCCCGAAGGCGCCGCAGCCCAAGGCCCGCAGGCCTCAAGCATAGACTCAGCGAATGGTCAGCGCTTCGAGTTTGCCGCTGTTGCCATACACATAAATCATGTCGCCCACCACCAGCGGCCGTGCACGCACGCCGTCGCTGTCGATGCGCTCGCGGCCCACGAAGCGGCCGTCCACCTGGCTCAGCAGGTGCAGGTAACCTTCCAGGTCGCCCACTGCCACGTAGCTGGAGAACACTTCCGGCGCCGACAGCTGGCGACGTGCCAGCGAATCGTTGCTCCACAGTGCCGACGACGAACGCTCGTCGATGCCTTCGACGGTGCCCGCTGCCAGGCTCACGTAGACGTTGCCAAAGCCCTGGGCGACACCCGCGTAGCTGGAGGCATCACGCTGCCACAGTACACGGCCGCTTTCCAGTTCCAGGCCGGCGACGCGGCCCTGGTAGCTGGCTACATAGAGCGTGCCGCCCGACAGCAGCAGGCCGCCGTCGATGTCGACCACGCGGTCCAGCTCCGAGCGACCTTGCGGGATGGCAACACGCTGCTCCCAGACCGGCACGCCGTTCTGGGTATCCAGTGCAACCACCTTGCCGGTGGACAGGCCGGCCACGGCCAGGCGATTGGTCACGATTGGCGCACCGGTGCCACGCAAGGTGAGGACCGCCGGGGTGCTCTCGTAGATCCAGCGGCGTTCGCCGGTGCTGGCATCCAGGCCGATCACGCGATCGTCCTGGGTCTGCACCACCACCACGTCACCGTTGGTCGCCGGTGGTGCCAGTACTTCACTGGTCACCTTCGAACGCCATTTTTCTTCGCCGGTGCTGGCATCCAGGGCAATCACTTCGCCCTTGAGGGTGCCCAGCATGACCATGCCGTAGCCCACGCCCACCGCGCCGGAGACCGGCAGGTCGAGGTCCTGTTTCCAGGCCACGTCACCGTTCATGCGGTCCATCGCCATGACCACGCCCGTGACATCGGCAGCGTAGATGCGGTCATTCTCGATGGCCGGGACCAGCATGTTGAAGCTGTCGCCCTGGCCATCACCGATCGAACGGCTCCATTGCTTCTTCAGGACCACCTCTTCGGTGAACTTGGTCAGCTCGGCCGGCGGCAATTCCTTTTTGCTGTTGCTGCTGCAACCAACGGCCAGAAGGGCCACGGCCAGCACTGCTGCATGTTTCCAACCGATCACGTCACGCATCCCCTTTGGCCAGGTCGTCGAGCTTGAGTTGCAGGCCACCGATCGCAGCGTCGTCAGACAGCGCGGCCTTGGCTTTTTCATACGCGGCGTGAGCATCGTCGGCGCGGCCCAGCTGTACCAGCAGGTCGCCCTTGAGTTCTTCACGGCTGGCCAGGAAAGCCTTGTCGGCATCGCCTTCAAGCAGCTTCAGGCCGTCTTCGACCTTGTTCTGCGCGGCCAGTACACGGGCCAGACGCTGCCGGGCGATCTCGCCCAGGGTGGCGTCAGCCGGCTTGTCGAGCACGCTCTTGAGCTCGGCAGCGGCGTCGTCGAGCTTGCCGCTCTCGACCGCAACCTTGGCCACGAACAGACTGGCGTACTGGGCATAGGCCGAGCCGCCGAATTCGTTCTTGAGCTTGCCCGACAGGTCCGCGACCTTGGCCATGTCTGGCTGGCCAGTCGGCGTCAGGGTGGTTTCCAGCAAGGCCTGGTAGAGGTTCGAAGCACCTTGCGACTGGTTGCCCTGGTACTTCTGCCAGGTATTCCAGCCCAACACCACAACCAGCGCCAACAGGCCGCCGGTCAGCAGTGGTTTGCCGTTGCGCTGCCACCAATCCTTGAATGCGGCCAGCTGTTCATCATCGCTACTCGACACCCCAATACTCCTTTTCACCAAATCTGGCTGTTGACCCGCTTCACGCCTGCGCGAGAGAAGCTTCCAGGTGCTCGGCCAGAGCATCCCAGGCAATGTTTTGTTGTTCGCCCTGACCACGCAGGGGTTTGAAACCTACCACTTGTTGCGCCAGTTCGTCGTCCCCCAGGATCAAGGCGTACAGAGCGTTGCTCTTGTCGGCCTTCTTGAACTGGCTCTTGAAGCTGCCCGCCCCTGCGTTGACCTGCAGGCGCAAGGCCGGCAGACGGTCACGCAGGCGCTCGCTCAGGGCCAGGCCCGCAAGCTCGGCCTGCTCGCCAAAGGCGCACAGGTACACGTCGACCTGACGTGCGATCGACTCCGGCACCTTGCCCAGGGTTTCGATCAGCAGGATCAGGCGCTCGATACCCATGGCAAAGCCGACGCCCGGGGTCGGCTTGCCGCCCATCTGCTCGACCAGGCCGTCGTAACGGCCGCCCGCGCACACGGTGCCCTGCGAGCCGAGCTGGTCGGTGACCCACTCGAACACGGTCTTGCTGTAATAGTCCAGGCCACGCACCAGCTTGGTGTTGATCACGAACGGGATGCCGGCGGCGTCCAGGCGAGCCTTCAGGCCCTCGAAGTGCACGCGCGATTCTTCGTCCAGGTAGTCTTCCAGCTTCGGCGCACCGACCAAGGCAGCCTGGGTATTGGCGTCCTTGCTGTCGAGGATGCGCAGCGGGTTGGTCTTGAGACGGCGCTGGCTGTCTTCGTCCAGTTGCTCCAGGCGGGCCGAGAGGAACTCGACCAGCGCGTCGCGGTAGCGCGCCCGCGCTTCGCTGGTGCCCAGGCTGTTGAGCTCGAGCTTGACCGCGTCACGAATGCCCAGTAGGCCCCACAGGCGCCAGGTCATCACGATCAGCTCGGCGTCGATGTCCGGGCCGTCGAGGTTGAATACCTCCAGGCCGATCTGGTGGAACTGACGATAGCGGCCTTTTTGCGGACGTTCGTGGCGGAACATCTGGCCGATGTACCACAGCTTCTGCACCTGGCCACCGCCGCTGATGCCATGCTCAAGCACCGCACGCACGCAGGCAGCGGTGCCTTCCGGGCGCAGGGTCAGGGAGTCGCCGTTGCGGTCGGCGAAGGTGTACATCTCTTTTTCGACGATGTCGGTCACTTCACCGATCGAGCGCTTGAACAGCTCGGTCGGCTCGACGATCGGCGTGCGAATCTGGCGATAGCCGTAGGTGTCCAGCAGGCCGGCCACGGTGCTCTCGAAATAGCGCCACAGCGGGGTCTGCTCGGGCAGGATGTCGTTCATGCCACGGATGGCTTGCAGCGATTTGCTCACGGTAAATCCTTAACGAAATCGGTGTCGGTCAACCGCGGGCAATCACTGCCGCGTCGGCCTCGGCCTTTTCGGCCGCTTTCTGGCGGATGAGTTTTTCCAGCTCGTCCACCAGGTTGTCATTGGTCAGCTTCTGCGCCGGTTTGCCATCGATGTAGATCAGGTTCGGCGTGCCGCCGGTCAGCCCTACATGGGCTTCCTTGGCTTCGCCGGGACCGTTGACCACACAGCCGATCACCGCGACGTCCAGCGGTACCAGCAGGTCTTCGAGGCGCCCTTCCAGCTCGTTCATGGTCTTGACCACATCGAAATTCTGCCGCGAGCAGCTCGGGCAGGCGATGAAGTTGATGCCACGCGAACGCAGGTGCAGCGACTTGAGGATGTCGTAGCCGACCTTCACTTCTTCGACCGGGTCGGCCGCCAGCGAGATGCGGATAGTATCGCCAATCCCGTCGGCAAGCAGCATACCGAGGCCCACCGCCGATTTCACCGTGCCCGAACGCAGGCCACCGGCTTCGGTGATGCCCAGGTGCAGCGGCTGCACGATCTGCTTGGCCAGCAGGCGGTAGGCTTCCACGGCCATGAACACGTCGGAGGCTTTCACGCTGACCTTGAAGTCGGGGAAGTTCAGGCGGTCGAGGTGCTCGACGTGGCGCAGGGCCGATTCGACCAGCGCGGCCGGGGTCGGCTCGCCGTACTTTTTCTGCAGGTCCTTTTCCAGGGAGCCGGCGTTGACGCCGATGCGGATCGGGATACCCCGATCACGTGCCGCATCCACCACCGCGCGCACACGGTCTTCCCGGCCGATGTTGCCTGGGTTGATGCGCAGGCAGTCCACACCCAGTTCGGCCACGCGCAAGGCAATGCGGTAGTCGAAGTGGATATCGGCCACCAGCGGCACGCTGACCCGCTGCTTGATGCGACCGAAGGCTTCGGCAGCATCCATGTCCGGCACCGAGACACGCACAATGTCGACGCCGGCATCGACCAGGCGGGTGATCTGCGCCACGGTCGCATCGACGTCGTTGGTATCGGTGTTGGTCATGCTCTGGACCGCGATGGGCGCATCGCCGCCGACAGGCACATTACCCACCCAGATTTTGCGCGATTCGCGACGTTTGATCGGAGATTCGCCGTGCATGACTTATTGTCCCAACTTCAGGCGAGCAGTCTCGCCACTGATGAACGGCGCCACGTCGACGGGCTGGCCGTTGTAAGTGATCTGCGCGCCACGGGCAAAGCCCAGGCGCACCGCGAACGGCGGCTTGCCGGTCAGCTCCAGGGTGTCACCCTTGCGCTTGGTGGCGTTGAGCAGCACCTTGCCATTGCCATCGGTGACCGACGTCCAGCAATCGGCCACGTACTGCACGTGCAGCGAGGCGCTGCCGGCAGTCGGCACGGCGGCAGGTGGCGCAGG
>NZ_JAAHBU010000422.1 GCF_010671725.1 Pseudomonas brassicae | reverse complement strand
TTTTTATAGCCCATCTCCGCCAGGTAGGGCTCTTTCAGGTTGAATATGTTTTTGGACACGCTCAGGGTCGTAGTGTTGCTGAATTCGAGTGTGATCAGCGTGGTGGGTGCGTTCGGTGGATACGTTTGTGAAAAGATGATCTTGAACGTTCTGGTCTGACTGCAGTGTGCGATCGTTTGAACACGGTAACAGTTGTGCAGGTCTGGTTCTTGTTCGTCAAACTTGAGGTTCACTGACGAGGATAAAATGAAGTTTTTCATCATGTGCGAAGGCGTGCACCCTGAGGCAGCAACTCGTTTTGCACGATGCCGCATGCATAGACTGGCGTTAGCACCACGGTTCAGGCCTCGCGCTAGAGGTTAAGGGGGGAATCTCGATATGACGATATTACCTGTGCCGATACGTCCTGGAGCGTTTCAGGGTTCAATAAATTGAAATTGAGAATTGTTACCATGCGTGTGTGTCGTTGTTGCTTCTGCTGAGGTCGTATTGGTTCTTGCGACGCTTATCCGAGGTGTCTATATTCATCCACAGTTCATCTCACCGAAGACCTGCCCATGCCAGCTTCCTGCCCCTCCACCGTATCCGCCACCGCGCCCGTCGCGGTAGTCGTCGTGTGTGGGTCCCAGCAGCCGGCCATGATCAGCCACTACCCACCACCTGTCAGTAGCCTCGTCGCGTGCGTTGTCGCACCGCCAGGCGTGGTTGTAGTGCTGGGCTGAGCGGCCACTGGCTGCGCCCCCACCACACCTGAACACTACTGAACACGGCCGGCTGCACCGTGCAGCCCGACCGTTCGGCTTACTTGCCCGAATACAGGTGGCATTTCATGGTAGTTATCTCGAAACAAACCGTGGCCTCGGCGGCCACCACCAGCCTGTTCGTGCTGCTCTGGAGCAGCGGCGCGATCGTCTCCAAGCTTGGCCTGGCCCAGGCCACGCCCTTTGCGTTCCTGCTGATGCGCTTTGCGATTGCCTTCGCCGGCCTGGTGCTGCTCGGCCCGTTGCTCAAGCTGCACTGGCCACGTGGGCGTGGGCCGCTGTTGCAGGCGATCGCCACCGGTTGCGTGCTGCTCGGCGCCTACCAGATCTTCTACCTGCTGGCGCTGGACCTGAAGGTGACCCCTGGCATCATGGCCACGGTGATGGGCGTGCAGCCGATCCTCACGGTGGTGCTGATGGAGCGCAAGCGCTCGTTCAGCCGCTTGTTCGGCTTGGGCCTGGGGCTGGTCGGGCTGGTGATGGTGGTGTACCAGGGCATCGGCCTGGGCGGCATCTCGCTGGCAGGCATGCTGTTTGCGCTGCTGGCGCTGGCGAGCATGACCTTCGGCGCGATCATGCAGAAGCGCATTAGCCACAATCCGCTGGGCACCTTGCCGCTGCAGTACCTGGCCGGGCTATTGATGTGTGCGGTGTTTGCACCGTTCCAGCCGCTGGCGATCAACCTCAATGCCACCTTCATGTTGTCGGCGTTGTGGATGGGCCTGGTGGTGTCGCTGCTGGCAACGCTGCTGTTGTACCGGCTGATTGCCAGGGGCAATCTGGTCAATGTCACCAGCCTGTTCTACCTGGTGCCGGCGGTGACGGCAGTGATGGACTACCTGATCTTCGGCAATCGCCTGGCGGCGTTGAGCTTGCTGGGCATGGGCCTGATCGTGGTGGGCTTGCTGTTCGTGTTCCGCAAGCCCGCCGGCAAAACGGTCGAGCCGGTGGATCAGTCGCTGGCCAGTTGAACGCGTTTGGCTGGCTTGAGCACCAGCCACAACGCCAGCGCAATCAGCAGCCCGCCATACAGGTGCGCCAGCGACAACGGCTCGTCCAGCAGCCAGGCGCCCCACAGCACGCCGAAGGCCGGGATCATGAAGGTCACGGTCGAGGACTTGACCGGGCCGATTTCGCTGATCAGGCGGAAATACAGGATGTAGGCGAAGGCGGTGCACACCAGGCCCAGGCCCAGCAGCGACAGCCACACCGACCAGCCACCCCAGCTGGCCGGTGGCTGGGTGAGCACGCTGAAGCCGAACAGCGGCAGCAACAGCAGGGTAGCGCCCATCATGCTGCCCAGCGCCGACAGGCGGCTGTCGAGGCCGCCCTGCTGGTCGAGCCAGCGCCGCGCCAGGTACCCCGAGAAACCGTAGCAGGTGGTCGCCGCCAGGCACGACAGGGCGCCCTGCATCAGCCTGGCGTCGAATGCCACCGGCCCGGCGCCGCTGAGGATGCCGACGCCAAACAGGCCGAGGAAGATACCGCCCAGCTTGGGCAGGGTCATGGCTTCGCGGAAGAACAGCGCGCCGATCAGCACGCCCATCAGCGGGGTGGTGGCGTTGAAGATGGCCGAGTAGCCGGCAGGCAGTACCTGGGCTGCCACCGAGTAGAGCGTGGCAGGGATGCCCGAGTTGATCATGCCCAGCACCAGGCAGGCCTTGAGTTTGCCCTGGAAATCCCAGCGCACGCGCAAGAGGGCGAGGATCACCAGCAGCCCGGCGCAGGCGATCGACACCCTGAAGAAGGCGGTGGGCAAGGGGCCCAGCACCGGCGCGATGATGCGCATGAACAGAAAACTGGCCCCCCACACGGCAGCGAGAATCAACAGGCGGGTGATGGCGATGGGGCTCACGGGGTTCTCCGGGGACGGGGGCAGGGCGCGAGTTTACGGTAAAAGCAGGGCGGGGCTCGCCCGCTTTCTTGCGATGTGAATTCTTGTACGGCCCCTTCGCTGGCAAGCCAGCTCCCACCGATACACCGTTGGCGTGAGAGCGGCGCGGTACCTGTGGGAGCCGGCTTGCCGGCGAAGGGGCCAGCACCGGCTATCGCTGCCTCCGGCGACTGGCTAAGCTCAGGCTTTGAAATTCCCGCAGAGGTCTTACCCATGCCCCAACAATGGCCGGCCGCCGCCATCGCCCGCAGCATCCTCGACGGCTTCGACAATTACCGCGAGCACTTTCGCCAGATCACCGACGGCGCCCGCCAGCGCTTCGAGCAGGCGCAATGGCAGCAGATCCAGACGGCCTCTGCGGCACGTATCAACCTCTACGAGGAAAAGGTCAGCGAAGTCAGCGGCTGGCTGCGTTCAGGCTTCGAGCCCGAGGTGCTGCTGGACGTGGCCTTCTGGCCGCTGGTCAAGAGCGCCTACATCGGCCTGATCGATCCGCGTCTGGACGATGAGCTGTCCGAGACCTGGTACAACTCGATCTTCTGCAGCCTGTTCAGCCATGACCTGATCAGCGACGGCTGCATGTTCATCCACACCACCCGCCCCGCCCTGCGCAGCCACGAGCGGGCGGCGCAGACCCGCACCTACCGGCCCGACGGCGGGCTGGCATCGATGCTCGCGCAGATCTTTGCCGACTACGCGTTCCAGGCGCCCTTTGGCGACCTGCCCGGCGACCTGGCGCGGCTGCAGGCGCAACTGCGCGAAAACCTGCCCGACTGGGTGTGCAAGGACCCGCACCTGCAGGTGGAGCTGTTCTGTTCGGTGCTCTACCGCAACAAGGGCGCCTATCTGGTGGGCCGGCTGTTCACCCAGGACGAACAGTGGCCGCTGGTGATCCCGCTGCTGCACCGCGAAAGCCACGGCATCGAGATCGACGCGCTGATTACCGATGAAGCCGATGTGTCGATCATCTTTTCCTTCACCCGCTCGTACTTCATGGTCGACGTGCCGGTACCGGCCGAGTTCGTCGGCTTTCTCAAGCGCATCCTGCCGGGCAAGCACATTGCCGAGCTGTACACCTCGATCGGTTTCTACAAGCACGGCAAGTCGGAGTTCTACCGCGCGCTGATCAATCACCTGGCCAGCACCGATGACCGCTTCATCATGGCCCCCGGCGTGCGCGGCATGGTCATGAGCGTGTTCACCCTGCCGGGCTTCAACACCGTGTTCAAGATCATCAAGGACCGTTTCTCGCCGTCCAAGAGCGTCGACCGTGCCACGGTGATCGAGAAGTACCGCCTGGTGAAAAGTGTCGAACCGGGTGGGGCGCAGTGGCCGATACCCAGGACGTTCGCCGACTTTCGCTTCCCGCTGAGCAAGTTCGAACCCGAGTGCCTGGCCGAGCTGCTGGAGGTGGCGCCCTCGACCGTGGTGCTGGAGGGCGACACGGTACTGATCCGCCACTGCTGGACGGAGCGGCGCATGACCCCGCTCAACCTGTACCTGGAAAACGCCAACGATGCCCAGGTGCGCGAGGCGCTGGAGGACTACGGGCTGGCGATCAAGCAGTTGGCGGCGGCGAATATCTTTCCAGGCGACATGTTGCTGAAGAACTTCGGCGTGACCCGGCACGGGCGGGTGGTGTTCTACGACTACGACGAGATCTGCTTCCTGACCGAGGCGAACTTTCGCTATATCCCGCCGCCGCGGTTTCCCGAGGACGAGATGGCCAGCGAGCCGTGGTACTCGATCGGGCCGCTGGATGTGTTCCCCGAGGAATTTCCGCCGTTTCTGTTTGCCGACAGGGGGCAGCGGCGCCTGTTCAGCCAGTTGCATGGCGAGTTGTATGACGCCGATTACTGGAAAAGTCTGCAGGCAGCGATTCTGGCGGGGAAGGTGATCGATGTGTTTCCATATCGGCGCAAGGCAAGGGATAGCTGAAGCTCGTCAGGATTTCAGGCACTTGAGCTGGCTGAAATCCTGCCGCACCTTGGCCAGCTTGCCCTGCAGATGCTGGCGTTGTTGCTCGGTGCTCTGCGCCATCAGGTCCACCAGCAAGCGGCGTGCCTCCTGCTCGGTACGCTGGTAGGCCATGCGGTATTCGGGGGTCCACAGTTGTTCGCGGTGTTTGAGCAACTGTTCCAGCCGCGGCTCGAACCCCTCGCTGCGCCGCTGGTCCATGGCTGCACTGAACTGCGCCTGCCAGTGCGCCCGGTTGGCAATCCACTGACGATTCTGTTCCCCCAGCGCCTGCGACCACTGCGCCACCCGCAGCCGCTGTTGCGCGTTGAGTTCGCCCAGCCATGGGGTCAGACGCTTTTCCATGCGCTGCTGACGCTGTTCTATCTGTCGCGCCAGCGGCGTCTTCACGTACTTGGCCTGGCGCTCGCGAATATCGTCGGCAAAGGCCTGGCGCATTTCACTCACCTGATCGTCATCCAGCCCGCGCAGCAGTTGCGCCGCCGAAGGCGTGATCTGATCGGCCACCTGGGCAATGGCCTGCTTGGCTTGTTGGGTGCGCGCCTGCAACTGCTGATCGGTCACCTCATTGCTGGCGACCATCTGCTGAACGCCGTCCAGCCACGTCAGGTAACCGGGCAACTGGGTGCGGCAGTGCCAGGCCAGGTGCTCCTTGAGGCGCTCATCCAGCCAGGTTTTCTGCTGGCGGTTCATGTCCAGGTAATCGCTGAGCGACCAGGGCACCAGCACGTCGAGGTTGCGGTAGGCCAGGTCGATACGGCTGCAGGCAATGCCCGCGCCGCATAGCAGTATCAGCAGTGACAGGTAGGCGAAGTGGCGCAGCCGGGCTGACATGAGCGAGTCCTTGCAGGGTGTCCTTGTGGTTATAGAACAATGCACGCCCTGGCGGTTCCCGCCAATCAGAACAGTGCGCGCTCGGCCTTGAAGGTGAGCATGCCGCTGCAGTGCGGGTCCTGACCGGCCCAGGCCTGGCAGCCGCTGTCGGTCAGGCTCGAGTCGCTGTAGATCAGGTCCAGGTCGATACCCAGCCACGGCCGCGAGAAGGTCAGCGACCAGTCACTGAAGGCCTGCACGCTGTCGTGCTCGCCAAGGGTGAACGGGGTGTTGAGGGCGTAATGGGTGAGCTTGAGGCTGACCCCGAGGTCCAGTGGCCTGAACTGGCCCAGCTCGCTGAACAGGGTACTGGTACGCCGGTTGCGGTCTGTGCCCAGGGCCACGCCGAAACGGTTGCCCTGCAGGTTCAAGCCGGCATACAGCGCCTGGCTGTCGGCGTCGCTGAGGTTGGGGTAGCTGTAGTGGATCACGCCCACTTCGTACCCCAGGGTATGTTGGTAGGGTTGCTTGTAGCCGACATAGGAGTCGAGCTGCAGGTTGCCGGCATTGCTCAGGCCCATGCTCGGCGCCCACTGGCCCAGGTACCAGCCGCTGTCGTGGGCCAGGTCCAGGCCACCGTGAAAGGTGCCCGAGGTGGCAGGCTTGACCAGGCCCTGGGCCATACTGCGCGAGGGTGTGGAACCCAGGCTCAGGTCGAAATCGCCCAGCTCGCGCTTGAGCAATTGAGCGTGTACCGGCAACTGCCACCCCACAACAGCAACCAGCAACCAGGCATATTTGGGCATGCATTGCCCCCAAGAGGCTTGATCCAGAGCTGTCAGAGCATAACGGCCCAGGCGTTTGCGGGGCGACCGTTCATCGGTTTTGCGCGTGATAGGCCGGTTTGCAGCGCTAGCGTGTAGAATGCCAGCCTCGCAACGAGGATTTCCGCAAATGGCTTTAGTTGGGCGTTACAACACTTTACAAGTGGTCAAGCACACGGACTTCGGTCTGTACCTGGACGGCGGGGCAGACGGCGAAATTCTGCTGCCTAACCGGTACATCCCCAAGGACACGCCCACCGAGGTCGAGGACTGGCTGAACGTCTTCATCTACCTCGACAGCGAAGACAAGCTGATCGCCACCACGGAAAAAACCAAATTGCAGGTGGGCGAGTTCGCCAGCCTCAAGGTGGTGGAAATCAACAGCATCGGCATCTTCCTCGACTGGGGCCTGCCCAAGGACCTGCTGATGCCGTACTCCGAAGAGAAGCGCCAGATGAAGGCGGGCGAGTACTGCGTGGTGCATGCCTACCTCGACAAGCGCACCCGTCGCATCACCGCAACTGCGCGCCTGGACCGTTACCTGGACAAGCTGCCGGCCAACTACAGCGTGGGCCAGGAAGTCGACCTGCTGGTGGCCGAAGAAACCCCCATGGGCTTCAAGGCCATCATCAACAACAAGCACTGGGGCCTGATCCACAAGAACGAAGTGTTCAAGTTCCTGCGTTCGGGCAAGCAGGAGAAGGGCTACATCAAGGAGCTGCGCAGCGACGGCAAGATTGCCCTGAGCCTGCAGCCGATCGGCCAGGCCCTGGCCAGCACCCTCAATGACAAGATCCTCGACAAGCTCAAGGCCGCCAACGGCGTGCTGCCGGTCAGCGACAAGAGCGACCCGCAGGTCATCAGCGACCTGTTCGGGGTGAGCAAGGGCAACTTCAAGAAAGCCATCGGCGCCCTGTACAAGGACGGCCGCATCGTGATCCACGCCGACCGGATCGAACTGGCCTGATCAGACCTGCACGAAGGCGGCAAAACTCAGGTTGTCGCCGCCTGGACGCAGGTCCTGCAGCATCGAGTCGCGATCGGCGCTCAGCGCCAGGCTGATGGTCGAGCGGCGCTTGCCTGGCTTGCGCACTTCCATTTTCTCAAGGTGGGCACGCAGGAAGTTGACCGGCACCTTGAGGTGCTGCAACTGGTCGGTTTCGGGGGTGTAGATCAGCAGGTTGACCCAGTCGGCCACGCGCTTGGGCAGCACCAGCTTTACCGGCACATCGAACCACCACAGGCTGCGCTTGGTATCGAGCACGGCGAACAGGGTGTTGTCGCTGTTGAGCACCGGGCGTTCCAGCGCCTGATTGCGACGGGCGATGGCGGTGGGTTTGTCGAGTTTCATGCAGGTTCCTACGGGTGACGCTTGAAAGGTCGACCATTGTGCTGGGATTGCGCTGAAAACTAAAGCAGGGCCTGTCAGGGCCCTTTGCTGACAAACCAGCCCCACAGGTAGCGCGCCGCCCTTGCGGTGGGTCAAAGCCCTGTGGGAGCTGGCGTGCCAGCGAAGGCGCGCACAGCGCTCACGCTGTATCAGCGCACCAATGGCTTGCTCAGCTCGGAGGTCGCACCGTCGCTGCGGGTGACGGTCGCCGTGAAGGCATGCAAGCCATCGCTCTGCGTCACGGCATACTCGAATTGCCCTTGACCCTTGTCATCCGTCGCCACCTGAACCTCGCCAAGGTACTGCTCGGCCTCGCTTGCGCTTGCCTGCGCATTGCCGAACACCTCCACCCGCAGCCGGCTGCGTGGCTCCCCCTTTACCTGACCGAGCAGACGCTCGCCCTTCAACGCCATCAGCACAGGTGCTGCCTGGTTATGGTTGGGCAATGGCTGGCAGCCTTGAGTCGGGGCTTTTTCAGCACAGATGATCGCACGGTTGTTCGCCGACGGGTCCACACCAATCCCGCGTGACCCTACATACACCGCATGTTCCAGTGCCGGCACGCCGAACACGATTGCCCCCGTGCGCTGCTCGCGCACGCACGAGCCGCCGGCCTGGCAGCGGCGGATATCCTGGCTGTTGTGCCAGATCCGGTTGGCGCTGAGGCGGTTGCTGGTGGAAGTCGGCTCAGGGCGCAACGCGACGCCGATACGATTGCCGTGGATCAGGTTGCCGTCGAGGATATTGCCTTCGCCGCTGACGCTCACGCCGATGGAGTTGCCGGTAAAGGTGTTGGCACCCAGGTAGTTGCGCTGGCCCCAGTTGATCTGCAGGCCGTCGGAGTAATCCTCGAAGCGGTTGCGCACCACGCTGTTATCGTTGCCCCACAGGATCTCGATGCCCTGGGACGGCTCGGCATTGGCCTGGGTGGAGCGGAACAGGTTGTCGGCCACCAGGTTGAAGGCCGCCCCGCGGGTCAGCTCCAGGCCATCGCCGTTGTCCACCAGTTGGTTGCGCAGCACCTTGTTGTTGACCGTGGTGGTGGCCGTGGAATTGCCCTGGCCATCGTCGCCGGTGAGCATGATGCCGGCGCCGCCCTTGTTGGCCGTGATGCGGTTGTCCTGGATGACGTTGTGGCTGGCACGGTTGATCAGGATGCCGATGCAGAAGTTGCGCACCTCGAGGCCGGAAATCTGCACGCCCTGTGTGTCACGCAGTACCAGCCCCGGGCCGGTGGTGGTGCGCACGTTGGTGCCGAACTGGCCGGGCAGCGCACCCGGGCAGGCCTGGGTGCCGTCGCCGAGGATATAGCCCGAGCCGTCGATGGCGATGTACTCGCCGCTGTGTTTCCAGGCGCTGCCTTCGATGCTTACCGGGCCGAGGATCGCCGGCAGGGCCGAAGCGGGCTTGATCACGTAGGGTGGCTGGCCCACCGGGCGGATTTCGATCCGGTATTGGCCCGGCGACTGGTTGTTGCGTTCGATGGCCCAGCGCAGGCTGCCGGCCTGGCTGTCGTCGGCATAGCGATCGACGACCAGCGTGGTCAGTGCCGGGGGCTGTTCGGCAAGGGCCGCGTGCAGGGGCAGGGTGGGTACGGACAGCAGCAGGGCTGCAATCAAGGAAGATGTACGCATGGCTAAGGCTACCGCAAGGTCTGTTGTTTTTATGGCGCCTGAAGAGCAGGTCGCTGGCGCCCGATTCTAAGGAAAGCGGCCTGGCGCCGGCGCTGCCCTGGCACGAATGGGGGCGATATTCGCCCGCTGTTTACCCGTCTGAGCCAAAAATACCTCGAAAAATAATTGAAACTCTCGCAGAAGCGGGCGTGTCCATTGACTGTCGACACTGACAGCTAATCATTCCCCCTTCAGGAGAAATCCCATGAGTGGCACCAAAGACAAAGTGAAAGGCTTGGCCAACGAAGCGGTCGGTAATATCAAGCAAGGCGTTGGCAAAGTGACCGATAACGACAAGCTGCGCGCAGAAGGCAAGGCGCAGGAGCTCAAGGGCGAAGCCCAGCAAGTGGCCGGCAAGGTCAAGGATGCCGTGAAGAAGCCTTGACCGGCACTGCCGGTAGCCGACAGCGGCCATCTTCGGGTGGCCGTTTTGCTATCTGCAATAATCAGTCGCAACCTCGCGTTCAGGGTCTATTAGACTACCGTGAGGTAAAAACACCCTCAGCTCTGGACGACTGCCCATGACAGTCGAGCGGCGAAAGGAGACGCTATGATATTCCCCGACTTGCGCGGCTTGCCACTGCACCGTGTGCTGGTGCGCACCGTGAGCGAATTTCTCGATGACGAGATGTCCACCTATGCGTCGGCGCTGGCGTACCAGATGCTGTTTTCGCTGTTCCCGTTTCTGCTGTTTCTGATTGCCCTGATCGGTTTTCTGCACCTGCCGGATTTTTTCTCCTGGCTGCGCCTGCAGTCGGAACTGGTGCTGCCGCCACAGGCGCTGGAGCAGGTCAATCCGGTGATCGACCAGTTGCAGCAGTCCAAGGGCGGGCTGCTCTCGGTGGGTATCGTGATCGCGCTGTGGACCGCCTCGGCCGGTGTGCGCCTGATGATGAGCGCCATGAACGCGGCCTACGACGTGGTCGAAGGGCGCGGTGTGGAAGCGTATCCCGTTGTCGGTGATCTACACCGTCGGCATTGCCGGCATGCTGCTGGCCGCCGCCGCGCTGATGGTGCTGGGGCCGCAGGTAATGGAGTGGATCGCCTCGCAGATCGGCATGCAGGAGTTCATCGTCACGCTGTGGACCATCCTGCGCTGGCCGGCCATCATCGTGCTGATGATGGTGGCCGTGGCACTTATCTATTACGTGATGCCCGACGTGGAGCAGGAGTTTCGCTTCATCACCCCGGGCTCGGTACTGGCGGTGGTGGTGTGGATCATCGCGTCGCTGGGGTTTGGCTACTATGTGAAGACCTTTGCCGACTACAACGCGATGTACGGCAGCATCGGGGCCATCATCGTGCTGTTGCTGTACTTCTATATCTCTGCCGCCGTGCTGTTGCTGGGGGCGGAAATGAATGCGGTGATCGAGCACATGTCGGCCGAAGGCAAGGACCCAGGTGAAAAGCAAATGCCTGATACCGAGACGCAGGAACATGATAAAAGGCATGTGTCCGGGCTGGGGCGCGACCACTCCCTCAAGCCTGATGCCGAACCTGAACCCCTGAGTCGAGCCCCGCATGATTCGTGACATCCTCAAGATGGGCGACGAGCGCCTGTTGCGCTTTGCCCCGCCGGTACCGGCCCACCTGTTCGGTAGCGCAGAGCTCGAGCAACTGATCGCCGACATGTTCGAGACCATGGCGCATGTGGGCGGGGTTGGCCTGGCTGCGCCGCAGATCGGTGTCGACCTGCAACTGGTGATCTTCGGCTTCGAGCGCAGCGAGCGCTACCCGGACGCCGAGCCAGTGCCGCAGACCATCCTGCTCAACCCGATCATCACACCGCTGGGCACCGAGCTGGAGGAGGGCTGGGAAGGTTGCCTGTCGGTGCCCGGCCTGCGCGGTGTGGTCAGCCGTTACCGGCATATCCGCTACAGCGGGCTCGACCCGCACGGGCGTCCGATCGAACGTGACGCCGAGGGCTTCCACGCGCGGGTGGTGCAGCATGAGTGCGATCACCTGATCGGCCGCCTGTACCCCTCGCGTATTCACGACTTCAGCAAGTTCGGTTACACCGAGGTGCTGTTCCCCGGGCTGGACCCGGCCAGCGACGACTGACACCGTGCCAGGGCAATCAACGGCTTGCTGCGCTGGTAGCGCGCCAGCCGTTCGTTGAGCAGCAACGGCATGCCAAGCGCCAACTCGAACCCCAGGGGTTGATAGAACGCCAGCAGCTGCGGATGGCAGAACAGCCAGACCGTGCCTGCCTTGGCGCAGGTGGCCTGGTCGATCAGCTGGCGTGCGACCTGGCGGCCACGCCAGCTGGGGGCGACCAGCAATCCGGTCAACCAGAACCCGTCGCTGACCGGGCTCAGGTTCAACGCCGCGATAATTTCGCCCGCTCGGGCCACCCAGGCTTCGCCCTTGGCGCTGGCGCGCATGGCCGAGCCTTCGCCGCGATAGAATTTGTTCAACAAGGGGCGTTCGGGCGCGCTTAGCAGGGCGTAGCGTATTTCGTTCACGGTGGGTTCCGGCAGGGGCTCTGGCACGGGCTTTTACAGGCTGGGCAGGCGGCTGTCGAGTGTATTTCGGGGGGCGCATTATTACCGACACGGTAACAGTGAATGTCCGGCGTGGCGCTTCAACAGCTGTTTCAACCTTATAGACTGGCGTTATCCCCAGTCACTTGAAGTGTAACGGGATCGGTACTTCGTGTTATGTCCACTCGTTGATATGACAACTTCTCCGCGCCACCTCGGCTGATGAAGTCAAACACTGCGTTTGATTGCCTTGCAGGCCCATTATCATGAAAACCCTACTTGCACTTGTTCTGGTCGGTGTGTCTTCTTTTACACTGGCTGATGATGTAAAGACTGCGGCTGCCCAGCCGGTACTGGAACAGTACGATTACTCGACCAACCTGGACATTGCCAAGGTCATCAGCCTGTCGACCCTGCCCAATGTGTGCGAAGTGGTCCCGGCTACCATGACCTACGAAGACCATCAGGGGCAGCGCCACATCATTGAATACCGCGCCATGGGCGATGGTTGCAGCCAGGGCTGAGGACGCGGCGCCGGGTCATTTCTGCTCGCGTTCCAGCAGTGCCTTCTTGCGTTCGACCCCCCAGCGGTACCCCGACAGGTTGCCGTCACTGCGTACCACCCGATGACAGGGAATGGCCACCGCAAGGCTGTTGGCGGCACAGGCCTGGGCGACAGCCCTGACCGCCTTGGGCGCGCCAATGCGCTGGGCGATGTCGGCGTAGCTGGCGGTGCTGCCAGCTGGGATGGCGCGTAGAGCCTGCCACACCCGCTCCTGGAACGCGGTGCCGCGCAGGTCCAGCGGCAGGTCGAGCCCCAGGGCCGGAGCCTCGATAAACCCCAGCACGCTTGCCACCAACTGCTCGAACCCCGCATCGGCACCGATCAGCTCGGCCTTGGGGATTTGTCCTGCAGGTCGTGCAACAGCACCTCGGCGTCGTCGCCCAGCAGGATCGCACAGACCCCGCGTTCGCTTTGCGCCACCAGGATCGCCCCGAGCGAGCACTGGGCAATGGCGAAGCGAATGCGTGCGTTGGTGCCTCCAGCTCGATACGCCCCTGGCGTCATCCCCAGCAGCGCGGTGCTGGTTTCATAGAAGCGGCTGTTGGAGGTGTAGCCCGCCTCGTAGACGGCATCGGTAATCGAGCCGGCGCGGGTGAGCTGGCTGCGCACCTTGCGGGCCCGATGTGCGCCGGCGTAGGCCTTGGGGGTGAGGCCGGTGGCGGCCTTGAACACCCGGTGGAAGTGATACGGGCTCATGCTGACATGGGCCGCCAACTGCTTGAGGTTGGGCTCGAACTCGGCCTGCTCGATCAATTGGCAGGCCCGCGTAACCTGGGCGGTATGCTGCTCGGCCACTTGACGTGGGTCGGCGGCACGTCGGCGGCTGGGTCGGTAGCCGGCGGCTTCGGCCTGTTCGGCGGTTTCGAAGAACTCGACGTTTTCGATGCGCGGCAAGCGCGAGGGGCTGGAGGGCCGGCAGTACACACCGGTGGTGCGTACACCATAGACGAAGTACGGGTCGGCGGCCGGGTCGCGGGCCAGCAGCGCTTGCCAGCGTGGGTCGGTGGCGCTGATCACGGGTGTGCGGCTCATGGGCGGTCGCTCGTGGCGGGTGGTCGATGGGCATCAGCTTACGCAGCATGCGGTGCGCTGGCACTCCGGGTCTTGCGGTCGAATTCGAGCGCGCCTCAGCGTGTGCTCGGCACGCGCCACAGGTACCAGGCGGCTACCGTACGGTACGGGCTCCACGGCGCACTCAGCTCCAGCATATGCTTGCGCGTGGGTTGCGCGGGCAGGTCGAACAGGCGACGGTAGCCTTCACGCACGCCAAAGTCATCCGCGGGCAGGATATCCATGTGTTCCAGGGTATAGATCAGCAGCATTTCCACGGTCCAGCGGCCGACCCCCGGCAGTTGCGTGAGGCGCCTGATCAGTTCGGCTTCGCCCAGTGCGCGGGCCTGCTCATGGTCGGGCACCAGGCCGTCCCGGCGCGCCTGGGCGATCGCCTGAATCGTCGCCAGCTTGCGCGCTGAGAAGCCGCAGGCGCGCAGTTGCTCCGGGGTGCTGGCCAGCAGTTGCTCGGGGCTGGGGAAGTCGGTGTCGGGGTACAGTGCCAGGAAGCGGCGCAGAATCGCCTCGGCGGCCTTGGCGTGCAGTTGCTGGTAGGCAATCGCACGCACCAGGGCCTGGTAAGGGGTCGCGGGTGGGCAGGGGCTGGTGCAGGCACGGGCCGGTGCGCTCGATATGCTCGGCCCAGCGCGGGTCGAGGGCGCGCAGGTGGGCGCAGGCCTGGGTATAGAACAGCGGGTTCATGCAAGTTTCCGTCGGTGAGGTGTCAGGTTCAGTGTAGGCAAACGGGCCGGGGGCTCACGCTGTAGGCGCCGGCCTTGCCGGCGAAGGGGGCAGCGCGACCAACCGCTCCAATGCCAGCTTCAGTTCAGCCCGGCTGCGCGCAGCCGACAAGCTGATGCGCACCGCCGGCACATCACCCTGTTTGACCGCGAACACCTCGGCGGGCACTACCGCCACCCCGGCATCGCGGCACGTGGCGGCTTGCACGCCGTTGACCCAGATGTGCGGCGAGGGCGTGTCACCCGCTACCGCAGCACCCAGCATGCGCTTTGCCATGCGCCAGCGCTGCAGCACTTCGTCACGTTGCCAGGCCAACCGCCGTGCAGCCGTACCGTCATCGATCCACCGACAGGCGATCTCCAGATCCAGCGGCGACACCGGCCAGTGCGTGGCCTGGGCGTGCGGGTCGATGCGTTCCAGCAACGCCGCAGTGCCGACGATCCACCCCAGGCGCAATCCGGCCGCCACGCTTTTCGACAGGCTGCTGACCAGTACACCGCACTCGATGCCCTGGCTCAGCAGCGCAGGGCTATCGGTGAGTGCACCGTAGACATCATCTTCGATCAGGGTCAGTGCGTTGCGCTTGATCACCGCCGCAATGGCCGCTTGCCGTGCCGCGCCCATGCAGGCGCCGGTGGGGTTCTGCAGGGTAGGGGTCACTACCACCACGCGTGCGCCCGTGGCCCGCGCGACCCGGTCCAGGTCATCGGGAAGAATGCCCTGGTCGTCCATCGCTACCCCATGCAAGGGCAGGCGCAACTGGCGACACGCCGCCTTGATGCCCGGCGCCGTCAGCGCTTCGACCAGCACCCCGTCCCCCGGCTGGCACAGCGACAGCAACACATTGAACACACCCTGCTGCGCGCCGCCGCACAGCAGCACGTGCTGTGCAGTCAACTGCAGGCCGCGCCGGCCGAGCCAGGCGGCGCCGTGCACACGGCCCCTCAACAGCTGCTCGGCACTCAGGTAACGCTCAAGCGAGGGGGGAGCGCCATGCTCCAGCAACTGGCGCAATGTGATGGCCAGGTCCGGGTTTGTGTCATCGGCCGCGGGCACGTTGGTGGACAGGTCGACCTGTGCCGGCTGCGGGCCGGGGTGCTTGAGGCGAAACAGTGTCGCCTCCTTGCTGCCGGCCAGCACATAGGTGCCGCGGCCCACTTCGCCTGCCACCAGGTGCCGGGCTGCCGCCTCCCGGTAGGCCTGCTGGGTGGTGCTGGGGTTCAGGCCCAGGTTCCAGGCCAGGCGTCGTTGAGGGGGCAGGCGCTCGCCCACTTTCAGTTCGCCGTTTTCGATTGCCCGCGCAATCGCGTCCACCAGCGCCAGGTAGCGGGGCAGAGCACTGTTATCGGCGAGGGTCGGTGTCCACATTTATTGTTGCCCATGCAATATAAGGTTTCACCCATACAATGCGGCGCGGCTAGCATCAGGTCAAACCCCTTGGCCGTTGAGGTGATTCATGTTCGATCTGCCTGCCCTGCGTGAAGCTGCCCGCCTGGTGCACGCCAGTATTCCCGCCACCCCGCAATACGCCTGGCCGCGCCTGGCCGAACGGGTGGGTTGCGAGGTATGGGTCAAGCACGAAAACCATGCGCCCACGGGGGCGTTCAAGGTACGCGGCGGCCTGCTGTATGTGCAGGCATTGCTGGAGCGCTCGCCGGGGGTGCGCGGCCTGGTCACCGCCACCCGTGGCAACCATGGGCAGAGCCTGGCGCTGGCTGCGCGCAATGCCGGGGTGCCGATCATCATCGTGGTGCCCGAGGGCAACTCGCTGGAGAAGAACGCCGCCATGCGTGCACTGGGTGCGCAACTGGTGGAGCACGGCGCCGATTTCGACCTGGCCCGCGCCGAGGCGGCGCGCCTGGCGCAGGTGCAGGGTTATGAGAGCGTACCGCCCTTTCACCCCGACCTGATTCGCGGCGTGGCCACCTACGCGCTTGAACTGTTCGACGCAGTGGCGGCACTGGATTGCGTGTACGTGCCGATCGGCATGGGGTCGGGCATCTGCGGCCTGATCCAGGCCCGTGACCTGCTGGGGCTGCACACCGAGATCGTCGGCGTGGTGTCTACCGAGGCCGACGCCTTTGCCCAGAGTGTCGAGCAGGGCCGCATCGTCACCACCGCCACAGCCAACACCTTTGCCGACGGCATGGCCTGCCGCATGCCGCTGCCGGAAGCGTTCGAGATCATCCGCCAGGGCGCGCGCGGGTGGTGCGGGTCAGTGATGCCGAAATCGCCAGCGCCATGCGTATGTTCCACGAAGACACCCACAACACCGCCGAAGGCGCCGGTGCTGCGGGGCTGGCCGCACTGATGCAGGAGCGTGAGCGGCAACAGGGGCGCAAGGTGGCGGTGATTCTCAGTGGCGCCAATATCGATCGGGAACGCTATGCGCAGGTGTTGGCCGGTTGCTGAAAAGCCTTGAATGACTCAGTTTTCACGCCAGTTCTGTGAGTGCACTGCTTGAAGCATTTCGCCTGGCACTGCAAGACTACCTGGCCGATTGTGCAGAGCAGGGCATTGCCCCCGAGAAACCAGCATCAGGAAAAGTGATGCTGCGTATCCGGCCAGAGGTTCATGCGGCTGCCAGCATCGCTGCGCAGTCTGCTGGCAAACGCCTGAATCAGTGGGCCGAAGCACTGTTCGAACGCGCCGCGCGGGCGTGACCAGGGCAATTTCTTCCAATACACCTCACCCCGATCGGGTTTTAATGGCGCCTGCCTTTCATAGCCGGTAGCAAGTGTTCATGCCTTTTTCCAACGGATTTCTCCTCAGCCTGTCGTTGTGCCTGGACATCGGCGTGGCCAACATCGCGATGATCACCCTGGCCATGCAGCGCGGCTTCTGGCAGGGCTTCTGGCTGGGGCTGGGGACCTGTGTCGGCGACCTGGTGTATGCGGTGGCAGCGTTGCTGGGCATGACCGTGCTGCTGCAGTTCAGCAGCGTGCGCTGGGTGCTGTGGGTCGGTGGCTCGGCACTGCTGGTGTGGTTTGCGCTAAAGATGCTGCTGGCCGCCTGGCGCGGCACGGGGCACATGGACACCAACGTGCCGGTGGTACGCGAATCGCCCTGGCGCGAGTTTCTGCGCGGGATCTTCCTGGCCATGTCCTCGCCCAGTGCAATCCTCTGGTTTGCCGCGGTGGGCGGTGTGCTGATCTCGCGCTCCGGGGGCGGCAGCCTGATCGAAGCCGGCCTGTTCCTGAGTGGCTTCTTCCTGGCCGGGCTGTTCTGGTGCGCCTCCCTGTGCACCCTGGCCAGCCACGGCGGGCGCCTGCTCGGTGACCGCCTGCTGACCTGGTCGTACCTGGCCTCGGCTGCGATCTTCTGCTACTTCGCGGTGTACGTGATCCTGTCCGGCTACCGCGAGTTCATCCTTGCCGGGCCAACGCCGGCAGCCGGTCTATAATCAGTCAGTCACCGGCAAGCAGGTGTCGCGCTCAGCGGAGGGCCTGTCATGAAAGGTCTGGATGCGAAAAAATCGGTCAAGAAGAAACCCGCCAAATCCGCCAAGGAAAAACGCACGGCCAAACGTTCCAAAGGCGAGACGGGCGGGTT
>NZ_JAAHBU010000421.1 GCF_010671725.1 Pseudomonas brassicae | reverse complement strand
CAGGATCAGCGCTGATCCTGTGGGAGCTGGCTTGCCAGCGAAGCGGCCCTCACATGCGTGGTGAGATCAAAGCCCGAGTCGTTGCATCCGCTGGCGCACCGACGCTTCGATACCGGCCTCGTCCAGCCCGCACTCGGCCAGCATCTGTGCCGGCTTGGCGTGCTCCACATACACATCCGGCAAGCCCAGGTGCAGTACCGCCTTGAGCACGCCTTCACGCGCCAGGAACTCGCTGACTGCCGCACCCGCACCACCCATGATGGCGTTCTCCTCGACCGTCACCAGCAGTTCGTGGCTTGTCGCCAGTTCACGTACCAGTGCCTCGTCCAGTGGTTTGACGAAGCGCATGTCGACCACGCTCGCATCCAGCGTCTCGCCCACCTTCAGTGCTTCGGCCAGTTGCACGCCGAACACCAGCAAGGCGACCTTGCTGCCCTGGCGGCGTATCACGCCCTTGCCGATTTCAAGCGGCTCCAGGTCGCTGTCGATGGCCGCGTTCGGCCCGCTGCCGCGTGGGTAGCGCACCGCTGCCGGGCCGTTGTACAGGTGGCCGGTGCTGAGCATCTTGCGCAGTTCGTTCTCGTCGCTCGGGGTCATCACCAGCATGCCGGGGATGCAACGCAGGAACGACAGGTCGAAACTGCCGGCGTGGGTCGGGCCGTCTTCGCCCACCAGGCCGGCACGGTCGATGGCGAACAGCACATCGAGGTTCTGCACCGCCACGTCGTGGATCAATTGGTCATAGGCACGCTGCAGGAAGGTCGAATAGATCGCCACCACCGGCTTGGCGCCTTCGCAGGCCATGCCGGCTGCCAGGGTCACCGCGTGCTGCTCGGCAATTGCCACGTCGAAGTAGCGCGCTGGGTAACGTTCGCTGAACGCCACCAGGTCCGAGCCTTCCTTCATTGCCGGGGTAATGCCCACCAGGCGCTGGTCGGCGGCGGCCATGTCGCACAGCCATTGGCCGAACACTGCGGAATACTTTGGCCCGCCTGCCTTTTGCGGGGCGCTGGCCGGGGCGTCCAGGGGTTCGAGCTTGGTGATCGCGTGGTAGCCGATCGGGTCGACCTCGGCCGGGGCGAAGCCCTTGCCCTTCTTGGTCACCACGTGCAGGAACTGCGGGCCCTTGAGGTCACGCATGTTGCGCAGGGTGGCGATCAGGGTCGGCAGGTCGTGGCCGTCGATCGGGCCGATGTAGTTCCAGCCCAGCTCTTCGAACAGGGTGCCGGGCACCAGCATGCCCTTGGCATACTCCTCGGTGCGGCGGGCGATTTCCCAGGCGCCGGGCAGACGCGACAGCACCTTCTTGCTGCCCTCGCGCATGCTTGCGTAGGTGCGGCTGGAAAGGATCTTGGCCAGGTAGTTGGACAGGCCGCCGACATTGCGCGAAATCGACATGTCGTTGTCGTTGAGGATCACCAGCATGTCGGCGTTGACTTCCTGGGCGTGGTTCAACGCCTCGAAGGCCATGCCGGCAGTCAGTGCGCCGTCACCGATCACGGCAATCGACTTGCGCGCCTCGTTGTGCAGGCGGGCGGCGATGGCCATGCCCAGCGCGGCGCTGATCGAGGTGCTGGAGTGGCCGACACCAAAGGTGTCGTACTCGCTCTCGGCACGGCGCGGAAAGGCGGCCAGGCCGTCCTTCTGACGCAGGCTGTGCATGCGTTCGCGCCGACCCGTGAGGATCTTGTGCGGATAGGCCTGGTGCCCTACGTCCCACACCAGCCGGTCGTCCGGGGTGTCGAAGACGTAGTGCAGGGCAATCGTCAGTTCGATGACGCCCAGGCCGGCACCGAAGTGCCCGCCGGTCTGGCCAACGCTATAGAGCAGTTCCTGGCGCAACTCGTCGGCCAGTCTCTCCAGGTCGGCTTCGGCCAGACGCCGCAGGCCGGCTGGCGTATCGGCACGGTCAAGCAGCGGCGTGACCGGGCGTTCGCGGGGGATCTCTTGAAACGTCGTGGGCATCAGGCGAATCATTATAGGTGTGATGAGGCGGCAGTTTACCTTATTGCGGTAAAAGCTGCCCATTAGGTGCGCGGCGCGGCCATCGCGGGTCAGCCCGCGCCCACAGGATCACTCGAAACGTGTGGGCGCGGGCTTGACCTGCGAAAGGGCCGCCACCATCAACTGCGGCGTTCGACGATATACCGCGCCAACGCCCGCAACGGCTCGGCCTTGTCGTCGAACCGGCCCAGCGCATCCAGCGCCAGGTCGCGCAGCTCCAGCGCATACGCCTTTGCCGCGTCGAGCCCGAGCAGGGCCGGGTAGGTCGGTTTGTCGCGGGCAATGTCGGCGCCCTGGCGTTTGCCCAGGGTCGCGGTATCGCTCTCGACATCCAGAATGTCGTCCTGCACCTGGAATGCCAGGCCGATGGCCTGGGCATACTGCTGCAAGGCCTTGAGCGTCTGCGCATCTGCTCGTGCACTGGCCAGCGCACCCAGCTTGACGCTGGCCTCGATCAGGGCGCCGGTCTTGTGCCGGTGCATGAACTCGAGCGCAGCCTGGTCGAGTTTGAGCCCCACCGAACCCAGGTCGATGGCCTGGCCGCCGACCATGCCGGCGGGGCCCGCCGCCAGCGCCAGTGCCTGCACCATGCTCAGGCGGATTGCATCGCTCTGCGGGCTCAACTGCGGGTCGAGCAGGGCGCTGAAAGCCAGGCTCTGCAAGCCGTCGCCAGCGAGGATCGCACAGGCCTCGTCGAACGCCTTGTGGGTTGTCGGCTGGCCGCGGCGCAGGTCGTCGTCGTCCATCGCCGGCAGGTCGTCGTGCACCAGCGAATAGGCGTGTATCAGTTCAACTGCACACGCCGCGCCGTTGGCCTGTTCGGCCGGGGCGCCCAGCGCCTCGCAGGCGGCGTAAGCCAGCAGCGGACGCACGCGCTTGCCGCCGTTCATCACGCTGTAGCGCATGGCGGCGTACAAGCGTGTGAGCTCGCTCGACGGGGGGGTGAAAAGGTGTTCCAGCGCGGCGTCCACCTGGGCCTGGCAGCGGGCCTGGTAGGCGGCGATCATTCCGGCTGTTCCGCGTCGAAGGGCTCGGCGCGCAGCTCGCCGTCGCGTTCCAGCAGCACCTGGACCTTCTGTTCGGCCTGGGTCAGGGCGCTCTGGCAGTCGCGGGTCAGGCCGATGCCTTGCTCGAAGGCGGTCAGCGAGTCTTCCAGCGACAGTTCGCCGTTCTCCAGGCGCTCGACCAGTGCTTGCAGGTCGGCGAGGGATTGCTCGAAATCAATGGCGGCTTTTTTTCGGGCCATGGCGGCTGTCTCTGGTGGCGGTTTGAACGGCGCGACACTAGCAGAGCGGGGCAGGGGGAGCAAATCAGCCGCCGAGATCTTTCGTCGCATTCTGTTGCACAAACGCTGTAGGAACAGACTTGATTTTCCTACAGTCCTCGCATTGTGGGGACTCGTGGCTGTCTGCCATAATCGCGCCCGCTCTGCGCTGCGGTTCCTCCCCAGGCAGGCCTCCCCCTTCCGATGTCGCGTAATGGACTACGTTGTGAGCTTTCTTTCGATCGAGTTCGGCCTCTGCTTCACACTGTTTTTCCTGGTCTACTGGAGCCTGTGCTGGAGCGTTCGGCTGCAGAACGTGTTGTTGCTGGGCGGCAGCTATGCGCTGGTGGCAAGCTTCAGTCTCGAGTCGCTGTACATCCTGCTGGGCTATTCGCTGCTGGTGTACCTGCTGGGGCTGTTCAGTGCGCGCCATCCGGGGCGGCGCTTCACCTACCTTATGGTGTTGCTGCTGGTGCTCGGTTGCTTCTATGTCTTTAAGTACCAGGAATTTTTCGTCGGTGGCGTTCAAGCTGCGCTGGCCGACCTTGGGCTGGACGTATCACTGCCGGTGCTTGAAGTGCTGCTGCCGATCGGCCTGTCGTTCTACACCTTCCATTCGGTCAGCTACCTGGTTTCGATCAACCGCCGCGAGATGGCGCCTGCCGCGCCGCTGGACCTGGCCCTTTATCTGGCCTTCTTTCCCAGCCTGGTCGCGGGCCCGGTCAATCGCGCCGCGCACATGCTGCCGCAGATTCGCCCGGCACAGATCCGCCAGGTGCTGGAGCCACAGCGGGCGCTGGGGTTGATCGCGCTGGCGGTGGTCAAGCTGTTCTTTTTCAGTGCCTGGCTGGGCAGCGAGTGGGTCGACCCGGTGTTCGAGACCCCCAGCGGGCACAGCGCCGAACAGGTGCTGCTGAGCGTGTATGGCTACAGCTTGCTGATCTACCTGAACTTCAGCGGCTACACCCATCTGGTGACCGGTGTCGCGTTGCTGCTGGGCTTCAAGCTGCCGGACAACTTCAATGCCCCTTACGCGGCGCGCAACCTCAAGGAGTTCTGGGGGCGCTGGCACATCAGCCTGTCGACCT
>NZ_JAAHBU010000420.1 GCF_010671725.1 Pseudomonas brassicae | reverse complement strand
TCCGGGTCCAGTGCCGAGGTAGGCTCGTCGAACAGCATTATTTTCGGCTTCATGCACAGCGCGCGGGCAATCGCCACGCGCTGCTGTTGCCCGCCCGACAACTGGCTGGGGTACTTGCCCGCCTGGCTTTCGATGCCCACCTTGTTCAGGTAGAAGCGGGCGCGCTCCTCGGCGTCCTTGCGCGACAGGCCGCGCACGCTCATCGGTGCCAGGGTGCAGTTGTCGAGCACACTCATGTGCGGGAACAGATTGAAGTGCTGGAACACCATGCCGATTTCACTGCGCACCTCGGCGGCCTGGCGCGTGGTCAGCGCCAGGTCGGTGTCATTCACCCGCAGGGTGCCTTTCTCGGCGATCTCCAGGCGGTTGATGCAGCGGATCAGGGTCGACTTGCCCGAGCCGGACGGCCCGCACAGCACGATCCGCTCGCCTTCGCGCACGGTGAGGTCGACGTCGCGCAGGACGTGAAAGTCGCCATAGAACTTGTTCAACCCGTCAATGCTCACCACGACCTTGCGCGGGTCGGGTTGCAGGGCAGGGCGTGCAGCGGCAAGGCTCAGTGGTGCGCTCATGGTGTTGTTCTCCGCGATCTCAATTGAAGCGGTCGGCGCGATAGGGCGCAGGGTCGGTGAAAGGTGTTTGGCCCGTGATCATCTCGGCCAGCAGGCGGCCGCTGACCGGGCCAGGGTGAGGCCATGGTGGGCATGCCCGAAGTTGAACCACAGGCCCTTGTGGCGCGGCGCCGGGCCAATCACCGGGCGCATGTCGGGCAGGCAAGGGCGCCGGCCCAGCCAGGGGG
>NZ_JAAHBU010000042.1 GCF_010671725.1 Pseudomonas brassicae | reverse complement strand
GGGCGCGCAGGTGCCCTCATGTCGTCCCTTTCTGACCAGGCGTGGGGGCGTCGAGCCAACGAGCCCGCTCACCCTGTGGCGGGGTGGATCGCCGTGCCAAGGGTCATCCAAGCGATCCTGGCAGCCCTGGCACCTTCCTGAGCGCCCGGCAAACACCTCGGCAAAAAGCCCTCCAGCCTGCGCTGCGCAAGGGCTGCATGCATACGTGCAAAATAAAATGCATAAATATTTCCACAAATGCATTGACTGTATATGCATTGATGCATAATCTTTGTCTCAAGCCGGTCAGACACCGGCGGTGACAAAGGCAGCGATGAACAGGCCTGAACTGTTCAGAGGGTTGGCAACTGACCCGGGTGTGCAGCGTAAAGCACCGTAAGCAGTTATCCGGCGGGCAGGCGGCCGCGGTCGGAAAATCAATTTGAAGCGGGATCGCCCGGGGCACCAGCAGTGGCCGGCGATCCGACAACGCATTACTGAAAAGCCTGGGCGACCGGGCTTTTTGGAATGCCGAGTGATCGGCTGTTCAACAAGGAGTACGAGCATGACAAACGAGCAACAGACGTTGCTGGAAATGCCCATCTGGATGGTCATCGTCCTGGCGCTGCTGGGCGGCTTGTCCGGCGAGATGTGGCGTGCGGACAAGGAGGGGGCCCGTGGCTGGGGCCTGTTCAGGCGGCTGTTGCTGCGCTCCGGGGCCTGCATGGTGTGCGGTGTGTCGACGGTGATGTTGCTGTATGCCAGCGGCATGTCGATCTGGAGTGCTGCCGCCTTTGGCTGCCTGACCGCCATGGCGGGTGCCGATGTGGCCATCGGGCTGTATGAGCGCTGGGCTGCCCGTCGACTGGGCCTGGCCCAGACGCAGGCCGGCGAGGCTCAGCAGGCGTCAGCGGCGAGCAACCCTTACAACCGGGAAAAGGAGTGAACGATGAGCATGGTGTTTACCGAGGCCGATATCCGCGTCATCGACGATGCGGTCACTGGCGAAGAGCAGAGCAAGATTCTGCAGCAACTCAACGGGGCGCGCTGGCGCTACGGCTGGCCCGTCAATGATGCACCTTATGTGCGTCCGTGCTGGCACAGCTTTGTCGCCGGCAGCCAGCGCATGGAGAAGCGTTCGGCCGAAGGCGAGTTGCGTGAGCACGAGCAGTGGCAGGTGCTGGCGGGGTTCTGGGACCGGGTGAAAGCGGCCCACATGCCTGACGCCACCTTGCTGGGTGTGTACGCCAATGGCCAGACCTTTGGCCAGGATTCGCCCATCCACCGCGACAACAAGGCCAGCGAGCAAGGGCTTACCGTGGTGATGTTCTGCAATGAGCACTGGGCGTCGTCCTGGGGCGGAGAGCTGGTGTTCTACGACCATGCCAAGCAAAACATCATCAAGTCGGTGCTGCCCAAGCCGGGACGCATTGTCATTTTCAACGGGCACGTGCCGCACAGCGCACGTTCGCCAGCCGCCACCTGTGATCGGCTGCGCATGACCCTGGCATTCAAGACCCTGATCTGAAGGAGATCATTTCCATGGCAGGAAAATTCGATGTAATCGTCGGCGTTGTCGACAAGGCGAGTGACGGCGTAGGGCACCTCAACGCAGGGGCTTCGCTGGTCGATCAGTTCAACACCGACAAGAGCGGTTTCAGCCTCGTGAGCCAGAGCGCGCAGACCGGCATCGCCGTGACCGCCGCCGTGACCTCCGTGGTGGAACTCACCAAGGGGTTTGTGCCGTTCCTGAGCATTCCGACCAATACCCTGGCCGGCACCATCGTGTTTCTGAAAATCAGCGCCGAGTACAAATCCGACGGCACGTTCCAGTTGGGTGACGTGGTCAGCCTGATCGGTAACGTGGCTGGCGTGGCCGCCGGCATCACCTTGCTCACGGCCGGTGCCGGGGTCGCGGCTGCCGGGTTCGTTGCGGTAGGCGTCAGCGCCAGCCTGTACAGCGTGGTGACGTCCAATGCAGCCAGCAACCTGTTCAACAGCATGGTGGGGCCGGTGATCGATCGATACTTCAAGAGCACCCCAGACGCGCGCTATCCCGATTACTGGTTGGCACCGGACCTGCAACTGGTGCCCTTCGAACAGATTACCGGGATCTACTCGGGCAACGTTGCCGTTGCCCACTGGACCCCTGGCAGTGACAGTGTCTCGCTCAGCCGGGCGCAGTTCATCCCCGACCCGGAGCCGGGCGCAGGGGCAGGTGCTGGCGGCGGCGTCTACTACGGTGGCGGTGGCACTATCCCACAGATCATTCAGTTACCTGAGGGGCCGATCGCCCGGGTCGACATCGGTCCGCTGGAGTTCCCCGGTTCAAGCCAGGATGGCTATGGCTGCTGCTCGGGTCGCCAGGACGGCTATTTCTGAAGGCCTGCATGATAAGGTTGAGCGCTGAAAATCGACCCTGACTGCACTGCACCAAGGAGCTTCATGCCTTCTGCGCTTTCCCAGCTCAACGCCCTGCCTGGCAGGACCAAAGCCATCGCGTGCGTGGTATTCGCGATCGCCAACCTGGTATTTGCGAGCCTGTACCTGGCCAACTGGCGCCACTATGAGGCGCCGGACTACAGGCGCTGGGTGCAGTTGCAGGGGGCAGTCACCAGCGAGGGGGCGGTGTGGAAGCAGGACCGTTCGCTGGTCCAGTTTGGCGCGAAATTCCAGGTGCCGGGCGATCCTCAACCTCAGCGTCGTCCCGCCTATGCCGACAGGCAGGCGTTTGCGCTGGCTGGCCTGCGCATTGGCACGCCGGTGGCGCTGACGATCGAGGTGACACCGGGTGGTGCGGTTCTGCGCGAGCTGGCCACCCTGCAGGGGCAGGTGCTGTTTGACGACAGCCTGCACCATCACGTGGTCACGGCTGCAAATGATGCTGCGCGCTACGCGATCGTCGCCGGCGTGTGCATGGCGCTGCTGGGCCTGATCGGGGCGCTGATCCTGTGGCTTCGTCGGCCTTCGAACGCGGCCGTCAAGCATCCCGGCGCGCCCTGATGGAACGCTTCAACGAAGGTGCACCGTGCGCCTTCAACCGATGAGCCCAGGCCCTTGACCTGGGCTTTTTTTTGCCTCGAATTCTGCACTCATGGGAAAACACCATGCCTTACACCACAGGTTTGTACGACAACGCCGCACAGCTGGGGCTTGCCATGGCGCAAGGCCCCCGCGACCCGGTGATCTACGGCTCGGCCACTTCGGTCAAGTTGAGCCGGTCCTTCTGCGTGATGGGCGGGTTCCGCTATCGCGGTCACTATACCCGGGCCATGGTGCCCGCCTTCGCCATGGCCAGCAAAGTCGCCACTGTGGCACCTGAAGGTCTGGGCGCTGAACGCAGCAACTGCAAGGAAAGCTGGTATGCCGCCTTCGCCTGTGCCAACAACGGCGATACTAGCGCGGTGGTCAAGACCATGCCGTTCCTTCGGGTGGGCAGCGTCGACGGCAATGTGATCACGCTGAACAAGGCCGGTGAGGGGGTCCATGAAGTCGCGGCGCAGACCTATGACTGGTCAGCCCATGACAACCTTGCCGGCGTCGAGTGCCTGGTCATCAGCGAGGGTGGCCAATGGTCGGGCCGGGTCGCGCACATCGTCGCCAACACCTCCACCAGCATCACCCTGGACGATGCCGGATCGTTGTCGTTCGGCGCGTTCCTGTTGCCCGCACCGCCGGGGTTCGCGCACTTCTGCTACCTCGCGCCGTTCTACCTCGATACCCATGAGGTACGCAATATCTACGACACCGGCACCGAGGTGGTGTCCAGGGGCATCTACATCATGCACCCGCAAACAAACGGCACAACTGCCAACGCGGGGATGACGCTGGATTGTTCGGGCTACATCTCCCCGCTGGCGACCGGCGTGAGGATGGACTCCACCTGTGTCATGAGTACGGCTGCGGTCGGCCCTTACGCCGAGTACTTCTCGCCGGACAGTGGCAACCATGAGGTGCGCACCAACTATGACCTCAAGGACAACGCCGGGTCGCGCAGCTTCGTATTCGGTGGTATCTCCCTGGCGTTTCTGTACCCGCAGCACTTCAACTTCAAGACGGCGGGTGTTCTGTCCACTGCGCGATCCTTTGGGCACATTGCACCAACGGGCTGGTTCGAGCCGTAGTCGCTGCAGCGAACAGGAGAAGCAGGTGTGAGCGAACTTATCCGGCTAAGCCAGGCCATCACCACAACGCTGCAGGCAAGCATGCCTGAGCTTGCTACCGTGCAGGCGCTGACGGTCGCTGAGCAGCACACGCTGCTGCCGGCACTGATTCATACATTTACTGCCTTGCAGCCCGGCGCAGACCCTGGCGACGGGCGCACCTGCATCCTGGCCTCGTTCGAGGCCCGTATCCTGGTCGATGCGCAGCATCCGCAGGCGCCGCTGCAAGCCGCCACGCTGGCGGCCCGCCTGACGCAGTTGTTGCGTCAGCAATTCTGGTGCCTGGACTTCGTCGAGGCCAGCAGCAACGCCAGCGCCCGTCCGCTTGCCAACACTGATGCGGTGTCAGTCGCCGTGGAGTGGCGGGTGCAGTGGCAACAACCGGTGTACCTGGGCGACCTGCAATGGCCGTGGCCGGACCAGCCACCGGGCACATTGCTGTTTGCCTTCAGCCCCGACACCGGCCCCGCGCACAGCGCTGCCTACCAAGCGCCGGAGGACCTGGCATGAGCTACGCAACCTCCATGCATGACCGCATGCTGGCGGCGCTGGTGATTCCTTGTCGTGTGGTGGGCGTTGATCTGGCCACGGCGCGGGTGCGGGTGTCGGACGGTGCCGGCTGGACCAGTGCCTGGGTGCGTTGGCATAGCCAGGCCGCCGGCAAGGCCCGCCACTGGCGAGCACCGAGCCTGGACGAGCAGGGCGTGTTGCTCAGCCCCAGCGGCGAGCCCGCGCTGGGCACCTTCGTGCCGGGCCTGTACGGCCATGCCGGCGCGCCGCCAGACAACCGCGAGCATGTCGAAGCCTGGCGTTTCGACGATGGCGGCTCGCTGGTCTACGACTGGCAGGCCCGCAGCTACAGCATCGAACTGCCCGGCGGTACGGTCAGCCTGAAAGTGGCGGGCAGCTCGCTGCTGGTCACCGATAACACGATCACCTTGAACGCCGCCAACATTGCCCTGACCGGTGAGGTGAGCATCAACGGTGGCCTGCGTGTGAGCGGCGACATCCTGGGCGCCGGCAAGATCATCGACACCGGCGGCAACACCGCCAACCACAAGCACTGAACCCGCCCGCCGACGCGGGCTTTTTTATGCCTGGAGACATCATGGCTACTGCATACATCGAGCTCAGGGAGGCCCCACGATGATCGGCATGGATCGCCGTAGTGGCCTGACGCTGTCCGGCATCGGGCATCTGCGCCAGTCCATCGAAGACATTCTCACCACCCCGCTGGGCAGCCGGCGCATGCGTCCTGACTACGGCAGCAAGCTGCGCCGCTTCGTCGACCTGCCGGTCAACGAAGGCTGGAAAAGCGCGGTGCAGGCCGAGGTGGCACGCGCCATTAGCCGTTGGGAGCCACGCCTGAAATTGCAGCGCGTGCGTGTGCTGGCGGTGGTGGGCGGGCAGATCAGCCTGCAACTGAGCGGGCAGTACCTGGGCGACAGCCACTTGCTGGAGGTAAGCGCATGAGCACTGTGGATCTATCGGCGCTGCCCGCGCCGCAGGTGCTGGAAGACCTCGACTTCGAGGCGATCTTCCAGGATGACCTGGCGGCCTTTCGGTCGCACATGGGCGACAACTGGGACGCATTGCTGGAGAGCGACCCGGTGACCAAGCTGCTGGAGGTGGGCGCCTACCGCAAGCTGCTCAACCGGGCGCGGGTCAACGATGCGGCCAAGGCGCTGCTGCTGGCGTACGCCCAGGGCAGTGACCTGGACCAGTTGGCGGCCAACGTGCAGCTTGCCCGGCTGGTGGTGCAGGCCGAGGACGCCAACAGCGTGCCGCCGACGGCCCAGGTGCTGGAGGAGGACGATGCCCTGCGCGAGCGGGTGCAACTGGTGTACGAAGGCCTGACCACCGCCGGGCCGCGCAACAGCTACATCCTGCATGCGCGCAATGCGTCGGGACAGGTGGCCGATGCGTCGGCGGAAAGCCCGTCGCCGGCAGTGGTGGAGGTCACGGTACTGAGCCTTGAGGGCGACGGTGTTGCCAGCCCCGAACTGCTGGCCCAGGTGCGTGCCCGGCTCAACGATGACGATGTGCGTCCGCTGGCCGACCGGCTCACGGTGCGCAGCGCCGAGATCCTGCCTTACCGCATCGATGCGTTGTTGCACCTGGCCGGCACCGGGCCGGAAAGTGAGGCCACCCTGGCCGAGTGTCAGCGTCGCCTGCAGGCCTGGATCAACCCCAGGCGGCGCTTGGGCGTGGAAGTTTCGCGTTCGGCCATCGATGCACAGCTACACATTGCCGGGGTGGCGCGGGTGGAACTGACGAACTGGAGCGACATCCGCCCGAGCAAGGCGCAGGCGGCCTGGTGCAGCGGTTTCGACCTGACGCGGGGTGGCTGACATGCACAGCCTCCTGCCGCTCAACAGCACGCCGTTGGAGCGGGCTGTCGAGGCTGCTTCACACGAAGACCTCAAGGTCGCCCTGCGCAGCCTGTACAACCCCGACACCTGCCCGGCGCACCTGCTGTACCAGTTGGCCTGGGCCTGGTCGGTGGACCGCTGGGACGACACCTGGTCCGAGGCCATCAAGCGCTCGGTGATCCGCTCTTCGTTCTACGTGCATGCCCACAAGGGCACGATCGGCGCGTTGCGCCGTGTAGTCGAGCCGTTTGGCTACCTGATCGAGGTGCAGGAGTGGTTCGACGCCGTGCCCCCGGCACAGCCGGGTACGTTCGCGCTCAAGATCGGCGTGTCGGACGCGGGCATCAGCGAAAAAACCTACCAGGAGCTGACCTGGCTGATCGACAACGCCCGGCCGGTCAGTCGGCACCTGAGCGGCCTGGTCATCAGCCTGCAATCCACGGGTTCGCTGCACCTAGGCGCCGCGCTTCAAGACGGCGACGAACTTGATATCTACCCGCCCGCCCCCCGTGACGTCGAGGTTACCGGCGCCGTTGGGCGTGGTGGGCGAGAACACACCATTGACTATCTGGACATCTACTAATGGTTGATCAGACTTCCCAGTTTTACGCGATCCTGACCAAGGTCGGCGCCGCGAAGCAGGCCAATGCGGATGCCTTGGGCATCCCTTGGAAAATCACTCACATGGCCGTGGGGGACGCCAGCCCGGCCGGGCTGGACAACCCTGCGCTGCCGATGCCCGATGCCAGCTGGACCAGCCTGCTGAACGAGTGGCGAAGAGCGCCACTCAATCAGCTCAAGGTGGACGAGAAGGACAGCGCGGTCATCGTCGCCGAGCAGGTCATCCCGGCCGAGATCGGCGGGCGCTGGATCCGTGAGGTGGGGCTGTACGATGCCGACGGCGATCTGGTGGCGGTGGCCAACTGTGCGCCGACCTACAAGCCGCTGCTCACCCAGGGCTCGGGCCGTACCCAGGTGGTACGCATGAACCTAGTGGTCAGCAGCGCCAGCAATGTGCAGCTCAAGATCGACCCGAGCGTGGTGCTGGCTACCCGCGAGTTCGTCACCGAAGAGCTGGCCCGTCAGGACTTCAAGCATTCGGTGCTGGCGGCCACCACGGCTGCGATCAACTTGAGCGGGCTGCAGACGGTGGACGGTGTGGCGTTGACGGCCGGGGCGCGGGTGCTGGTGAAGCATCAGGCGGCGGCCAAGGACAACGGCTTGTACCTGGTTGCCAGTGGCGCGTGGACGCGGTGCACGGATGCGGACACCAGCGCCAAGGTCACCCCCGGGCTGCTGGTGCTGGTGGAGCGGGGCACGCTCAATGGCGACAGTGGGTGGCAGTTGGTGACGGATGCACCTGTCACCCTGGGCGTCACGGCGCTGGCCTTCGACATGGCATTCGGGCGCACCGGGGTCGCTGCCGGCACCTATCGCAGCGTAAAGGTGGATGCCTACGGTCGCGTCGTCGCGGCAACCAATCCGACCACCCTGAATGGCTATGGCATCGCAGACGCCTACACCAAGGCCCAGGTCGAGGCGATGATTGCCGAGGCTTCGGCAATGCCGGTGGGGTTTATGGCGGCGCTCCCTGTAAACAAGATTCCGCCGGGTTGGCTGGAGGTCGATCACAGCGTTCACAGTATCGCGGCCTATCCTGACCTTGCAGCTTTCCTGGGCGGGGTATTCAACGACGGTACGGAGCCGGCAGGTTATTTCCGTCTGCCTGAATCGCGCGCTGAATTTTTGCGAGGTTGGGATCATGGTCGCGGTATTGATTATGGTCGGACCATTGGTTCTTTGCAGGCGCAGAACGAGGCTGACCACCGTCACGGTACGCCTGTTGTGGGGTCAGATAATGGTCTTGGGATTGTTCGCACTATCTCTTGGAATGCGCCACCCTTCAACGGTGCTTCTAAGGTGTTTGCAGAGCCGGCAGAGTCATCGGTGCTGAGGACTCCTGCGGCTAGTACACTTACGAGCGCAGGTATACACCTTACGACACTCATCGAGGAAAGTACCAAATTCGGCGAAACTCGGCCGCGCAGCCTCGCTGTGATGTGGTGCATCAAGGCCTGGAACGCGCCGATCAACCAAGGAAGTATTGATATTGCCGCGCTGGCCGCGTTGGCCGCCCAGGCGACTGAAAACAACCTCGGCATTGCAAGGATCGCTACACAGCCGCAGGTCGATGCGGGTGCAGCGGATGATGTGATTGTGACCCCGAAGAAAATGCGTTGGGGTTTTTCAATGAGCCTGACAACCAACGGCTATCTAGTGCTGCCTACGTGGCTAGGTGGCGTAATTTTTCAATGGGGTACGCTGAATGCCTCGGCTTCAGGCCAGAGCTTTAGCTTCACGCTGGAGTTTCCAACGGCCTGCCTCGCGCTGCAGCTTACGGACGAAACCAGTTCTATCGGGAGCGTGATTAGCCTTGGATACACCAAGTCGAGAACGGGGTTTCAGATGTTTTCGGCACAAGGCAATGCATCTGTTCACGCCGGTGTATTTAGCTTCTTTGCAGTAGGACACTGATAACGTGAAGAGATTTTATAGCCAGTCCACCGGATGCACTTATCTTGAAGGCGTCAACAGCAGCTCAATGCCAAGCGACGCAGTTGAAATCGATGTATCCCGCTTTCTTACGGTCATAGCGGAGCCTGCACCTGGAAAGGTTCGCTGTCATGACGAACAAGGATTGCCGGTGCTGATCGATCCGCCTCCAGCTACTGCCGATGAGCTTGTAGCCTACGAGCGTGCCTGGCGTGACGCTGTGATCAGTTCTACCGAATGGTCGGTAACTCGCCATCGCGACGAGCAGTACATGCAGTTGATCATCACATTGCTGCCTGAACAGTTCGCCGAGCTGCTGCAATACCGACAGGCCCTTCGTGACTGGCCCCAGTCCGATCTGTTTCCCGCCGTCGAGCACCGGCCGACACCGCCCGCCTGGCTGGAGAGCAATACCCCCTGAAGCCCCGCGCTGTCGGGGCTTTTTCATTCTGACTTCACCTCCAAGGCCCTGCATCGCAGGGCCTTTTCATTGCATGCGGAATTCTCCGCGACTCATCATTCGACTCAGTAGGTAAGAAACCATGGAACCCGTAAAAGTAGGCAAGCATTTCTTCAATGCTCATCCCACCACGATGACTCAAGTCGTCAGCCCAGAAGAAAACAAGGAAGGTATCTATCTGCGAACCGCCACCATTTGCACCGGTGGCGGCACCATCAACCTGTACTGCGGCCCCAAGGCACCTACTCGTCTCGGTGACATGACGGTACACGCCATTTTTGGCGGGGTAGCCAGCAGCAACAACTGGCAGTACACCCAGCCTTATCCGCTGTTCATTCCTGCCGGCTACGGTCTTTGGACCGCCTCCAACAACGCTGTAGCAGCGATCTCGCTGACGTGGGACTTCCTGGCGTGATGCGCTAGGCAGTTTCGGCAGCTTTTGATTCCTCTTCAAGCCCTGCACCGCAGGGCCTTTTTCATACCTGGAGTTTATCCATGAGTGGTTTTTTTCACGGCGTCACCGTCACCAACGTCGACACTGGCGCACGCACCATCGCACTGCCGTCGTCCTCGATCATCGGCCTGGTGGACACCTTCAGCGAAGGCGTGAGCGCCAGTGCCAAGTACAATGACCTGGTACTGATCACCAGCGAGCGCGAAGCCATCGCCGCCTTTGGTAGCGACTCGGCCATCACCCGTGCCTGCCAGGCCATCTACCGGCGCGCCAAGGCCGTTATTGTCGCCTGCGGCGTGGCCAAGGTGGCGGATGCAGCCGAACAGACCTCGGCAATCATCGGCAGCGTCGAGGCCGACGGCAAGCGCACCGGCCTGCAAGCGCTGCTCGACGGCAAGAGCCGTTTCAACGCCCAGCCGCGCCTGCTGGTAACCCCCAAGCACAGCGCCACCCAGGCGGTCGGCACCGCGCTGATCGCCCTGGCTGACAAGTTGCGTGGCCTGGCTATCATCGACGGGCCTGGCACCACCGACGAAGCCGCCCTGGCCTACGCGGAAAATTTCGGCGCCAAGCGCGCGTTCATGGTCGACCCCGGCGTGCAGTACTGGGACACCACCGCCAATGCCACGGTCGATGCAGCATCGTCGGCGTGGGTCGCCGGCCTGTTCGCCTGGACCGACAACGAGTATGGCTTCTGGGCCTCGCCGTCGAACAAGGAGTTCGTCGGCATCACCGGCACCACGCGCTCGATCGAGTTCCTCGACGGCGACGAGACCTGCCGCGCCAACCTGCTCAACAACGCCAACATCACCACCATCATCCGCGATGACGGCTACCGCCTGTGGGGCAACCGCACCCTGAGCAGCGACCCGAAATGGGCCTTCGTCACCCGCGTGCGCACCCTGGACATCGTGATGGACGCGATCCTCTATGGGCACAAATGGGCCGTCGACCGCTCGATCACCGCTACCTACGTCAAGGATGTGACCGAAGGCCTGCAGGCCTTCATGCGCGACCTCAAGGCCCAGGGCGCGATCATCAACTTCGAAGTCTTTGCCGACCCGGAGCTGAACAGCGCCAGCCAGCTGGAGCAGGGCAAGGTGTACTGGAACATCCGCTTCACCGACGTACCGCCGGCCGAAAACCCCAACTTCCGCGTCGAGGTCACCAACCAGTGGCTGACCGAAGTTCTCGATAACGCAGCGTAAGGAGCACACAACATGGCAATGATTCCCGAAACCCTGGCAAACCTGAACCTGTTCGTCGATGGCACCAGCTTCCAGGGCGACGTCACCAGCCTGACCCTGCCCAAGCTCACCCTGAAGATGGAAGAGCACCGTGTGGGCGGCATGGACATGCCCGTCGAGATGGACATGGGCATGGAAAAACAGGAGGCCGGCTTTACCACCACCGGCGTGCGCCGCGAGTCGCTGAAGTTCTTCGGCCTGGCCGACGGCACCGCGTTCAACGGCACCTTCCGCGGTGCCTTCAAAGGCCTCAAGGGCGCCATCACCCCGGTGGTGGTGACCCTGCGCGGTTCGCTCAAAGAGGTCGACATGGGCGACTGGAAGGCCGGCGACAAGGCCGAGATCAAGCACACCGTCGGCGTCACCTACTACAAGCTGGAAGTCGGCGGGCGCCTGATCTACGAGATCGACCCGGTCGGCATGAAGCGCGTGATCGACGGTGTCGATCAGCTTGCGGCGCAGCGTTCGGCCCTTGGCCTTTAAGGAGTACCCATGACTCAAGCAAAAATGCCCGGCTGGATGAAGCTGAGCGCCGAGGGCGTGATGGTGAAGCTGACCAAGCCGAGCGAGGCCAATGGCGTCCAGGTCGACAGCCTGTCGTTGCGCTCGCCGACGGTGCGCGATGTGCGTGCCGCCCAGTCCGGCAGCGGCGATGACGAGCAACGCGAACTGAACCTGTTCGCGTCGCTTGCCGAGGTGGGCGTCAAGGACCTTGAAGGCCTGGCGCTCAAGGATTACAGCCGCTTGCAGGCTGGTTATTTTCGCCTGGTGCAAGACGACGAGCTTTGACCCCGCCTTGCAGAAAGTGGCCGCTCGGCGCCTTGCCAGGGAGCTGAATTTTTCTGCCACCGAGATCATGACCATGTCGTTCCACGACATGGTCTGGTGGCTCACGGAGTGAGCCGGTTCTATACGTAAAGGGGGACCTATGGCGAGCACGCTGGCATTGGAAAGGGTGATCGGCGCCTCGGTCGATTCGACCGTAGGCGCCGCGTTCAAAGTGCTTGACGCGCGTATCCGACAACTCGCGCAGTTGAGCGACAAGCGTACAGCCGAACTGGACACGGTTGGCAGTCACTGGGGTTGAGCCGTGTGCTGCTCGACCCCTCGCCGGGCAAGCCGGTCGGGACACAGGCGCACGACGCGCAGGGCAGCCTGGCGTTGTTGAAGCGCATCGCCGGGCACGTGCAGGTGATCAGTTTCAAGCTCGCCGATATTGCGCGCGGGCGCTCGCAGCCGCGGGTCAGCCTGGTGTTTGTGAAGGTTGCCCAGGAGGCGGTGGCCCGCCCCCCTGCATTGGCCCCTTCTGCCGTTGCGACACGCGCCGCGGATGTGCCTGCGCCCCAGTCGACCGATGAAGTCACGCCACCTGTTGCAGGTGCATCGTCGTCGGTATGGGGTAAAGCGTCAGACGCGTTCGACGGGGCCATGAGCGGTGTCGATGACGCCTTGCGCCCGGCGACTGAGCGGCTAGCCGTTGGTATTACTCATATTGCCAATGGCTTCACGGCATTGTCGGATAACGCCAAGCTGGCGGTGATAGGCGCTGCCGCTGCGGGCGCTACGCTGGCGACGCTGAAAACACCACTGAATGCCTTCAAATTGGGCAAGGGCCTGCTGGAAATCGGGCGTGACCTACAGGGCGCAGACGGCGGCGAGGGGGATGCAGAAAAAGCCGGCGGGACTGTTCTTGATACTGCCCTCAAGGTCGTCGATGCCTTCGGTGAAGCAATGGGCGGTGACGACGCGCAGGAGGGGAGCGAGCCGCAGAAAGTGTTCGTGGTCAATGCCCAGGACTTTTGCTGTGGCGCGACCAGCACCGGAGGCGGACGAGCAAGCAAGAAAAAGTCCGGCAAACGCGGGTCTTCATCGTCACGCTCTCGATCTCGATCTCGATCTCGATCTCGATCTCGATCTCCATCTCCATCTCCATCTCCATCTCCATCTCCCGCACCGGCAGGAGGTTGGGCGAAGATCAAAGGCTACTTTGGCACAGCCGGCGCGGCAATGAAGGGCGTGCGTGCACCGGCTGCTCTGGAGGCGGTCTACAAGGCAGGGAAGACCTTCCTGACGGCGGAAACGAAGGAGCAGAAGGCCGAGGGATATGGTGGCGCCGTAGGCGGATTTGGCGGCGCGCTGGCGGGCGCTGCAATGGGCGCGTTCGTGCCCGTGGTCGGCCCTGCGATCGGTGCGGTGATCGGGGGCATCGTCGGGACCGAGTGGGGCGCTTCGTTGGCCAGGAAATGGTTCGCTGGCGACGAGGCGGCCACGCCTGCTGCCAGTGCGCCTACGCACTTGTCCACGTCGCTGGGAGAGGTCGCACGTTCGATCCATCCTGGCGCTGGCGAGCCGATGACAGTGCTGTCGTTGCCGCCTGCGCCGCAACCAGCGGGGCCTGCGCTGCAACCGATCACCCAGCAGATCACCTTCGCCCCGCACATGCCCATCACCGTGCAGGGCAGTGTCACTGATGCGGCCCAACTGGCTCTCAACATCGAACCCATCGTGCGTCGTCAGTTCGACGAGATGACGCGCATGGCCGCCAATCGCCAGTTGGCCGATCCAACCCATGTTTAAGGAGCTGCCATGACCTATATGGACCAGCTGCATTCGGCCCTGCGGGCGCTGATTGCAGCGGGGGAGGCGGGACGGCGCAGTGCCGACGAGATGCTGGAGCCCTTGACTGGCGCGATCAGCGATATCTCCGAGGCGGCCGCCGCGCTCGAGGACATCCCCTACGTCGGGCCGCTGATCGGTGCCAGGTTGCAACGCACGATGCGCGCCATCAACCGCGCGCAGAAGGGCGTCGCCAAGGTGCTGGACCGGTACAGCCACGCGGTGGCGAAGGTCGCGCTGGTAAAGGAACGTGTCGCCCTCTTCGAGGAGAAAGTCGCCAAGGCTGCGGTTGCCATCAATCGGGTGGCAGGTCGCATCAGCCCGGCGCTGGCCAACCTGCTGCCCACCGCCAGCTTCGCCCCGGCGGCCACGCCGCCGGCGGAGGTGGTCAAGCCGTTCCCGCACCTGCTGATTTTGCAGTCGTTGCAGGCGCAGGCGCAGCCTTACTACTTCAACCTCGATACCGCGACCTTCGATGAACTGCGCCGCCAGACCCGCTTTCGCTGGGCGGGCCAGGAGCGCCTGACGCGCAGCCCGGCGCAGCAGGCTGTGGGGTTGGGCGAAGAGCGCATCACCCTCAAGGGCACCATCTTTCCCGGTGCCAAGAGCGGGCTTGGCCAACTGCAGGCACTGCGCAGCATCGGTCGACAGCTGCAACCGTTGAGCCTGACCAGCGGCTACGGCGAGGTACTGGGCAACTGGTGCCTGACCAGTATCGAAGAAGACCAGAGCAACCTGCTGGCCGGCGGTATACCGCGCAAACAAGGATTCTCACTGGAGTTCATCAGCTATGGCGACGATTTGCAGAACGTCTGACGGGGACCTGCTCGATACCCTCTGCCAGCACTACTACGGACACCTGGACGGCAGCGTCGAGGCGGTGCTCAGTGCCAACCAGGGCCTGGGTGACCAAGCGCAGCCTTTGCGTGCCGGCCTGCTGATCGTGCTACCCGACGTCACGACAGCCACCCAGGCGCTGCTGCAGCTCTGGGACTGAGCGTGGCGCATTCAATCACCCGACCCCGCCGCGTGCGGGGTTCTGTTTTTCTGGAGCCTTCGCCATGCAACCTGTGTTTCGTATTGTCGCCGACGGCCAGGACATCACTGCCCTGATCAACGATCGGCTGCTGCTGTTGCGCACCACCGACAAGCCGGGCATGGACTCCGACGAATTCGAGTTGCGCATCGATGACCGCGACGGTGCGGTGGCGTTGCCAGCGCGTGGCGCTGCCATCGAGGTGCACCTTGGCTACGTCGCCAGCCACTGATGCGGCTGGGCCGCTATGCCGTGGACGAAGTGGAGCTGTCCGGGCCGCCCGACAGTATCGTGATCCGTGGCAAGGCCAGTGATATGCGCGCCAGTGGCAAGACCACCCGCAGCGGCAGCTGGGAGCAGGTGACGCTGCAGCGGATCGTGCGCGACATCGCGGCGCGCAACGGCTGGCAGGCGGTGTGCCCGGTAACGGTGCGGGTGCCGCGCATCGACCAGTTCAACGAGTCCGATTTCAACTTCATCACGCGTTTGGGGCGCCTGTTCGATTGCACCGCCAAAGTGGCCAACGGCAGCTTGTTGGTGATGCCGCGCCAGGCGGGCAAGAGCGCTTCAGGCAAGGACTTGGGCAGCGTCAGCATCGGCCGTGCGGATGTGCGCAACTGGCAGTTCCGGATGAACGACAAGGGCACGCACAAGGCCGTGCAGACCCGTCACCTGGACAGCAACAGCGGGCGCCAGGCGGTGGTGGTGCTGAACAACGCCGACGCACCGCACGAGCTGACGCCGGTGCATACCGACCGTCATCTGTACCCCAACCGCGCCGCCGCCGAGCAGGCGGCCAAGGCTCGCCTGGCGGCACTCAACCGCAGTACTGCGCATCTGCGCCTGGAAATGCCGGGGCGCACCGACCTGTTCGTCGAGCGCACGCTCGACGCCCAGGGGTTCAAGCCCGGCCTGGATGGCGCCTACCTGATCGAGTCGGTGGAGCAGCGCTTCAGCGCTTCGGGGTGGAGCACCACGGTCGAGTGCAATGGCGGCAAGCAGGGCAAGGCCACGGCCAAGGGGGCCGGGAGCAAAGCGACACCATCGCTGAAGGCCGCACAGCGCTGACGTGCTGGCTGGCGCAAATCACGTAGAGCAGGTGAATCATGTTGATCAGTCAACCACAGCTGTTGAAAGTCTATCCGGGCATAGGCCATCGCGCCGATGTCTTTCTCTCGCCACTCAACGACGCCATGCTTCACTGGCAGATCGACACTCCTCGGCGCATCGCGGCCTTCCTCGCCCAGGTCGGCCACGAATCCGGCCAATTGCGCTACGTGAAGGAACTGGGCAGCGACCGCTACCTCTCGCGCTATGACACCGGCAGCCTTGCGTTGCGCCTGGGTAACACGCCAGAGGCTGATGGCGATGGGCAACGCTATTGCGGCCGCGGGCTGATCCAGGTCACCGGGCGTAACAACTATCAGGCCTGCAGCCGTGCGCTGTTCGGCGACGATCGCCTGCTGGAGCTGCCGCAATTGCTGGAGCAACCGCGCTGGGCGGCGGAGTCGGCTGCCTGGTTCTGGCACTCGCGAGGCCTCAATTCGCTCGCCGATCGCGGTGATTTCAACCGCATCACCCGGCATATCAATGGCGGGCTCAACGGGCTGGAAGACCGCCTGCAGCTGTGGGCCCGTGCTCGCGAGGTGTTCTGTTGAGCCGCCTGCAAACGGCGCTGCTGCTGGCCCTGGTGCTGCTGGCCTGTGCGCTGACCTGGCAGGTCCAGGGCTGGCGCCTGGGTCGACAGCTGGCGCAGCAGCAACAGGCCTTTGCGCTTGAGCGCCAGCAGCTCGCCGAGGCCGCTGCAGCCGAGGTGCTGGGCGAGCGTGCGCAGCGCCAGGTGCTGGAACAGCAGTTGGACCTCAATGATCACACTCACTATCAGGAACTTCTCGATGCCCAACAGGCTCAGGCACACTTGCGTGACCGGCTGGCTACTGCTGATCTGCGGTTGTCGGTCCTACTCGAGCGCGATGCCGATCCCGACCTGCCTGCCACCCCCGGCGCCAGCGGCCTGGATCATGGCCCCGCACGCGCCCGACTTGACCCGGCGCATGCTCGACGAATTATCGCCATCACCGACGCCGGCGACGCCGGACTGATTGCCCTGCGCGCCTGCCAGGGCTATGTACGTTCACTCACACCTTGAGTGTTCAGCCGCGCCGGCCGCTGGTGTAGGGTAGGCGGCAGACTTTCAAGGAGCCTGCCATGGACCCGATCACTGCCCTTTCTGCCCGGCTGGGGGAACACCTGCGCCGCTTCAATGCCCAAGTGACCACGGCCGAGTCCTGTACCGGCGGCGGCATTGCCGAGGCCATCACGCGTATCCCCGGCAGTTCGGCGTGGTTCGAGGCCGGCTACGTGACTTATTCCAATGCACAGAAAACCCGCCAGCTGGGGGTGCCCGAAGGCCTCTTCACGCAGGTGGGCGCGGTCAGCCAGGCGGTAGTCGAGGCCATGGTGCGCGGCGCCCAGGCCGCCAGTGGCGCACGTTTTGCGGTGGCGGTAAGCGGGGTGGCCGGGCCCGATGGCGGTTCGCCGGCCAAGCCGGTGGGTACCGTGTGGCTGGCGTGGGGCGATGGCCGGCATGTCAGCAGCGAGCGCCGGCACTTCGACGGCGACCGCGATTCGGTGCGCCGACAAACGGTAATCGCCGCCCTAGAGGGGCTGTTACAGCTTGGCGCAGAGTAAATCGCAATTCGGGGGTAGGCGGGAACAAAACCCTGTGGAATAATACTGGCTACTTATACAGGTGTTGTGGCCGTACGGCCCTATCGATGATTACGTGAGGACTTCAATGGACGACAACAAGAAGCGTGCCTTGGCTGCGGCCCTGGGTCAGATCGAACGTCAATTCGGTAAAGGCGCGGTCATGCGCATGGGCGATCACGATCGCCAGGCGATCCCGGCCATCTCCACTGGCTCGCTGGGCCTGGACATCGCGCTGGGCATCGGCGGCCTGCCAAAAGGTCGTATCGTCGAGATCTACGGCCCTGAGTCGTCCGGTAAAACCACGCTGACCCTGTCGTGATCGCCCAGGCGCAAAAAGCCGGCGCCACCTGCGCATTCGTCGACGCCGAGCACGCGCTCGATCCTGAGTACGCCGGCAAGCTGGGCGTCAACGTCGACGACCTGCTGGTCTCGCAGCCGGACACCGGCGAACAGGCCCTGGAAATCACCGACATGCTGGTGCGCTCCAACGCCGTTGACGTGATCATTGTCGACTCCGTGGCTGCATTGGTACCCAAGGCCGAGATCGAAGGCGAAATGGGTGACATGCACGTGGGCCTGCAAGCCCGCCTGATGTCCCAGGCGCTGCGTAAGATCACCGGTAACATCAAGAACGCCAACTGCCTGGTGATCTTCATCAACCAGATCCGCATGAAGATCGGCGTGATGTTCGGCAGCCCGGAAACCACCACCGGTGGTAACGCGCTGAAGTTCTACGCCTCGGTGCGCCTGGACATCCGCCGTACCGGCGCGGTGAAGGAAGGCGACGAAGTGGTCGGTAGCGAAACCCGCGTCAAGATCGTCAAGAACAAGGTGGCGCCACCGTTCCGCCAAGCCGAGTTCCAGATCCTCTACGGCAAGGGCATCTACCGCAACGGCGAGATCATCGACCTGGGCGTGCTGCACGGTTTCCTCGAAAAAGCCGGTGCCTGGTACAGCTACCAGGGCAGCAAGATCGGCCAGGGTAAAGCCAATTCTGCCAAGTTCCTGCAAGAGAACCCGGAAATCGCCGCTACCCTCGAGAAGCAGATTCGCGACAAGCTGCTGACTGGTGGTGTCGAAGCTGCTGCGGCCGCTGCTGCTGCCGGTAAAACGGCGGCTGCTGCTGAGCCGGAAGATGACCTGGTCGACGCCGACGCCAACTTCTGATCTGTAGATAGACCATGTCCGCCGTACTCGATACCCCCGTCGCCGTAAGGCGGACAGCCATGGACCTGCTCGCGCGACGCGAGCATGGTCGTGTCGAGCTGACGCGCAAGTTGCGCCAGCGCGGCGCAGAGCCTGAGCTGATCGATCAGGAGCTCGACCGTCTGACGGAAGAGGGCCTGCTCAGTGAAGCCCGCTATCTGGAAAGCTTCATCAGCTATCGCTCGCGTTCTGGCTACGGCCCGGCGCGCATACGCGAAGAGTTGAACCAGCGTGGCCTGCAACGTAGCGATGTTGAACTCGCCTTGCGTGAATGTGGCGTCGACTGGCAAAGCCTGCTGGTGGATGTGTGGCAGCGCAAGTTCGCCGGTCAACTACCCAGCGACCCCCGCAGCCGTGCACAGCAAACCCGCTTTCTGGTTTACCGTGGTTTTTCCATGGAAAGTGTCGGCCGCTTGTTGAGTGGCCGCAGCCTGGACGACTGAGCCCTGGCAGGCCTCTACAAGGGGGCCGACCAGGTTTCAGGTGCGTGGCATTCAGGTGACCTTGAGCGGCTCGCGGGCCCTTTGCGGGGCTTGACTGTGCTGGGGCTTGGCCCAGTTTTCCGACAGGTTGATAAAGTCCACCAGCTCGCGCAGGCGGCCTTGGTCACGACCGTTGAAGGCAAACGCCAGGCGGGACAGGTGGCTGAACTGCGCTTCGTCGTGTTCTTCGCCAGCATAGGCGTGCTGATGGAAGGCGCCACTCAGGCGCAAATCCGCGAACCCATCCTGAATATCCTGCAATGCCGCCTCGCTGAGCGGGTGGTGGGTGCGGATCACGAACTGGTTCTTCAGCCAGCGGCTGGAGTGGTAGTTGCTGTAGAACTGGTTGATCTCGGCGACCGCGTCATCGACGTTGTGCACCAGGCGCACCAGCTTAAGGTCATTGGGCAGGATGTAGCGGTTATCCTCCAACTGGCGGGTGATGAAATTCAGCGCTTCCTGCCAGAACGTGCCGCCCGGTGAGTCGAGCAGTACCACCGGCACCAGCGGGCTCTTGCCTGTCTGGATCAGGGTCAGCACTTCCAGTGCCTCGTCGAGGGTGCCAAAACCGCCTGGGCACAACACCAGTGCGTCGGCTTCCTTGACGAAGAACAGCTTGCGAATGAAAAAGAAGTGGAACGCCAGCAACTTGTCGGTCCCGTCGACGGTAGCGTTGGCATGCTGCTCGAACGGCAGGGTGATGTTGAATCCCAGGCAGTGATCCACCCCGGCACCTTCATGGGCGGCAGCCATGATGCCGCCGCCGGCACCGGTGATGACCATCAGGTCGGAGCGCGCCAGGGTCGCGCCCAATTCCCGGGCGAGGGCATACATGGGGTGTTCGACCGGGGTACGCGCCGAGCCGAACACGGTGACCTTGCGTCGGCCCTTGTACTGACGCAGCGCGCGGAACGCGTTGTCCAGCTCGCGCAGGGCCTGCAGGGTGATCTTGGCACTCCAGCGGTCGCTGTCATCGTGCGCCATACGCAGCACGGTCAGCATCATGTCGCGGTACAGCGGCAGGTTGGGGCTGTCGGGGGCCACCAGTTTCAGCTGTTGTTCGATGTGGCTCAGGTCGATCGCGTTGGTCTTGAAATGGTTGGCAAGCAATTCGCTCGGTTGGTACGGCATTCAACTTCTCCTTTTGCAGCAAAACCTCCGGCTTGACCGCACATCGGTCAGGCCCCTTTGCGCCTGCGCAAAGTGAAAGGTCCTGGCTATCAATCTAGACCCTGTCGCACGGTTATGCCGCAGTGATCATGTGCCCATGGTGTGGTGACAGGCAATGCGGCAAACGTCGTGTGGCGCGACGAAAACGCCACTCGTCCGCTCGCACTCGCCAGCGCCGCCAGTCTGATTAACTGATGAGCAAGGGTAAAGGCGATGGGGGCAAGGAGGCTGGATCATGCAACGGGTGAGTTTGGAGCTTGATACGCAGTTGTACCGACTGCTGCAACGCGCAGCACAGGCCAACAACCTGAGCCTGGAACAGGAATGCCTGCAACGCCTTGCAGGTGGGGCGCGGGGGTCGCGCTATATTCAGGCGCTGGTGGCTGAACTGCGCGCCGATGAAGAGCAACGGCGCGCCAACAGCGCATAAGGGCAGGGTGGGTTACTTCTTCTTCGGGCCTGACAGGCAGCTGGCCTTGTTGAACGACTGGTCGATCACCGGGCGGTTGGTCTTGTACTCGGTAAAACGGTAGGTCAGCACCGCCCCGCGGTCCATCAACTGACGGAAACCGGTGTTCCGGCAGACACTGTCACCCAGCTGCGAGCGCATGTTCTCCGGGTTTCTTTGCATTTGTTGCGCATGGCTGGCGCGCACGCTGAGGTGGTTGATCAGTTGCTTGCCTTCGACGGTATAGCCCTGGTCCAGGATGTCCTCGTTGATGGCCCGAGGCGTACCCACGCTGCTTTCCTTGGCGACTTTTTCAAGCATCTGGGTCAGTTCGTACTCTTGCTTGGATGCGGCGTGCGCGCCCAGCGGCAGGGCAAGCAGCAGGCTCAAGGATGGGGCGATGAAACGCAGCATGAATCTCTCCTGGTTCGGTAACTGGCGATTTGACCGGCGATGGCGCGCAGTGTTCCGTCACAGGCGCAATAGCGGTGCCAGCAGGTTTCGATAACCCGCCGATTATAAGGGGCGGCGCACCGCGCTGCACGGCAATATACGGCAGGGCAGGGGCCGGCTCTGATAAACTGCCGGGGTATTTCGTCTTGCCGAGTCCGTGTCGTGCCCTGCCTTTACTGCCAATGCTGTGCCCTGTCATGAGCCATGCCGTAGCGCGTCTGCGCGCCGAGCGCCTGGCCCGCAGTGTCAAACCCTTCGTTGCGCGCGGTTCGCGTGCGCCGCGCTGCCCCGGTTGCCGGGTCATCCCCGAGTATTGCCTGTGCGCCTGGCGGCCACGGGTGGCGGCACAGTCGGCCATGTGCCTGTTGATGCACGACACCGAGCCGCTGAAGCCGACCAACACTGGCTGGTTGATTGCCGACGTGATTGGCGACACCACCGCATTCGCCTGGGAACGCAAGACGCTGGATGCACAGCTGCAGGCGTTGCTCGATGACCCGAAGTGGCAGCCTTACATCGTGTTCCCAGGCGAGTTCGTCGCGCCCGAGCGAGTGGTCAGCGAGGTGGCGCCGGGGCCAGGCAAGCGGCCGCTGTTCATCCTGCTCGACGCCACCTGGCCCGAGGCGCGCAAGATGTTTCGCAAGAGTCCGTACCTGGAGCGGTTCCCGGTACTGAACCTGCAGCCCGAGCAGATCTCGCGCTACAAGCTGCGTCGTTCCAAGCGCGATGATCACTTCTGCACCGCCGAAGTGGCAGCGATGTGCCTTGAACTGGCGGCTGACCAGCATGCGGCTCAGGCGCTGGATGCCTATCTGGACGTGTTCAGCAATCATTACCTGAGTGCCAAGCACAAGTTGCTGCTGGACGAGGAAGATGCCGTGCATCGACGGCTGCAGACCTTCCTATAGTACAAGGGGCAACAGCCTGGCTTTGCTTCATAATGGTGAGCACTGGCGCCAGCGGCATGCAGCACGAACCGGGGGTGAAACTTGACCACCCGGGCTGGGCTCGGCATCCTTGGCGCCGATTCGGGCACGACGAGGGCTTGAATGCTGTTTTCCTGGCCCCGACGTGCCTTTTTGGCTACTGGCATTGCCGCCCGACGCCTTGAGTTGCCCCGCCAGGCGCCCACGCTAGCTGCGCCTGCACAGAACAGGATCATTAGATCGATGGCCACATACGAAATCCTGATTGCCGATGACCACCCGTTGTTTCGCAGCGCGTTGCGCCAGGCCGTTACCCTTGGCCTGGGCCCGGACGTGCGCCTGGTAGAAGTGGCGAGTATCGCCGAACTGGAAACCCGTCTGGCCGAGAAAAGCGACTGGGACCTGGTACTGCTCGACCTGAACATGCCAGGCGCCTACGGCTTCTCCGGGTTGGTGCTGTTGCGCGGCCAGTATCCGCAGATCCCGGTAGTGATGGTCTCGGCGCAGGAAGAGGCGGCGGTGGTGGTCAAGTCGCGCGAGTTCGGTGCCAGCGGGTTTATCCCCAAGTCCAGCCCGCTGGAGCAGATTCAGGATGCCGTCAACAAAGTGCTCGACGGTGAGGTCTGGTGGCCACCGCAAGCCTTTGAAAAAATCGATGTGTCCGCTGAGGCCAAGGCCGCCAGTGAGGGCCTGGCCAGCCTGACGCCGCAGCAGTTCCGGGTCTTGACCATGGTCTGCGAAGGCTTGTTGAACAAGCAGATTGCCTACGAGCTGAGCGTGTCCGAGGCCACCATCAAGGCTCATGTTACCGCGATTTTCCGCAAGCTGGGTGTACGCACGCGAACCCAGGCGGCGCTGCTGTTGCAACAATTGGAATCGGTTTCCAGCAGTTAGGGCCAGTGGCCTTCACGCATTTTTGACCCCGCGTGCACTAGCCTGCACCGTTCTTATCTTTTGGTTGAAATCACTCTCTATGTCGCCTTTCAAGGGCCAGACCGGCCTTAAACGAGTACTCAATGCGGCCGGCTATTCGTTCGACGGCCTGCGCGCGGCCTTTACCGGCGAGGCGGCGTTTCGTCAGCTGGTATTGCTCAATGTGGTGCTGATCCCGATCGCCTTCTGGCTGGATGTCAGTCGCGCCGAGCGCGCAATCCTGATTGCCGTTTGCCTGCTCGGGCTGATCGTCGAACTGTTGAACTCGGCGGTCGAGGCGGCCATCGACCGCATTTCCCTGGACCGCCACCCGTTGTCGAAAAATGCCAAGGACATGGGCAGTGCGGCCCAGCTCGTGGCATTGAGCATGGTGGCGCTGGTGTGGGCGGTGATCCTGCTCTAGGCAATGTGCGGCAGCACGATTTCGTCACTGCGTCGCACACCTGCGGTAAAACTGCGGCACAGTTCGAGAAACTCGCGCATGGCCGAGGTCTGGTACTTCTGTTTGTGCCAAATGAAGTAGAACTGCCGCGCCAGGTCCAGGTCGGGGGTTTCCACCGCTACCAGGCTGCCGCGCCGGAATGCATCGCGTAGCGCCAGGCGTGAAATGCAACCAATGCCAAGGCCCGATTCCACCGCGCGCTTGATCGCCTCGGTGTGCTCCAGTTCCAGGCGGATATTGAGCGTGGAGCGATGGTGGCGCATGGCTTGATCGAAGGTCAGGCGGGTGCCTGAACCTTGTTCGCGCAAGATCCACGCTTCGCGAGTCAGTTCGTCGAGACTGGCACGGCCTTTGGCTGCCAAGGGGTGCTGCGGTGCGCAGAACACCACCAGTTCGTCTTCGACCCACGGCTGCACCTCCAGGTCGGGGTGGTTGCAATCCCCCTCGATTAGACCCAAATCAATTTCATAGTGGGCCACCTGGTGCACGATATGCGCGGTGTTCTGCACATGCAGCTTGACCTGGCTTTCGGGGTGAACCTGCATGAAGCTGCCGATCAGCAAGGTGGCCAGGTAGTTGCCGATGGTCAGGGTGGCCCCGACGGCCAGTGAGCCGAAGCCGGACTTGCCGTTGAGCAGGTCTTCGATTTCCTTGGCCTGGTCGAGCAGTGCCACGGCCTGGGGCAGCAGTTGATGGCCAAGCGCATTGAGGCTCAGGCGCTTGCCCGCGCGATCGAACAGTTGGCAGCTGGACTGGCGTTCGAGCTCGGTGATGGAAGTGCTGGCGGCCGACTGCGACAACGCCAGTATCCCGGCTGCGCGAGAGACGCTTTGGTGTTGCGCGACGGCCACGAAGACCTGAAGTTGACGCAGTGTAAATCGCATATCTATATAACCGATAAGACATATCTTGATAATTCATTTAACAGATATTGTCGCTGCCACTAAACTATCGCGCAATCGCGCTCACGGTCAGCGCTGCGTTTTTTTTCAGGAGCCCCGTACATGAGCAACATGAACCACGAACGTGTCCTCAGTGTCCATCACTGGAACGACACCCTGTTCAGCTTCAAGTGCACCCGTGACCCGGGCCTGCGCTTCGAGAACGGTCAGTTCGTGATGATCGGCCTGCAACAGCCTAACGGCCGCCCGCTCATGCGCGCCTACTCGATCGCCAGCCCGAACTGGGAAGAGCATCTGGAGTTCTTCAGCATCAAGGTGCAGGACGGCCCGCTGACCTCGCAGCTGCAGCACCTGAAGGAAGGCGATGAGATCATCATCAGCAAGAAGCCTACCGGCACCCTGGTGCTGGACGACCTGAACCCGGGCAAGCATTTGTACTTGCTGAGCACCGGCACTGGCCTGGCGCCGTTCATGAGCGTCATCCAGGACCCGGAAACCTACGAGCGTTTCGAAAAAGTGATCCTGGTCCACGGCGTACGTTACGTCAACGAAGTCGCATATCGCGAGTTCATCACCGAGCACCTGCCGCAGAACGAGTTCTTCGGTGAGGCGCTGCGTGACAAGCTGATCTACTACCCGACCGTTACCCGCGAGCCGTTCGAGAACCAGGGTCGTCTGACCGACCTGATGCGCAGCGGCAAGCTGTTCAGCGATATCGGCCTGCCACCGATCAACCCGCAGGACGACCGTGCGATGATCTGCGGTAGCCCGAGCATGCTGGATGAAACCAGCGAAGTGCTCAACAGCTTCGGCTTGAAAGTGTCTGCGCGCATGCGTGAGCCGGGCGACTACCTGATCGAGCGTGCATTCGTCGAGAAGTAAGCAGCCAGCAGAAATGAAAAACGCAGACCACGGTCTGCGTTTTTTTTGCCTGGGACAGGGGGCGTGGCATTTGCCGGCAAGGCCGGCTTCTACGGTAGCCTTACGCTTCGCGCACCACCTCAAGCACCCTGATCACATCCAGCTGCGGGTAATGCCAGCGCACCTGCACATCCCAGAACTTCACGCCGTACACCCGCTCCGCGGGCGGTACCTGATAGGCCGGGCGCGGGTCTGCGCCAGGCACTGCTCTATCAGCGCCACCAGCGGCTCTGCCAGGCGCAAGGCGTGTTGGTGGGCCAGCTCCAGCGCCGTATCGCTCCACTGCACCGCAATCGGCGCAGGCGGCGCACTGGCCATGCGGTTGACCGCGCTGGCCACACTGTCGGCATAGGGCACATACGGCTTGATGTCGATCACCGGGGTGCCATCCAGCAGATCGATTCCCGATAGCAGCAGGCGCCCGGCCTCCACCCCCTCCAGCTTGACCACCGACTGCCCGATGCCGTTGGGCCGATGGGTGGCGCGGGTGGCGAAAACCCCCATCGAGACGTTGCCACCCAGGCGCGGCGGGCGCACCTTCAGTCGAGGCTTGTCTTCCAGGGCCTGGTGGAACAGGAACAGCAACCACACGTGGCTGACCTGTTCGAGCCCTGCCACCGCTTCACCCTGGTCGAATGGCGGCACCAGCTCCAGCACGCCACGTGCGGCCGGTGCCAGGTGCGGCTGGCGCGGGATGGCGAACTTCTCCTTGAAGCAGGAGCGCACATAGCCGACCGGCGAGACACTGTAGGCCATGATCGACTCAGCCACGCACTCGCAGGGTCAGGCCCTTGAGGAAGTTGCGCAGCAACTGGTCGCCGCAGGGGCGGTAGTTGCTGTTGCCCACCTTGCGGAACAGGGCGCTCAGTTCGGGCTTGGACACGACAAAGTCGGCGGCCTTGAGGATCGCGTGCAGGTCGTCCTCCTTGAGCTCGAACGCCACGCGCAGTTTCTTGAGGATGATGTTGTTGGTCACCGGCAGCTCGATCGGCAGCGCTGGGCGGCTTTCGTCGCGGCCACGCTTGAAGATCACCAGGCCGTCGAGAAAGTGCGCGATGACTTCGTCCGGGCAGCGCACGAAACCTTCTTCCTCGTCTTTCTTCAGGTAGCCGGCGATATCGGCCTCGCTGACCTCAAAACCATTGGTACGGGTAATTTCTGCCACTTTGGCATCGCTGATGTTCAGCATGAAGCGCAGGCTGCGCAGTACATCGTTGTGAATCATTTGGACAATCCTGATCAAGTGGCAACGCCAGTGCGGCGAGGCCTAGAATTTTTCTTTGCTGGTCAGATAGCGCCACTGGCCCAGCGGCAGCTTGCTCATGGCCACGCCGCCAAGGCGAATGCGGCGCATGCTGACCACACTGACGCCAACGCTGCGGCACAGCAGTTCGATCAACCCCGGCGCCGGTTCTTCAGCACCATGCGCAAGCGTGTTTCGTTCTGCCAACTGGCCTTGATGCGCGGCAACTCCTGGCCTTTCCAGGTGAACCCGCGGTTCAGGCGCTCCAGGCCATGGGCTATCATCTCGCCACTGACCTCCACCACGTATTCCTGTTCCAGCTTGGCCAGGTCCGAGGTCACCTTGCGCACTGCGCGCCAGTCCTGGCTGTACACCTGCAGGCCGCTGGCACCCTGTTGCAGCTCGGCGACGCATGTGAGGCGGGCGAAGTGCCCCTTGAGCGGGCGATGGCCTTCGGCGTGGGCCTCGGACAGGCTGGCGGGGCTCATGCCCAGGCGTGCGCTCTCGCTATCCTGGTCGGCGGCCTGGTGCAGCAGCAGGGTTACCGGGTCCAGGGCCTCGGCCTTGGCGTTGGGCAGCAGGGCAACGGTCTGGCCGTCGACCTTGAGCTGCGGCTCGTCGACGACGGCGCCATCCACTGTGACCCAGCCGCCTTCGATATACAGCTCGGCCTCCCGTCGGGAACAACCGACCAGTTCGATAAGGCGTTTGGAAAGACGAATGGGTTCAGACATGACGGTAGCCGTGGCACAAGGAAAGGCGTCCATTGTAACCGCCCAGGCCAGGTTAGGCCCGGCTACATTTGACCGGGCCTGTGATTAATCGCGGGAATTGATGGTTTTCGGATCGACCCTACAGGATCCTTCACCCTGCATGCGCCGATTGTGTACGAATCAGCCGAAGGTGCAGTAAGGGGTAGGGTTGGCCCATGCCGTCGGTTTCCGAGCGGCCGATGACCTCGAAGCCCTGGCCCAGGTAAAAGCCGAGTGCTTGCGGGTTCTGTTCGTTGACGTCCAGCTGCTCGGCGTTGAGTTCGTTGATCGCGTACTGCAGCAGACGCTTGCCGATGCCCTGGCCGCGGTGTTGTGGGTCGATGAAGAGCATTTCCACGCGCCCGGCGGCCACGCCGGCAAAGCCGGTGATGTGCTGGCGCGCGTCCTTGCAGCAGATCAGCATGACCGCATCCAGGTAGCGCGTGCGCACCAGCTCGCGCAACAGCACGATGTAGCTGTCGGGAAGAAAGTCATGGGTGGCGCGAACCGACGCTTCCCACACGCGGATCAGCTCCGCGTAGTCGCTGATGCTGGGTGTCTGCACGGTCGGCGGCGTGCGCATGGCAAGTGACTCCTGCAGTTGTTTGAGAAAACGATAGTTGCAAAAAAAAGCCCCGCCATAAACGCAGGGCTGTTTTGATCGGGGTTGCCTCAGACAGGCTCGGCCCACAGGTCGTATTCGTCAGCATCGGTCACTCGGCACCAGACCTTGTCACCCGGCTTGAAACCGTGGTCCCCGTCGATGAACACGTTACCGTCGATTTCCGGAGCATCAAAGAAACTGCGTCCCACCGAGCCCTGTTCCTCGACTTCATCGATCAGCACTTCGATCTCTTTGCCGATGCGCAGTTGCAGGCGAGCACTGCTGATGGCCTGCTGGTGGGCCATGAAACGGTCCCAGCGGTCCTGCTTGACGTCATCCGGCACGATCTCCAGGTCCAGGTCGTTGGCCGGTGCGCCTTCGACCGGGGAGTACTGGAAGCAGCCGACGCGGTCGAGTTGGGCTTCGGTCAGCCAGTCGAGCAGGTACTGGAAGTCTTCCTCGGTCTCGCCCGGGAAGCCGACGATGAAGGTCGAGCGGATGATCAGCTCGGGGCACTGCTCGCGCCAGTTCTTGATGCGCGCCAGGGTCTTGTCTTCGAAGGCCGGGCGTTTCATCGACTTGAGCACTTTGGGGCTGGCATGCTGGAACGGGATGTCCAGGTAGGGCAACAGCTTGCCGGCGGCCATCAGCGGGATCACGTCGTCGACGTTCGGGTACGGGTACACGTAATGCAGGCGTACCCACACGCCCAGGCTGCTCAGCGCTTCGCACAGCTCGAGCATGCGCGTCTTGACCGGGCGCCCGTTCCAGAAGTCGGTCTTGTACTTGACGTCGACGCCGTAGGCGCTGGTGTCCTGCGAGATCACCAGCAGCTCCTTGACGCCGGCCTTGACCAGGCGCTCGGCTTCGCTGAGCACTTCACCCACCGGGCGACTGACCAGCTTGCCGCGCATCGACGGGATGATGCAGAAGCTGCACTTATGGTTGCAGCCCTCGGAAATCTTCAGGTAGGCATAGTGGCGCGGGGTCAGCTTGATCCCCTGTGGCGGCACCAGGTCGATCAGCGGGTTGTGGTCTTTGCGCGGCGGCACGACTTCGTGCACGGCGTTGACCACCTGCTCGTACTGCTGCGGGCCGGACACCGACAGCACGCTGGGGTGCACGTCGCGGATGTTGTTGGCGTCGACACCCATGCAACCGGTGACGATGACCTTGCCGTTCTCCTTGATGGCTTCGCCGATCACTTCCAGCGATTCGGCCTTGGCCGAGTCGATGAAGCCGCAGGTGTTGACCACCACCACGTCGGCATCCTCGTAGGTGGGCACGACTTCATAGCCTTCCATGCGCAGTTGGGTCAGGATGCGCTCGGAATCGACCAGGGCTTTTGGGCAACCCAGGGAAACAAAGCCGACCTTTGGCGTGGTGGGCGTGGCGGTGGTGGACATGGCTAACCTCGGTGTAGAGGGGCTGCGGTACACGCAAAGGTGGCAGCCCTGACGGGCGCTTTGGGCGCCTCTGATCAAAAAGTGCGCAATTCTAGCGAGGCACAACGCGCTTGACTAGCAGAAATACGACGAACGCTGCGCTATGCTTCGCGGCGTTGTGCCTGCGTTGATCATCGAGGCGCGCAGCACGTCGCAGTCGATTGCGAAAATGATAGTGCCTGGCGCGAATTTCGCCGGCCTCTGGGTCTTGGTTGCGGGAGTGGTTGATGGTTCAGGCAAGCAGTCAGGCCGATACCGGGCACACGGCGGCAAAGCCGCTGAGCCTGCTGGTGGCGGCGGTAGGGGTGGTGTACGGCGACATTGGTACCAGCCCGTTGTATACCCTCAAGGAAGTCTTCTCCGGCGGTTATGGGGTGCCGGTCAACCATGATGGTGTGCTGGGCATTCTGGGGTTGATCCTGTGGTCGCTGATCTGGGTGGTCTCCATCAAGTACGTGCTGTTCATCCTGCGCGCCGACAACCAGGGCGAGGGCGGCATCATGGCCCTGACCGCACTGGCCCGACGAGCGGCAGCACCGTATCCGAAGCTGCGTAGCGTGCTGGTGGTGTTCGGCCTGTTCGGCGCCGCGCTGTTCTACGGCGACAGCATGATTACCCCGGCCATTTCGGTGCTGTCGGCGGTGGAGGGCATGGAACTGGCGTTTGATGGCATCGATCACTGGGTGATCCCGGTGGCGCTGATCGTGCTGGTGGCGCTGTTTCTGATTCAGAAGCACGGCACTGCGCGGATCGGTATTCTGTTCGGCCCGGTGATGGTCGCCTGGTTCCTGGTGCTGGCGGCGCTGGGTGTGCACGGGATCCTGCAGCACCCCGAGGTGCTCCAGGCGCTCAATCCGATCTGGGCGGTGCGCTTTTTCATCGTTCATCCCGGGATGGGCGTGGCGATCCTTGGTGCGGTGGTACTGGCGCTGACCGGCGCCGAGGCGCTCTATGCCGACATGGGCCACTTCGGGCGCAAGCCGATCGCGCGCGCCTGGTTCGCGCTGGTGCTGCCGGCATTGGTGCTCAACTACTTTGGCCAGGGCGCATTGCTGCTGGAAAATCCCGACGCCGCGCGCAACCCGTTCTATCTGTTGGCGCCGGCCTGGGCACTGGTACCGCTGGTGGGGCTGGCAACGCTGGCCACCGTGATCGCCTCGCAGGCGGTGATTTCCGGTGCCTTCTCCCTGACCCGCCAGGCGATTCAGCTCGGCTATGTGCCGCGCATGCAGATCCAGCATACCTCCAGCGACGAGCAGGGCCAGATCTATATCGGCGCGGTGAACTGGTCATTGATGGTCGGGGTGATCCTGCTGGTGCTCGGTTTCGAGTCGTCCGGCGCGCTGGCGTCGGCCTATGGGGTGGCGGTAACCGGCACCATGTTGATCACCACCATCCTGGTCTCGGCAGTGATGCTGCTGCTGTGGAAGTGGCCGCCGCTGCTGGCGGTGCCGGTGTTGCTCGGGTTTTTGTTCGTGGACGGCCTGTTCTTTGCCGCCAACGTGCCCAAGGTGGTACAGGGCGGGGCCTTTCCGGTACTGGCGGGGATTGCGCTGTTCGTGCTGATGACCACCTGGAAGCGTGGCAAGCAGATCCTGGTGGAGCGTCTGGACGAAGGCGCGCTGCCCCTGCCGATCTTCATCAGTAGCATCCGCATCCAGCCGCCGCACCGAGTCGAGGGTACGGCGGTGTTCCTGACCGCGCGTACCGACGCGGTGCCGCATGCGCTGCTGCACAACATGCTGCACAACCAGGTGCTGCACCGTCAGGTGGTGCTGTTGACGGTGGTCAACGAAGATTCGCCACGGGTGCCGCCGCAGCGGCGCTTTGAGGTTGAAGGGTACGGTGAGGGCTTCTATCGGGTGATTCTGCACTTTGGCTTCATGGACGAACCGGATGTGCCGGCGGCCTTGAAGCTGTGCCACTTGGACGAGCTGGACTTCAGCCCGATGCGCACCACCTATTTCCTCAGCCGCGAGACGGTGATCGCGTCCAGGCTGGTGGGCATGTCGCGCTGGCGCGGGATGCTGTTCGCGTTTTTGCTGAAGAATGCCAACGGTAACCTGCGCTTCTTCAACTTGCCGTTGAACCGGGTGATCGAGCTGGGCACGCAGGTGGAAATCTAGCGGCCTTTCGGGCCCTTTCGCTGGCAAGCCAGCTCCCACAGGGACAGCAGCGACCTCAAGGCCTGCACTATCCTGCAGGAGCCGGCCTTGCCGGCGAAGCTTTTTACTGCTCAGCGACGCTGGACTTTCCCTGGCGGGTCTCGATGCCGCTGATCAGGCGCTTGGCCAGCGCGGGGTAGTTCTCGTCGAAGTGGTGGCCGCCTGGCAGCTTGAGGCGTTCACCCACGGCGCTGTGCTCGGTACAGCCACTTTCATCGGCCTCTTCCTCGCCATAGATGCACAGCACCTTGCCCGCCGGCATCTTGGCCAGCTCCGGCCCGGTCGGTGCTTCTTTGCCGGCATTGCCCAGCCAGCCCTCTACCTCGATCTCGAAGCTGCCGCTGCGCGCGAATGCCAGCAGGATCACTGCGTCAACACGTTTCTGGTCTTCGGCCGGCAGGCGGTTGTAGATCGCCGGCAACACGTCGGCGCCAAATGAATAGCCAGTCAGCACGAAACGCTTGGTGCCCCATTTCTGGCGGTAGTGCTGCATCAGCTCGGACAGGTCGACTGCACTCTGTTCAGGGGTCTTGTGCTGCCAGTAGTAGCGCAGGGTATCGATACCGACCACCGGGTAGCCGAGCTTGGCCATTTCGCCCGCGACGTCACGGTCCAGGTCTCGCCAGCCACCGTCGCCAGACAGGAACAGGGTTACGGTGTCGGTCGTCTGGCCGGCAGGTACTTCTACCACGGGGATGCTCAAGGCGTTGCCGTCTTCGCCAAGCAGCGCCTGGGTCAACTGTGCCTTGAGCACCTGCGGCAGGTGAATGTCGTAATCGCTGATGCTGGTTTGCGCATTGGCCTGATCGCGCACGAAGGCGGCACTGGCATCATCCGGGTTGTCGTTCCATGCCACGTTCCAGTGACCATGCGCTGCCGACTTGGGCAGTGCGGTGGTGCAGCCAGGCTGTTCGAGGCTGAAGCCGACGGAGATGGCCTGCGCTTGTCATCCTGCTGCCCGGCCAGCCAGCTCCAGGCCAGTCCTGCGCCCGGTCCGATGCCTGCCACCAGGGTCGGCACGCCTTGCAACTGCTGCAAGGCTTGCTGCAGCGACTGCTGTTGCAGGGTGCAGTCGGCAGGCGGCAGGATCACCTGCACCAGTTGCGCGTCGGCGCTTTGGCTCAGGTCGAGCAATTGCTTTTCGCTCAGGGCCTGGTCCTGGGGCACGGCCACTGCCACCTGGGCCTTGGCCCGTGTGCTGGGCGATACCCGCACAAGGCTGCTGCCGTTGGCCAGGGTGAGGTGTTCCAGGTGCGGTTGCGCGGCTGGGCGGGCCCACAGCCAGAAGCCCAGGGCGCCAGCCAGCAGCGCCAGCAGCAGGGCAGCCAATACATGAAGCCAGTAGCGTCGAATCATCAGCGTTTCACCAATCCGGTCAGGCCGCCTGCGATCAGGGCGGCGGTATCGGCCAATGCCACCAGGGGGTCGAGCCCCGCGGGTACGGCCATGTAACGAGGTTCCCAGTCAGGTTGGAACTTGTCCTTGAAGCGGCGCAGGCCCTGGAAGTTGTAGAGCTGCTCGCCGCGCTGGAACACCATCGAGCCCAGGCGCTGGGTCAACGGTGCGCCGCGACGTGGTTGCAAGCCCGACAAGGGCACCATGCCAAGGCTGAAGCGGGCATAGCCATGTGCCTTGTAGTGCTGGATCAGGCCGACCATCATGAATTCCATGGTCAGCTTGGGCGCTTGCGGGTGGGCCCGCATCAGGTCGAGGCTGGCCAGTTCCAGGCTGTGGGTCTCCAGCAGGTTGGCAAATGCCACCGGCTGGCCCTGGAAGCGGATCAGTGCGATGCGGAAGTACTGCAGGTAGTCCGGGCTGAAGCGCCCCAGCGAAAAGCCTTTCTCGCGCACGTTCTTGCCTTGCAGCCAGGCGTCGGAGATAACCTTGAGTTCTTCCAGCGGCGCCTGCCCTGGTTCGTGGATCTCCAGGCTCAGGCCATCGCGTGTGCCACGGTTCCAGGTGTAGCGCAGGTCTTTCATCTCTTTGCCCTTGGCATCGAGGTCGAAGCGCAGCAGGTCGACTCGGGCTTCTTCGCCCAGCTTGATCGCAGACAGGCCGATATCCATGTAGAACGGCAGGTTCTCGGCGCGGACCTGGTAGAACACCGGGCGGGCGTGATGGATATCGCACAGGTCGCGGAACTGCCAGATCATTTCGGCACGGCGCAGGGGCGGGCCGATCGGGTCGTACAGCGCAACCAGGCTGCGGCCACGGCGTGCATACATGAGGAAGGCATCGTCCTCGGGATGGAACAGCAGTGCCTTGTCCCCGGTGAGGGCCAGGCCGCCGTCCGGCTGGTCGGAGTGCTGCAGGATGCGGCTGGCGCGCTGCAGCTCTTCGGAGTTGGGCAGGTGGATGGTAGGGCGTGCCGTGCGCAGCAACCAGGTCAGGGCCACGATCACCAGCAGCACCGCGCTGCCCAGTGCCGAACGCAGGCCGCGTGGCGCATCGGCGTCCAGGGTGAACTGCCACCACAACTGGTGGCTGTAGGGAACATCCTGATAGGCAAACAGCAGCAGCCATACCGAGGCACCCAGTACGCAGGCACTGGCCACCAGGTAGACCGGCGAGAAGGGCAGTTCCAGTAGCCGGCTGGGGCGGTAGAACGAACCGCGAAACGCTGCGAGCAGGCACGCTGTCAGGGTCAGCAGGCTGGCTTCTTCCCAGTCGAAGCCTTTGAGCAGCGACAGCAGGGCGCCCACCAGCAACAGGATGGTGGTGAGTATCCAGGCGGCGGAGAGGCGTCGACGCAGGCCTTGAGCCAGCAGCAGGCACAGCACGCCGATCAGGCTGGCGCCAAAGTGCGAGGCGTCGATCAAGCGGTGCGGCACCAGGAAGCCGAGGTGCTCAAGGCGTGTGTCGATCTCGGGGGTGGCGCCGGAGAACAGCAGCACCACCCCGGACAGGAACACCAGCACGGCCAGTACCGGTGCAGCCAGGCCCGAGGCCACCTTGATGGCCTGGCGTGCGAACAGAAAGCGTCGTGCTTCGCTGGCCAGCAGGACCACGCAGGCCACCAGCAGCGGTAGCACCACATAGATCAGGCGGTACAGCAGCAAGGCTGCGGCCAGTGGTGCGGCGCCCAACTGGTCGGCGAAGGCCGCCAGTAGAATCGCCTCGAACACGCCCACTCCGCCTGGCACGTGGCTGAGTACCCCGGCCGCCAGCGCCAGCAGGTACACCAACAGGAATGCACCGAATGGCGGTGCTTCGGGCAGCAGCAGGTAAAGCACGGTGGCCGCCGCCGCCACATCCAGTGCGGTGATCACCAGTTGCAACAGGGTCAGGCGTGCACCGGGCAGGCGCAACGTGCGGCGCCCCACGCGCACCAGCAGGTTGTCGGTCAGCGGCTGTTCTGGCAGCCGGCGCCGGTACAGTCCATACGCCAAGGCCAGGCTCAGGACCAGGACGCCCACTGCGATTGTGCCCAGCAGCGGGGCAGGCGTGCGCAGCGCGATGGCGGCGGCGGGCAGGTTGCTCAGGGTGGCGAGTGCGGCCAGCGGCGGCAAGGCGCAGCCCAGCGATAGGCTGGCAAACAGTGTCATGCGGGCCACTTCTGCGCCGCCGATGCCGTGACGGGCATAGAGGCGGTAGCGTACCGAGCCCCCCGACAGCAGCGACAGGCCGATGGCATTGCCGATGGCGAAGGCGCAGAAACCGCCCATGGCCAGCGCAGGCTTGGGCAACTGGACGCTGGCATAGCGGCTTGCCGACCATTCGTAGCCCAGCAGGATGACGAAGCCGACCACCGTGGCCAGCAGTGCGCCCCCCAATGCAGGCTTTGGCACACTCAGCAGCGAGTCGTGCAGGGCATAGATGTCCAGTTCGCTGAGCAGGTGGCGGCAGGCGATCAGCGCCACACCGAACAGCAGCAGGGTCGCCGCCAGGCCGATCGGCTGGCGATAGCGGCTGAGCAGCTCCAGCCAGCGCAGGCGATGCGCGGCAATGGGCTGTGCAGCAGTAACGGGGGTGTCGGCTTCAGGCGTTTGCGGGCGCATCAATCACCTCGTGGATTGTGCGCAACTGGACGATGTATCCGGCCAAGGTACCAATCCCTATGGAAAAATAATGTCTGAATCTTACTCGTGATCAGACCGATCCGTGCCCATCAGGATAGTTAAAGAAGTTTCATGCTGCTGGCGGGAGCGCGTGGCGGCGGGGGGGGGGGAAGGAAGTGCTTTCGTGCAGATGCAAAAAAGGCCACTTTTTTCAAAGTGGCCTTTTCTGTTGTT
>NZ_JAAHBU010000419.1 GCF_010671725.1 Pseudomonas brassicae | reverse complement strand
AGAGTCGAGCGGGTCCCAGCGCTGGACCAGTCACAATCGCCCGCGACCACGCGGCGTAACAGGTTGAAGGCCTGCTGCAACGCTACCGAGTCGCGTTCGCGGGCATACACCAGGTAGGTCGGGTAGGTGAATTCGGGCGCCTGGGGCACCCGCTCGAGCACTCCGTTATCCAGGTAACTCTGCACCACGCGCGTGCGGAAATACCCGCTGCCGCCATGTTCGAGGATGTACTGCAGGGCCAGCGGGCCAAGGTTGAAGCTCAGCGCAGGGCGCGTGCACTCGGGCAGGGCGGCGTCATGCTGGCGGCGAAACGCTTCGCCCCAGTCGATATAGATGTAGGGTTCGGGCTGGCTCACGCGGCGCACCCGCACCAGCTTCTCCTCCAGCAGTTGTTCCACCTGCAGACCGGGGCCGTAGGCCGGCTGGTACACCAGCACCGCATCGAGCACGCCCATTTCCAGCTTGCGCAGCAGCGTGTCGCTGTCGCCAACCTCGCTGCGAATGGCATGCCCGGGGACCTCCTGATGCAGTACCCGCACCCAGTCCAGTACCAGCGGGTTGCACAGGCTGACCTCGCCACCGATATGCAGCACCTGGTGACAGCCCTCGGGCAGTGGCAGGTCACGGCGTGCCGCTTCCCAGGTGTGTACCAGCTGGTTGGCATAGGCCACGAAGCCTTCGCCATCGGCGGTCAGGCTGGCGCCGCTGCGGCTGCGCACGAACAACTGGCAGCCGAGCAACTGTTCGAGTTTCTGCACCCGCGCGCTGATGGCGGTCTGGGTCACGTGCAGGCGTTCGGCGGCGGCGACCAGGCTGCCGCTGCGCACGATTTCGATGAAGGTACGCGCCAGGTCGATATCCATGGGGGCCTCATGTTGAACAAGCGCTCATTCTAGAGCTTTCGGTGTCCACGCGCTGGCCGATCAGTCGGCGTCGTGTCGGCTTGGCCCGGGTATCGCGATGCGGTGGGTCGCCTTGACCTCGCGCAGGGCCAGGCTCGACTGGATCGAGGCGATGCCCAGTTGGCGGCGCAGTACGCCCTCGACAAAGTCGCTGTAGCTGTCCAGGTCCTGCGCCAGCACCTGCAGCAGGTAGTCGGCGTCCCCGGTGATCTTGTGGCAGGCAACCACTTCGGGCAGCGTCTTGATCACCGCCTCGAAGGCCTCGGGCGTATGGTCGGTGTGGGTCGAGAAGCGGATATGCACGAAGGCCATGATGTTCAGCCCCAGCAGGCGCCGGTCGAGGTTGGCCTGGTAGTCCTGGATCACGCCTTCCTCTTCCAGCCGTCGGCGTCGCCGCCAGCACGGCGTGAGGCTCAGCGATAGGCGTTCGCTGAGCTCGGCATTGGAAATGCTGGCGTCGGCCTGCAGCAGCGCGAGGATGGCACGATCGGTATCGTCGAGAACGATGCGTTTGGATATTTTTTTCGACATACTGTGATCTCGGGGTAAATCTGACTCAAAAAACTATCACGGCCAGAAGAAATAGCAAAAAAAGATCGCTTGGTCCGGAATAGCCTATTTGCACACCCACACTGTGCAGAGGCAAGCCTCCCCATGCTGACCATCTTTAGCGAATCCCACCGTTTGCATCACGGCACCGAGTTGAAGGACGGCGTACTCAAGCCATCCTTCGAGCAGCCCAGCCGCGCTGACACCGTTTGCCAGCGGGTCATCAGCGCAGGCTTGGGCGACATCATCGCGCCGCGCCGCTTCGACCGCGCCTGCTACGTCAACGCGCACAGCGAGCGCTACGTCGCCTTCCTGGAGTCGGCCTGGGACCAGTGGACCGCGATTGGCCGCAGCCACGATGCGCTGCCATTGGTGTGGCCGGTGCGCGACCTGGCCAATGACCAGGTGCCTGAGTTCATCGATGGCAAGCTGGGCTTCTTCGCCATGGATGCCGGCGCCCCCATCACCGCCACCACCTGGCAGGCGGTGAAAACCAGCGCCGACATCGCCCTGACCGGCCTGGCCCTGCTCGACGAAGGCCAGCACAGCGCGTTCGCCCTGTGCCGCCCACCGGGCCACCACGCCGCGCGCGAGTACATGGGCGGCTACTGCTATCTGAACAACGCCGCCATCGCCGCACAGCAGGCGATCACCCAGGGCGCCAGGCGCGTGGCGGTGCTGGATGTGGACTTTCATCACGGCAACGGCACGCAGAACATCTTCTACGACCGCGCCGATGTGCTGTTCGTCTCCCTGCACGGCGAGCCAGCCGTGTCCTACCCGTACTTCAGCGGCTTTGCCGATGAGCGCGGTGCTGGCGCCGGGGAGGGCCTGAACCTCAACTACCCGCTGCCCAAGCACACGCGCTGGGCCCAGTACCAGGCGGCCCTGGTGGAGGCCTGCCAGCGTCTGCGCGCATTCGGGCCGGAGGTACTGGTGATTTCACTTGGGGTGGACACCTTCAAGGACGACCCGATCAGCCACTTCCTGCTCGAGAGCGAAGACTACTTTGGCATTGGCGAGGCGATCGCTGCAGTCGGCGTACCGACCCTGTTTGTGATGGAAGGCGGCTACATGGTCGACGAGATCGGTATCAACGCCGTCAACGTGCTGCAGGGTTTCGAAGGCAAGACCCGCTGAACCCACGGCTGGCTGCAGGCCAGCCGTCCCCCATAACAAGATCGTTTCACCTGTTGCTGCCTCAACTCGAAAACACAATAACCAAGAGGTTGAGTTATGAATTCCTCCGTGCGTGATGCTGCGTCATCGCCCCAGTTGCAACGTACCCTGAGCAACCGCCATATCCAGTTGATCTCGATTGGCGGTGCCATCGGGACGGGGCTGTTCATGGGCTCGGGCAAGA
>NZ_JAAHBU010000418.1 GCF_010671725.1 Pseudomonas brassicae | reverse complement strand
ATGCCGTGGCCGAACGCCTCTCGGCGCGCGACCCCGACGACGCGCTTGACACGCTCGACGACGATCCCGACCACGCCCCGCACAGTCGCCAGGAACCCGGCCTGGGCGCACTGCCCGGCGGGCGCGGCGCACGCAAGGAAGCGCTGGTCGACATCGTCGACGACCCGCTCCAGCTCGACTGGCAGAAACCGCGCAACCACTGGGGCCGACGCCTGATCTGGTCGCTGCTGATTGTGCTGGCGGCAGCCGCGCTGGCCGGCCAGTACATTGCCTACCACTTCGACGAACTGGCCCGTCAGGACCAGTACCGCCCGTGGTTCCAGCAACTGTGCCCGAGCCTGGGTTGCGAGGTGCCGTCCAAGGTCGATATCGCCCGCATCAAGAGCAGCAACCTGGTGGTGCGCAGCCACCCGGACTTTGCCGGCGCGCTGATCGTCGACGCGATCATCTACAACCGTGCGCCCTTCTCGCAGCCCTTCCCGCTGCTGGAGCTGCGCTTTGCCGACCTCAATGGGCAGCTCATCGCCAGCCGGCGCTTCAAGCCCGGCGAGTACCTCAGCGGTGAACTGGCCGGCAAGGCCGAGATGCCCAGCCAGACCCCGATCCACATCGCCCTGGACATCCTCGACCCGGGCGCCAAGGCGGTCAATTACAGCCTGAGCTTCCGCTCCCCGGAGTAAGGCCGCCGCCTGGCGCCCGATTCCCGGCGCCAGCCGACCGCCCAGAACTGCTTGGCATAAAGCCACAGTTGTTCAGATTTTATCCAAATCGACCTTTATCCGGTCACCGAGAGCGGGTATCATGCCCACCCTTTTTCGAACTCTAAGATCGGCCCCCACAACAGGGAACTCCTATGTCGGCGGTACGCATCGGCCCATACACACTGCAGAACGCCCTGATCCTTGCCCCGATGGCCGGGGTCACGGACCAGCCTTTTCGTCAGCTGTGCCGACGAATGGGTGCAGGCCTGGTGGTGTCGGAGATGGTCAGCAGCGACATGAGCCTGTGGAACAGCCGCAAGTCGCGTCTGCGCATGATTCACGACGGTGATCCCGAGCCTCGCTCGGTGCAGATCGCCGGCGGTGACGCGCAGATGCTCGCGGCTGCGGCCCGGGCCAACGTCGAGGCTGGCGCGCAGATCATCGACATCAACATGGGCTGCCCGGCAAAAAAAGTCTGCAACAAAGCCGCAGGCTCTGCTTTATTGAAGGATGAGGCGCTGGTCAACGAGATCCTCCAGGCAGTGGTTGCCGCGGTGGACGTACCCGTCACCCTCAAGATCCGTACCGGCTGGGACCGGGACAACAAGAATGGCCTGACCGTGGCGAAGATCGCCGAGCAGGCAGGCATTCAGGCACTGGCCGTGCATGGCCGCACACGTGCCGACCTGTACACGGGTGACGCCGAGTACGACACCATTGCCGCGATCAAGCAGGCGGTGTCGATACCGGTATTTGCCAATGGCGACATCACCTCGCCACACAAGGCCCGACAGGTGCTCGACGCCACCGGCGCCGACGGCCTGCTGATTGGCCGGGCTGCCCAGGGGCGGCCCTGGATCTTTCGCGAGGTCGAGCACTACCTGCGCACCGGCGAGCTGTTGCCGGCACCGCAATTGGCTGAAGTGGAACGAATTCTGCTGGAGCATCTGGCCGCGCTGCACGCCTTCTACGGCGATGTGATGGGTGTACGTATCGCCCGCAAGCACGTGGGCTGGTACCTGGCGACATTACCGGGCGCCAAGGCGTTTCGCGCCCGTTTCAATGGTTTGGATGAAACACACGCGCAGTGCGCCGACGTTCGCGCTTTTTTTCGCGAGCGTGAACAGAGCCTTGAGACAGAGGACGGACAAGGGGTGGCCGCATGACGATGATGACCGAGACTTTAGTGAGTGGAACAACGCCCGTGAGCGACAACGTCAACCTGAAACAGCACCTGAACACCCCGAGCGAAGAGGGCCAGACCCTTCGCGGGAGCGTGGAGAAGGCGCTGCACAACTATTTTGCGCACCTCGAAGGCGCTGCTGTCACGGACGTGTACAACCTGGTGCTCTCTGAAGTCGAGCACCCTTGCTCGAAAGCGTGATGAACTACGTCAAGGGCAACCAGACCAAGGCCAGTGAGCTGCTGGGCCTGAACCGCGGCACCTTGCGTAAGAAACTCAAGCAGTACGATCTGCTGTAACACCCGAATCCACACCAGAAAAGGCGGCTCCCATTTGATGAGGTCGCCTTTTTTGCTGACTCCACCGCGTTATGGAATCTGAAATGACCGACCAGACTACCCGCCTGCCGATCCGCCGCGCCTTGATCAGCGTTTCCGACAAGACCGGGATCCTCGAATTCGCCCGTGAGCTGGAACAGCTCGGCGTCGAGATCCTGTCCACCGGTGGCACCTTCAAGTTGCTCCAGGACAATGGCGTCGCCGCGGTGGAAGTTGCCGACTACACCGGCTTTGCCGAAATGATGGACGGTCGGGTCAAGACCCTGCATCCCAAGATCCACGGGGGCATCCTGGGCCGTCGCGGCACCGACGACGCCATCATGGCCGAGCACGGCATCAAGCCGATCGACCTGGTCGCCGTCAACCTGTACCCGTTCGAAGCCACCATCTCCAAGCCGGGCTGCGACCTGCCGACTGCCATCGAGAACATCGACATCGGCGGCCCGACCATGGTCCGCTCGGCGGCCAAGAACCATAAGGACGTGGCCATCGTGGTCAACGCCAGCGACTACGCCGGCGTGCTGCAAAGCCTCAAGGCCGGCGGCCTGACCTACGCCCAGCGCTTCGACCTGATGCTCAAGGCGTTCGAGCACACCGCCGCCTACGACGGCATGATCGCCAACTACATGGGCACCGTGAACCAGGCCGCGCCGACCCTGTCGACCGAAGACCGCAGCCAGTTCCCGCGCACCTTCAACAGCCAGTTCGTCAAGGCCCAGGAAATGCGCTACGGCGAGAACCCGCACCAGAGCGCGGCGTTCTATGTCGAGGCCAAGCCTGCCGAAGCCGGCATCGCCACCGCCACCCAGCTGCAGGGCAAGGAACTGTCGTACAACAACGTGGCCGATACCGACGCCGCGCTGGAATGCGTGAAGAGCTTCGTCAAGCCGGCCTGCGTCATCGTCAAGCACGCCAACCCGTGCGGCGTAGCGGTCAGCCCGGATGCCGAAGGCGGCATTCGCCAGGCCTATGAGCTGGCCTACGCCACCGACACCGAGTCGGCCTTTGGCGGCATCATCGCGTTCAACCGCGAACTGGATGCCGAAACCGCCAAGGCCATCGTCGAGCGCCAGTTCGTCGAAGTGATCATTGCCCCGAGCGTGAGCGAAGAGGCCCGTGCCGTGGTCGCGGCCAAGGCCAACGTGCGCCTGCTGGCGTGCGGCGAATGGTCGGCCGAGCGTGCCGCTGCCTGGGACTACAAGCGCGTCACCGGTGGCCTGCTGGTTCAGAGCCGCGACATCGGCATGATCGGTGCCGATGATCTGAAGGTGGTGACCCAGCGTGCACCGACCGAGCAGGAGATCCACGACCTGATCTTCGCCTGGAAAGTGGCCAAGTACGTCAAGTCCAACGCCATCGTCTACGCCAAGAACCGCCAGACCATCGGTGTCGGCGCTGGCCAGATGAGCCGTGTGAACTCGGCACGCATTGCTGCCATCAAGGCCGAGCATGCGGGACTGCAGGTACAGGGCGCGGTCATGGCATCGGACGCGTTCTTCCCGTTCCGTGACGGCATCGACAATGCGGCTAAAGTGGGTATCACTGCGGTGATCCAGCCGGGTGGTTCGATGCGTGATGCCGAAGTCATCGCAGCGGCCGACGAAGCCGGCATTGCCATGGTCTTCACCGGCATGCGCCACTTCCGTCACTGACCGACAACGGCCGCACTGAAGCAGGCGTCTGCTGCGTTGCGGCCTCGTATTGCGTACACAGCACAAGCGCAGAAGGCTTTGCCTCCTGATTGAAGAATTAGCGTCATCGAGGTTTTGACATGAACGTTTTGATCATCGGTAGCGGCGGCCGTGAACACGCCCTGGCCTGGAAAGTTGCCCAGGACCCACGCGTCGAGAAAGTCTTCGTCGCCCCCGGCAATGCCGGCACCGCCACCGAAGCCAAGTGCGAGAACGTCGACATCGACGTCACCGCCCTGGAACAACTGGCCGACTTCGCCGAGAACAATGTCGCCCTGACCATCGTCGGCCCTGAAGGCCCGCTGGTAGCCGGCGTCGTCGACCTGTTCCGCCGCCGCGGCCTGGACTGCTTCGGCCCTACCGCCGGTGCCGCCCAGCTGGAAGGCTCCAAAGCCTTCACCAAGGATTTCCTGGCCCGCCACAAGATCCCCACCGCCGACTACCAGAACTTCACCGAAGTCGAGCCGGCCCTGGCCTACCTGCGCGAAAAAGGCGCTCCGATCGTGATCAAGGCCGACGGCCTGGCTGCCGGCAAGGGCGTGATCGTGGCCATGAGCCTGGCCGAAGCCGAAGACGCCGTGCGTGACATGCTCGCCGGCAATGCCTTCGGCGAAGCCGGTTCGCGCGTGGTCATCGAAGAGTTCCTCGACGGCGAGGAAGCCAGCTTCATCGTCATGGTCGACGGCGAGAACGTGCTGCCCATGGCCACCAGCCAGGACCACAAGCGCGTCGGCAACGCCGACAGCGGCCCGAACACCGGCGGCATGGGCGCCTATTCGCCGGCCCCGGTGGTCACCGCCGAGGTGCACCAGCGCGTGATGGACCTGGTGATCTGGCCGACCGTGCGCGGCATGGCCGCCGAAGGCAACGTCTACACCGGCTTCCTGTACGCCGGGCTGATGATCGACAAGGCCGGCAACCCGAAAGTCATCGAGTTCAACTGCCGCTTCGGCGACCCGGAAACCCAGCCGGTCATGCTGCGCCTGGAGTCGAGCCTGGTGCTGCTGATCGAAGCCGCGTTCGCCAAGGCCCTGAACAAGGTCGAAGCCCAGTGGAACCCGCAACCGAGCCTGGGCGTGGTGCTCGCGGCCGGCGGCTACCCGGGCGACTATGCCAAGGGCGCGCCGATCAAAGGCCTGGACGCTGCCGCCAAGCTGACCGGCAAGGTGTTCCATGCCGGCACCGCGCTCAAGGACGGCCAGGTAGTCACCAGTGGCGGTCGCGTACTGTGTGCAACCGCGTTGGGTGAGACGGTCGAGGCGGCGCAGCAACAGGCCTATCGCCTGGCTGCCGAGATCGAGTGGGACGCCAGCTTCTACCGTACCGACATCGGTTATCGCGCCATCGCCCGTGAACGTGGTGAACACCAGGAATGATCGGGTAAGGCAAGGCCCCCAGGGGGCCTTGCCTTCGGCTTGGCGCGCCGCGCATAGTTGTACTCCGCCATTCAGTTAAGAAGGGATATCGTCGTGCGTTGGCTCAGGATTGCCATTGGACTCACTGTCAGCCTGCTGACCCTGCTCTGCCTGCTCCCGGCGACCGCCGACTCTGGCAGTGGCTGGGCGGTTTTGCTCGACGATCAGGCCAACCTGCAACTGAGCGATATCCGTTCCGAGCGCTATCGCAACCAATTCAGTCCCATCGAGCTCGACCAGCTCGATGCCGCCGAGCCCAACCAGGCGCTCTGGCTGCACTACCAACTGCCTCCCCAGCAGCCTGAGCAGGTGCTGCGCCTGTTCGCCCCGGACCTGTCGCGCCTGGACTTGTACGTGCTTGACGGCGGTTCACTCAGCCTGCAGACCCACCACGGGCGCCAGGACGACAGCGGTGCCCTGAACCTGAGCACCAATGACCACCTGCTGGCCGTACCCAGCAGCAGCCACGCCCAGGACGTGTACCTGCGGCTGGTCTCCGAACACCAGCTGCGCCCCGGCGTCAGCCTGATGCCTGCGGCCACTGCGGCGGCCGAGCAACGCCAGCCGCTGCTGTTCGGCCTGCTGTTCGGCTGCCTGGGCATGCTGATCGTGCACAACCTGATCCGCTTCGCCTACTCGCGCTCGGCCAGCAGCCTGTGGCTGGCCGGCTACCACAGCCTGATGCTGCTCAGCGCGCTGATCCTGCTCAACCTCAGCGGCCCGTGGAACCTGTGGCATGCCGCGCAGACGCCGGCCGCCTACCTGGTCGCGCTGCTCGCCAGCCTGTGCGGGCTGGCCTTCACCCAGCGCTTCTTCGCCCCGCTGGCGCAGCCACGGCTGGCGCGCCTGCTGCAGGGCGAGATCCTGCTGGTCGGCATCTGCGGGCTGTTGCTGCTGTTCGTCGACACCCTGCCGCTGAACCTGGTGACCTATGCCCTGATCGCCCTGAGCAGCCTGAGCATGCTGCTGGTGGCCGGCTACCACTGGTACAGGGGCTTCGCCCCGGCGCGCCTGTTCAGCCTGGCCATGCTGGTGTTCAATCTCGGTTGCCTGGTGGTGCTGCCGGCCCTGCTGGGGCTGACCCGCACGCCTACCGAATGGCTGTTGTTCATCCTGCTGGGGCTGACCGCCTTCAGTGGCATGCTGCTCAACCTGGCCCTGAGCGAGCGCCTGCGCAGCATCAACGAAGAACACGTAAGTGCCAGCCGCGAACTGGCCGCCAGCAACGCCGAGATCAACGCCAAGGCCGAGTTCCTGGCACGCATCAGCCATGAAATCCGCACCCCGATGAACGGTGTGCTGGGCATGACCGAGCTGCTGCTGGGCACGCCGCTGTCGGTCAAGCAGCGCGACTACGTGCAGACCATCCACAGCGCCGGCAACGAGCTGCTGACCCTGATCAACGAGATCCTCGACATTTCCAAGCTCGAGTCCGGGCAGATCGAACTGGACGACGTGCAGTTCGACCTGAACGCCCTGATCGAAGACTGCCTGAGCATCTTCCGCGCCAAGGCCGAGCAGCAGAACATCGAGCTGATCAGCTTTACCCAGCCGCAGGTGCCGAGAGTCATCAGCGGTGACCCCACCCGCCTGCGTCAGGCCCTGCTCAGCCTGCTGGAAAACGCCCTGAAGAAGACCGACCAGGGCGAAATCCTGCTGGTGGTGGCGCTGGACCAACGCGGCAGCAGCCCCCGCCTGCGCCTGGCCGTGCAGGACAGCGGCGAGCCGATCCCGGCCAGCGAACGCGATGCCCTGCTGCAGGCCGAACTGCACAGCCAGCACTTCCTTTCCAGCAACAAGCTCGGCGGCCTGCTGGGCCTGGTGATCGCCAAGCAACTGATCAACCTGATGCACGGCGAGTTCGGCATCAAGACCAGCCACAACCAGGGCAACACCCTGTGGATGACCCTGCCGCTCGACCCGCAACGCCTCGAACAGCCCACCGCCGACCTGGACGGCCCGCTGCGCGATGCGCGGGTACTGGTGGTGGATGACAACGACACCTGCCGCAAGGTGCTGGTGCAGCAATGCAGCGCCTGGGGCATGAACGTCAGCGCGGTGCCGTCGGGCAAGGAGGCGCTGGCCCTGCTGCGCACCAAGGCCCACCTGCGCGACTACTTCGACGCGGTGCTGCTCGACCAGAACATGCCCGGCATGACGGGCATGCAACTGGCGGCCAAGATCAAGGAAGACCCGAGCCTGAACCATGACATCCTGATCGTCATGCTCACCGGCATCACCAATGCACCGAGCAAGGTCATTGCGCGCAATGCCGGGGTCAAGCGCATCCTCGCCAAACCCGTGGCCGGCTACACCCTCAAGACCACCCTGGCCGAGGAGCTGGCCCAGCGCAGCCAGGGCCACACCGTGAGCATCCCGGCGCCCAACCTCACCGCACCGCTGGACCTGCCCGGCGACTTCCGCATCCTGGTGGCCGAAGACAACAGCATTTCGACCAAGGTGATCCGCGGCATGCTCGGCAAGCTCAACCTGGAGCCCGACACCGCCAGCAATGGCGAAGAGGCCCTGCAGGCAATGAAGGCACAGCGTTACGACCTGGTGCTGATGGACTGCGAGATGCCGGTGCTCGACGGCTTCTCGGCCACCCAGCAACTGCGTGCCTGGGAAGCCGAGACCCAACGTAGCCGCACGCCGGTGGTGGCGCTGACCGCGCACATCCTCGCCGAACACAAGGAGCGCGCACGCCAGGCCGGCATGGACGGGCACATGGCCAAGCCGGTGGAACTGTCACAGTTGCGCGAACTGATCGAGCACTGGGTGGCGCATCGCGAACCCCACGAACAACCGCTCAGCGCCCCCTGAGCCACTGATACACTTGCCCATCGCCCCACTTGCCGCGAGCCCAGACCATGCTTCATGAGTTGTTCAGCGTTTACCTGAAGATGCTCGTGCTCTACAGCCCGTTCTTCGTCCTGTCGTGCTTCATCAGCCTGACCCGCGGCCACTCCAGCAAGGAACGCAAGCAACTGGCCTGGCGCGTGGCGCTGGCGGTGCTGATCGCCAGTGTGCTGCTGTACCTGTTCGGCCGGGCGATCTTCGGTATCTTCGGCATTACCGCCGACGCCTTTCGCATCGGCGCCGGCAGCGTACTGTTCATCTCGGCGCTGGGCATGGCCCAGGGCAAGTCGGCAGTCAACACCGACAATGTGCAGCAGGACGTCACCATCGTGCCGCTGACCATCCCGCTGACAGTGGGCCCGGGCACCATCGGCGCACTGCTGGTGATGGGCGTCGGCCAGCCGCACTGGGACGACAAGCTGCTGGCCATCATCAGCATCGCGCTGGCCAGCTTCACCGTCGGCCTGGTGCTGTACGGCTCGCACCGCATCGAGCGCATCCTCGGCGACCAGGGCCTGCAGATCGTCAGCCGCCTGATGGGCTTGTTCGTCTGCGCACTCGCGGCGCAAATCATCTTTACCGGGATCAAGGGTTACCTGGTGCCTTGAGCCTGTGACGCGGCAAAGAACCACTCGGACAGGCGCTCGGTATTTTGCAGGACCAGGGTGCGATGCTCGGCGTAAACGCCGCGGTCGAACAGGTAACAGCCGCCATGCGGCGTCAGGGTCACGAAACGGTGATAAACGTCGGTCAGGAAGCCGTGATCGACCTCCACCTCGTAGCGCATGACCAAGCCGCAGAAACCCAGGTAGGGCTGGTTGTGCGCATCGGTGTAACAGGGGCTGACCTTGCACAGCAGTGCCTTTTCGGCCTCGCGCTGGGGCATGGCGGATGACGCGAAATGCCGCGCAGCCTTCTCTTCGAGCTGCATGGCAGCCAGCGACTGGCTCACCAGTTGCACGAATACCTCGTTCTCCCCTCGTTCAACCAATACAACCTTGAAGTCGCGTACGTGCTGCGGCGTAAGCGCCCTGGCCGTGCTCTGGGCGAGGAAGCTGACCAGCCTGCACCCATGCCTGAGCAGGCACGCATGGTAGAACTCATGCCAGGCCTCAGGCTGCCGATTGTGTGCTACAGCCTGGGTGGCATACATCTCGGCGTAGACCAGCAGGTCCATCATGTTCTGCCGGTCTTCCCCCACGACCTCATCGGCGAACGACAGCCGGTTGTCGCCAATCATGCGGAAACCTTCTGTGGTACTCATCACAAGGTGCTCCCTGGACGGGACACTGTCGGTGTGGGCAGCGCCAACCTGAGCGTGCCTGCATGTTCCCGGACTTCCAGCGCAACCCTGTCGCGCACCCTCGAATACATCGTGGGTGACAGCGTCCTGTGGCTATAGAAGAACAACGACTCGCCAACGCAATCGGCCCCGTAGAACTCCTGGTGCAGGAAGTCTTCCTGCAACGGCACGCCCAACGTCACGCTCACGAACAGCGAAAACACATGGTTCGGCGCATTGCATGCACTGGCCTGGAAGTTGATATGCGTGACATCCAGCCCCTGCTCGTCGACCCCGCGGCTCAGCACCTGGCTGCGGAACAACTGGCGCGCTGGATGCTTGTACTCCAGTGCCGAGAGCTGCTCCAGCGTCCCGGTCAGTTGCTTGAAGACCGGCGCCGGCAACTCCTTGACCAGGTGCGCAGCCACCAGCTCGACCAGGCTCAATTCATCCAATGCCTTGAACAGCGGCACGTCGGCGTGGGTTTCAGGCGTGTTCCACTTGAGTTTGGTCAAACCGTCCTTGCTGTGCTGGAACCACGCCTTGGGCGCAGCCGCGACCACGCTATCCTTGTTGGCGAACACTTGCGCCAACAACTGCGAATTCAATACATCGTTCTTTTCCGTGTCATGCAGGCCAAGCGGAAATGAAATCAGCTGTGCGCCGTTGACCCATGTTTGGTACTGGGTATCCATACCCTGCCTCCTTGCTTGAGTTGGCAGCGGAGCATCCACAGGACACTCCGCCCGCCGAACAGTTACATGATTTTTGCGAAGAAATCGTCCGAATCGCGGTCCAGATACCTCAGGATCTTTTCTTCGTTACGCTTGTAGCGGTCCATGTTCCAGTTGACCATGGTGGCAACTTTTTGAATTTCCAGATTGTGTTTTTTCCACTTCCAGAACAACGAGCCGCCCTCAAGATCACTCTTCTCGAACTCCAGCCCGATAAACAACGATACCGCCATGCCGTTTTCCGATTCCAGGCACGGCAGGATGCGGCAGCTGTTCTTGGTGGCCGTCGTGCTGTTCTTGTCGAACAGGGTGATCAGCTCCTGTCGAGCATGAATCTTTTCAAACGTCTTGCTGATCAGCGGCAGCAGCGCGGCAGCGTTGGCGCCCGCTACCGACGCGACGATATCCAGCACCACGCTGTCCATGGTGAGGTTCATCGAATTGGCGGTGTAGGTTTCACTGTCTGTACTGCCCATGAACCAGCCCGCTTGCAGCATGGCCTCGCGATAGGCCTTCATCCAGGCGACGGCGGCGCTGTCGCGGTCGTGCGAGTCGTTGGCATACACTTCGGCAAACAGCGCGGCATTCATGGCCATCTCACGCTTGTCTGCCGACAGGCCATCGGCAAACGCCAGCACCACAGGGGACTCGGTGCTCATCAGGGCGACGTCGCCCAGGTCATCGGCGAGCGACGGGCCGCTGGCCAGGCGCGACATGCGCATCGTCGACGCGCCGTTGTGCGGTTTCAGGCTGGCGAAAAACGCATCACATTGCGCCTCATCAGGAAAGACGTCCAGGTTGGAAGTATTCATAATCAATCCTCACTTCAGATAATTGAACTGCCCTGTCTTCAGGCACCGCCACGCTAACATTCGAACAATGCCGACAACGCCAACAGGTACAACAAAAAAATGTCTGAAGCGCCAAACAGAGTATTTACATGCGACACTACAACACGCTGTTTTAGTTAAACTTATCCACGCCACTTACTTATATTGGCCACAAGTAACACACGCACACTTTAAAAGTTCACCAAGCCATCAGAATGGTCGTACATGCCCACCGCACAATTACTGTGTTGCCGCGCCCAGGGTATGACCGGCAAACCCTTCCTCAATAAAAAAGCGGTACCCGTTTCCAGGTACCGCTTCGAAGGCCTGCTGCGACAGGTCAGGCCGGCTTGGCCCCGTACCAGCGCGGGGTGTATACCCATTCACCGCCTTCGGCACGCGGGAACGTACAGGTGGTGGACGACCCCACCAGCACCATGGTGCGCATGTCCACCTGGTCAGGCGTCAATGCGCCCAGGGTGAGGGTGCGCAAGGTCTGCCCGGGGCGGCCGATATCACGCCCCAGCACCACCGGGGTTTGCGCCGAACGGTGCTGGCGCACGACCTCCAGCGCACGCCCCAACTGCCAGGGCCGCGAACGCGAGATCGGGTTGTAGAAGGCCAGCGCCAGGTCGGCCTGGCAGGCGAGGTCCAGACGTTTCTCGATGATGTCCCAGGGTTTGAGGTTGTCCGACAGCGACAGCACGCAGAAGTCATGCCCCAGCGGTGCCCCGGCCTGCGCGGCGGTAGCCAGCGATGCGGACACGCCCGGCAGCATCTGCAGGTCGACGCTGTGCCACTGCGGGTCCGTCGACTCATGCAGCGCTTCGAGCACCGCCGCCGCCATGGCGAACACACCCGGATCGCCCGACGATACCACCACCACCGAACGCCCTTGCGCCGCCAGCGCGAACGCGTGGCGGGCGCGTTGCAACTCTTCGCGGTTGTCGCTGCAATGCAGCACCTGCGCATCACGGAACGGGCCAGCCATGCGCACGTAGGTTTCATAACCGAGCACGTCATCGGCGCGGGCCAGCTCGGCCTTGACCGCCGGCACCATCAGCTCGGCAGCCCCCGGCCCCAGGCCGACCACTGCCAGGCGGCCACGCGCGCGACCGATCTGCAGTGGGTCGATGGGCTGGTTGGCCACGGCGATCGCCAGGCCCTCGCCTGCACACTGCGGCGCCAGCAACTGCGGC
>NZ_JAAHBU010000417.1 GCF_010671725.1 Pseudomonas brassicae | reverse complement strand
CGAACCGCAGTTCCCACATTTGTTGCAACGTACCAGGCTGACAGATCGGCGTTGTCAGCCTTGGGTGTCAGGCAGTAGACCTCTGTGGCGCTACCAGGTACCAGGCAGTAGCCCTCAATTGGAGCTACCAGGTACCAGGCGCTGGCCTTCCCCCCTCACCCCAACGCAGCAATCACGCTGATCTCCACCAGAAAGCCCGGATCACACATCTTCGCCTGCACCGCCGCCCGCGCCGGCGCTACCCCCAACGGTAACCATCCGTCCCTCACGCTGTTCATGCCCGCAAAATCCGCATCGATGTCCTTCAGGTAGATCGTCGCCGACAACACGCGTGTCTTGTCCGTACCCGCCCCGTCCAGCAACCCCTCGATGTTGGCAAGGGTCTCGCGGGTCTGCTGGCAGATATCACCCGACAGGTCATTGGCCACCTCACCCGACAGATAGACAGTACCGCTGTGCACAACGATGGCACTCATACGTGCATCGCTCAGCTGACGCTCGATAGACATGGTGAAACTCCTTTGCAGGTGGTTGAGAAAGCAGAATTCTCACTTTTTATAGATTATTTGTCTATCGTGGACTTTTAGGCTATAAATATCCCCAGGCAAGGTTCGCAGCCCTGTGCAGGCTGACGTGCCCGCGACTTCGCACTCGTGAGATAACAACAGGCCGGTGCCGATGGTACCGCCGATGGCGAGCATCACCAGGTGGCGTGGCTGCATGTCCTTGCGAAAGCCATTGCGCGGTTCAGGGTGTTCATGGGGCGTTGTCATTGTTTCTGGCCTCCGGCTTTACCGTCAGCCAGGCTGGCCCACTCGGCGCGGTGATCGCCTATACCCTGGGCGCACTGATGATCTACTGCGTGATGACCTGCCTCGGCGCACTGGCCGTGGCCGGCGTTGCTGGCCTGTGTCGGCATCGCCTTCGACCCCGAGCAGCGTATTGCCCTGTATGTGAGCCGGCCGTTTATCGCCGTGTGCTACGTCGGCTACTACGCCACGCAGCTACTCAAGGCCCGCGCGGCACGCAAACCCGGCACAACCGCTTTGCCCGCACTGCGCCGGACACCCTGATCCACCGCGTGCAACCCACTTTCCCACTCCCCTGAAAACAAGAGAAGCAACATGAAGATCCGAGAATTTGGCGTAGAAATCTGGATGAACGCGTACGAAACCAAGTGCGAGTACAACCTGGCCGAAACCTGCGTGGAATCCATCACCCTGGAGCAGTTGCTGGACTTCGCCGGCAAGAAGGACAGCATTCTGGCCGAACTGCTGCCGATGAAAATGACCTACGGCGCCATCGAGGGCTCCGACCGCTTGCGCACACTGGTAGCAGGGCTGTACGACCAGCAGCAGCCCGAAAACGTGATCATCACCCACGGCGCTATCGGCGCAAACGCACTGGTACACGAGACCCTGGTGGAACCGGGCGACCATGTGATCTCGGTGGGCCCGACCTACCAGCAGCATTATTCGATACCGGCCAGCTACGGCGCCGAGGTGTCGATCCTGCGCCTGCGCGAGGAAAACGCGTTCCTGCCCGACCTGCAGGAACTGCGCGAGCTGGTGCGCCCCGACACCCGCCTGATCGCGCTGAACAACCCCAACAACCCGACCGGCGCCCTGATGGACCGCGCGCTGCTGGAGCAGATCGTCGAGGTCGCCCGTTCGGTGGATGCCTGGCTGCTGTGTGACGAGGTGTACCGCGGTACCGACCAGGCCGGCGACGGCTACACCGTATCGATCGCCGACCTGTACGACAAAGGCATCAGCACCGCCAGCATGTCCAAGGCCTATTCGCTGGCCGGCCTGCGCCTTGGCTGGATCGTGGCGCCGCAGGAGCTGATCCACGCCGTGTCGATCCACCGCGACTACAACACCATCAGCGTCGGCATGCTCGATGACCACTTCGCCTGCATCGCCCTGGAGCACCGCGACAAGATCCTGGCCCGCAACCACGCGCTGACCCGCACCAACCTGGCGATCCTGGAGGCCTGGGTGGCCGCCGAGCCGAAGGTCAGCTACGTCAAGCCACGTTCGGGCACCACCGCGCTGCTGAAGATCGATGTCGAGCTGCCGTCACGCGACTTCTGCGTGCGCCTGCTCGATGCCAAGGGCGTGATGTTCACGCCAGGCAGTGCGCTGGATATCGAAGGCTATGTGCGCATCGGCTATGCGAACAGTACCGAGGTGCTGCAGACCGGCCTGGCGAAGGTGTCCGAGTTCCTGCGCACGCTGTAATCGGTGACCGATTCATGCAAAGGATACATTTGTACTCCTTGGGTGCGTTTGCATTCTTTGCTTGCATCATCTGGCAACGTGTTGACGCGCCGTTGGGGAGGTTTCTTCCCAGCGCGTTTGTACATCTGCTACAACGCGTCTTTGTCCTGTCACGTTGAATCGCCCATGGCCTCCACTTCCCTGTTCAAGACCTCTACACGCCGCTGGTTGGCATTGCTTGGCATGGCGGCGCTGCTCATTGGGCTGCCGGCAGGCTGCGCGGTGCTGGAGCACAAGGAACGCGAGCTGGTGTTTCGCATCGAACCCGGCAATGCCAGTTGGTACCGTGGCCTGCCCGACGGCGTCCAGGAACTGGAGCTACGGCCCACGGCATTCAAGGCCGACCAGAACATCCATGCCTGGTGGTGGCCGGCCAGACGCGCCGACGCCCCCGCGATCCTGTACCTGCACGGGGTACGCTGGAACCTCACCGGCCAGTTGTTTCGCATCCAGCAGCTGCACGCACTGGGCTACTCGGTGCTGGCCATCGACTACCGCGGTTTCGGCCAGAGCCGCGGCGACCTGCCTTCGGAGGCCAGCGTGTATGAAGACGCGCAAGTGGCCTGGGCGCGACTGGCCGAACTGCAGCCCAACGCGGCCAAGCGCCTCATCTACGGGCACTCGCTGGGCGGCGCGGTGGCCGTCGACCTGGCGGCCGAGCTGGCGCAACAGGCGCGGCGTGACAAACGTCCGTTACCCGCGCGCGGCCTGATCATAGAGTCCAGCTTCACGTCACTGGGCGATGTGGCGGCGGCAGTGGCCAATACCTCGCTGCCGGTGCGCTGGTTGCTGTCGCAGAAATTCGATTCCATCGACAAGATCGCCAGCATCGGCATGCCGCTACTGGTGGTGCACGGCCTGGACGACCGCTTCGTGCCGCCGCGCTTCAGCGAGCAACTGTTCGAGGCCGCCCAACAGCCCAAGACCCTGCTGCTGGTGCCCGGCGCCACCCATAACAACAGCATGAGCCTGGCAGGCAAACGCTACCGCCAGGCCATCGACCAACTGCTGCAAGCACCCTTGGGTTAATTGCCGGCCTGGGCGTTGTTGATTGCCTTGGGCCCCGCCACACCCCAGACGATCAGCCCCAGCAGCGGCACGAACACGATCAGCACGATCCACAGCATCTTGCGTTCGGCGCGGCCCTTGCTGGTGATGATGGTCCTGATCGCCCACAGTTCGACCAGTGCCAGAACGACCGCCAGCGTGATCCAGATATAACCGTTGTTTTGCATGCGTCACCTCCCGAATGGTATTGGGTTAGGTCGGGAGGGTCGGCGATGGTTCAGTCGCGCTGCAGGCCAGACGCCTCACTGCACCGGCAGGAAGTTCATCAGCAACAGGCTTTGCGCGTAGTTCAGGCCGATGCGCCGGTAGCGCTCGTCGAGCATCTGCGTCAGCAGGTCCAGGCGCGCGACGATCTTGCCGAACTCCACGGCAAAGCTCAGGTTGCTGCCCTCCTCCGATATCTCGTTGGAAAACAGCAGCAGCACGCCATTGGCGTCCTGGCGCTGGCTCAGCAGCCAGGTAGCCTTCTCGATATTGCGCGCGGCATTGCTGACGAACTGCGGATCGATGGTGTCGGTGATGAAGAATTCGGTGCGCCCGCCATGGGCGGTCACCAGCATGCTGCCGATGGCATAGATGAACGCACCCACGCGGTCGCCCTGGAACTCCGGGCTGAGCGCGTAGCTGAGCGCTGCCAGGTCGCGGCGTTCGCCCAGGTTGGGCAGGCCCTGGCGTTGCTCGATGGCCTGGCGGATCTGCCGCTCGGCGCTGGCCGCATCGGCGTAGCCGGCCTGGCGCCACTGGTTGGGGTTGCGCAGGTACAGCTTGCCCATCAGCAGGTAGAGGCTTTGCAGGTTGGCCTGCATCGACAGGGTCGCCATGCGGTCGACGCTGGTCTGGAACAGTTCCTGTGGCTTGCCCTTGCCCAGCTGCGTGGCGATGTCGCGCCCTTGCTGCTGGCTACAGGCACTGATACACAGGATGAGTGCGCAGGCCATCAGTTGGCGCGACGCCCTCGTGGGAAAAACAGTCAACGGATAAACCATCGGCACCGGGTCTGGATTCACGGGCCACGCTGGGGATCAGCGCGGCGTGGCCATGAATAGAGCCGAAAAACCGCAAAAAGTGCGATGGCCCCAGACCTGGGGTGCCCACGCGCCGTTTCAACCCAGGCTGTTGGGCGCCGGGCGCGCGACCAGCGTTGTCCAGTAACGCGTGCGCGACTGCACCTCCAGCGGCAGGCTCGCCGCCAGCAGCGACAGCACGCGATCGGTGTTGTCGAGGCGAAAGCTGCCGGTCACACGTAGTGCCTCCAGCGCCGGCTCCCAGCGCAGCACGCCAGGGCGGTAGCGGTCGAGCTCGCGCAGGAAATCGCCCAGCGGCTGGTCCTGAGCCATCAACACCCCTTCACGCCAGCCCGGCAGTTGCACATCGAACGTGCTCGCCGGGCCGGCACCGCTGGCGCGCAGGCTGAGGCGTTGGCCCGCGTGCAGCGAGCGTGCTGGGCCGTGCAACGGTTGTACCTGCACGCTGCCGTTGAGTACCGAGACCTCGCAGGTGTGTGGGTTAAGCCGCACACAGGCCTCGCTATGGCTGACCAGGATGCGCCCGTACGGTGCCTGAATCGCCAGCGGCGCGGCGTCGCTGACCTTGAGCGCGATCTCCCCGCGCACCAGGCGCAGTTGCCGGCTGCCGAGGTCGACATCGACGGCGCTTGCTGTGTCCAGGTGTAGCGTACTGCCATCGGCCAGGGTCAGCTGGCGCTGTTCGCCGGTGCCGGTGTGCACATCGGCGCGCCAGGCCTCCAGTGGCAGTTGTCGTGCCAGCAGCCAGCCGGCGGGCAGCATCACGGCCAGGCCGAGGGTGCCCTTGAGCAGGGCGCGGCGGTTGGGGTCGGGGCGATCGAGGGTGGCCAGGGCCAGTTGTGTGGGCAGGCCGCTGAAACGTTGGCGCAGGGCTTGCGCCTTTTGCCAGGCGTGTTCGTGGCTGCTGCACTGGTTGCGCCAGGCGTGCAGCTTGCGCTGGTCGCCCTCGCTGGCGCTGCCGGACTCCAGCAGCGCCAGCCAGCGGGCGGCTGCGCGGGCGACCTCACGGGCGTCGCTCGACGGTTGTGTGCGCATCACAGGTCTGCCATCAGGCAATGCTCGTAGGCGTGGGCCATGTAGCGCTTGACCGTACGCTCAGACACGTGCAGGCGCTCGGCGATAGCGCGATAACCCAGGCCTTCGAGCTGGCTCAGCAGGAACGCCGGCGCACCTGGCTGGACAGGCCGTCGAGCAGTTCGTCCAGTGCTTGCAGGGTTTCGAGCAGCAGCCAGCGCTTTTCGGGGGAAGGCACGTTGTCGGGTGGCAGGTTGGCCAGCGCGTCGAGGTAGGCCTGTTCGAGCGTGCGGCGGGTATAGAAATTGCTCAGCAGGCGTTTGCCCACGGTCAGCAGATAGGCGCGAGGTTCGTGCACTTCGGCCAGTGGCTGGGTACTGCAGAACACCCGCAGGAAGGTATCCTGGCTCAGGTCGGCGGCATCCCAGGCGTTGCCCATGCGCCGGCGCAGCCAGTTTTCCAGCCAACTGCGATGCTCGCGGTACAGGGCCTCCAGGGTAGGCGCGGTCGGCGTCACTGCTTCAGTCATGTCAAGAGCCTGCACGAAGGATGATTCAAATGAGACTGATTCTAATTAATGTTCTTGTGCAGGGCTAGAGCGTGTTGCGCTCGATTTCAGGGGCGCTGGAGATGTGTTGGCTGGTGCCTGGTAGCCCCACTGAAATCTGCGGGCGAACCTCCAAGGCCTTGAAATCACATCAAGGCCTGAAGAGGCATGCCTTGAAATCGCATCAGGCCTGAAGAGGCATGCCTTGAAATCGCATCAGGCCTTGAAGGTGCATGCCGTGAATCCACCCGCGCCCTCAAGATCGAGCGC
>NZ_JAAHBU010000416.1 GCF_010671725.1 Pseudomonas brassicae | reverse complement strand
AAAAAACCAATGGCACGGCGCTTGCTCATCGCAATTGCTGAACGTTGTAGTGCCAACCAAAAAAACTCAGGAGCACCACCTCATGTCGCAGACGTTTTACAAGAAAGGCTTTCTGGCCCTCGCCGTGGCAACGGCGCTGGGCGTGTCTTCGTACGTACAGGCCGACATCAAGATCGGCGTAGCGGGCCCGATGACCGGTGCCAACGCGGCGTTTGGCGAGCAGTACATGAAAGGTGCCCAGGCGGCGGCCGACACGATCAACGCCGCAGGCGGGGTCAACGGCGAGAAGATCGTGCTGGTCAAGGGCGATGACGCCTGCGAGCCGAAGCAGGCGGTTGCGGTGGCCAACCGTCTGGTCGACCAGGAAAAGGTCGTGGGGGTGGTTGGGCACTTCTGTTCCTCCAACACCATTCCCGCCTCCGAGGTGTATGACGAGGCCGGCATCATCGCGATCACCCCCGGCTCGACCAACCCGCAGGTCACCGAGCGTGGCCTGGGTGCCATGTTCCGCATGTGCGGGCGTGACGACCAGCAGGGCATCGTGGCCGGCGACTACATCGTTGACGTGCTCAAGGGCAAGAAGGTCGTGGTACTGCACGACAAGGACACCTACGGCCAGGGCCTGGCCGATGCGACCAAGGCCAGCTGGAAAACGCGGCGTCAAGCCGGTGCTGTACGAAGGCCTGACCCGCGGCGAGAAGGACTTCAGCGCGGTGGTCACCAAGATCCGCGGCGCCGGTGCCGACGTGGTCTACTTCGGTGGCCTGCACCCGGAAGCCGGCCCACTGGTGCGGCAACTGCGTGAGGCAGGGCTCAACGACGTCAAGTTCATGTCCGATGACGGTATCGTCACCGACGAACTGGTGGCCACCGCCGGGGGCGCCAAGTTCGTCGATGGCGTGTACATGACCTTCGGTGCCGACCCGCGCCTGCTGCCCGACAGCAAGGCGGTGGTGGACGAGTTCCGCAAGTCCGGCACCGAGCCCGAAGGCTACACCCTGTATGCCTATGCGTCGGTCCAGGCGCTGGCTGCGGCCTTCAACGGGGCCAAGTCGACCAAGGGCGAAGAGGCCGCCAAGTGGCTCAAGGCCAACCCGGTGAAAACCGTGATGGGCGAGAAGAAATGGGACGCAAGGGCGACCTGACGGTTTCCGACTACGTGGTCTACCAGTGGGACAAGGACGGCAAGTACCACCAACTGGAAAAACAAAAA
>NZ_JAAHBU010000415.1 GCF_010671725.1 Pseudomonas brassicae | reverse complement strand
CGCCATGCTCGCTGGCGGCAATTTGTGCAACGCCATGCGCAGCATCAGGATGGTCAGGATGCTGAACGCCACCGGCAACGACACCGCCCACAGCACATAGCTGGTGATCAGCACCTGAAACTGCTGATGCGCATCCACCAGGTGCGGGGCCAGCAGGCCACCACTGGCCGCCGCCACCTCAGCCGCCACCACCGGCAACAGCCATACCGCGGTCATCTGGTCGATGCTGTGCTCCTGGCGGGTGAACATCAGGTACGGAATGGCCACGCCACACAGCAATGCCAGTGCAACGTCCAACCACCAAAGGGCCTCGACCCACGGCACAAGGCCGTTGCCCCAGCGTGCGATACCAAACACCAGTGCACCATTGAGCAGCGTTGCCAGCCCCATCGGAATGGTGCCGAAAAACATCGAGACCGTGGAATGGGCAAAGATGCGACGCGCCTCGTCGAAGAACATGACCCAACGCGCGGCGTACAGCACGCTGAACAGCACAAACAGGCCAATGCTCAACAACCACAGCATCTCGGCCACGCCCGCCAGCGCGGGCAGCGCCTGCGGCAATGCCAGGGCCAGCACACCGGTGCCCATGGTGGCGGCGAACCAATGGGGGG
>NZ_JAAHBU010000414.1 GCF_010671725.1 Pseudomonas brassicae | reverse complement strand
GCAACCGCATCAGCCTGGAAGGCGACAACAAGCAGCTGCAGGTAGCGCCCGACGGACGCACCCTGTACCTCTACAGCGGCGATCTGCTGCAACAGTTCAGCTTCGATCCGGCCAACGCCAGCCTCACCCGCGTGAGCAGCCAGCAGGTCGCCGGGGTCAGCGACATGGTGCTGGGCGCCGACGGCAATGTGCTGTACGTCAGCCTCGCCAGCGGCAGCGTCAGCCGCTACAGCACCCACGGTGCCCTGGCGTGGGTCGACAGCATCAACCGCACCCAGGCCAGTGCATTGAGCAACGCCAGTGCCCTGCAGGTGGGGGCCGACGGCAGCGTGCTGGTGATCGGCCAGGGCCTGGCCCTGCTCGATGCGCCGGGCCTGAAAAACCCGGTGTACCAGGCCGACGGCCCGGCCGTGGTACTGCTGCCCAACCTTCAACTGAGTGACGCAGAACTCGACGCACTCAATGCCGGTGCCGGCAACTACAAAGATGCAACGCTGGTGGTGGAGCGCGTGGGCGGTAGCTCGGCGCAAGACCACTTCGGCTTCAAGGACGGCAACGGCTTCACCCTGCGCGAGGGGCAAGTGTTCCTCGACGACGTGGCCGTGGCGCGCTTGAGCGACGCCAACGGCACGCTGAAGCTGAACATTGACGCGGCGCTGAGCACCGCCCAGGTCAACCTGCTGGTGCGCCAGTTGACCTACACCAATGACGGCGGCACTGCGGGCAGCCAGGTCAACCTGCGCGTCAGCCTGAACGACGGCGAACTGAACAGCGCGACTATCAGACGCAGGTCAGCCTGACTGGCAAGACCACACCTGTTGATCCGGTAGATCCAGTTGATCCGGTAGATCCGGTAAACCCTGTCGACCCGGTGAACCCGGTCACTCCGATCAACCCGGTCAACCCGGTCAACCCGACGATACCGACAAGCCGCGTTGCCCCGGTGGTCCCTGGAGAGCGCGACGACCCCCGTGCAAATGGCCTGTTCAGTGCGGCGCAGGCACGTACGCAAAGCCTTGAGGCCAGCCCTCACGCCGGGCCCGACAGCGCCGAGTTGCTGCGTCAGGTGCACACCGACCAGGCGCATTTCAGGCAGGTGGCCGAGCAGATCAGCGCGCTGCCCGAGCCTGCCGACCTCACGCCGCACGACCCGCTGCCGGCCTCGTTGCAGGCCGACAACCCGCTGGTCAGCCGCGAGCCGCTGAGCACCACGCCACGGGCCACCCAGGCCGAGCTGAACCTGGCACTGCCGGCTGACACCCTCGATGGCTG
>NZ_JAAHBU010000413.1 GCF_010671725.1 Pseudomonas brassicae | reverse complement strand
GGCAAAGCCGGTGACGGGGCCGAGCTGCTGCCCTACAGCACCGCGATGATGATCTCGATGCCGGCGCTGCTCACCACCCTGGTCGTGGCCGTGTTCGGCAAGGGCATGTTCCGCCTGGTGCCGATTCTGGCCGGCGTACTGGTGGGCTTTGGCCTGTCGTTCTACTTTGGCGTGGTGGACACGGCCAAGATCGGTGCAGCGCCGTGGCTGGCCCTGCCGCACTTCACCGCCCCGGCCTTCAACTGGCAGGCGATCCTGTTCATCGTGCCGGTGGCCCTGGCCCCGGCAATCGAACACATCGGCGGAGTGATCGCGGTGGGCAGCGTGACCGGCCGCGACTACCTGAAAAAGCCTGGCCTGCATCGCACCCTGCTGGGTGACGGCATCGCCACCACCACAGCCGGCCTGTTCGGCGGGCCGCCCAACACGACCTATGCGGAAGTGACGGGCGCGGTGATGCTGACCAAGAACTACAACCCGAAGATCATGACCTGGGCGGCGATCTTCGCCATCAGCCTGGCCTTCGTGGGCAAGTTCGGCGCCTTGCTGCAGAGCATTCCGGTGCCGGTAATGGGTGGCATCCTGTGCCTGCTGTTCGGTTCGATTGCGGCCGTGGGGATGAACACCATGATCCGCCACAAGATCGACCTGAGCGAAGCGCGCAATCTGGTGATCGTGTCGGTGACCCTGGTGTTCGGCATTGGTGGCGTACTGGTCGGCACCGGCACCGGCCCGGATGACTGGGGCCTGAAGGGCATCGCGCTGTGCGCGGTGGTAGCGATCGGCTTGAACCTGCTGCTGCCGGGCAATGACGGCTGGAAGAACAAGGTGCTGGACGACCATTTGCCTTGATCTGAAAAA
>NZ_JAAHBU010000412.1 GCF_010671725.1 Pseudomonas brassicae | reverse complement strand
ATGCGCTGCGACGGCACGACCTGCATGCAGTCGCCGGCCAGGATATATTCCTTGACCGTGTCGACGGCACGCTCGTAGTCGCCTGGGTGAAGCTGGAGCGAAACGCCGGCTCGGCCGCCTGTGGGCCGCCCAGCGCCAGGCCGCGGCGCGGGGGCGAGCGGCTGGCGCAGTTGTTCGAGCAGCGCTTCAAGACGCGCCAGGCCGTTTTCGTAGGCGTTGTCCTGCGCAGGGTCGCGAGCACGATGCGTGCATCTTGCCCGCCAGGTTGTCGAACACCACGACCGCATCGGAGACCATCAGCAGGATATCCGGTACACCCAGCGGGTCCGGGTTCGGGCACTTGCCCAGGCGCTTCTCGACATAGCGCACGCAGTCATAGCCGAAGTACCCCACCAGGCCGCCATTGAAACGCGGCAGGCCGGTGATGGTCGGTACGTTGTAGCGTTCCTTGAACGCTTCGACGAACGCTAGCGGGTCTTCGACCTCGTGCTGCTCGATCTCGACGCCATCGTGAGTGATGCGCACCTGATGGTCATGCACCCGCAACACGGTGCGGCACGGTAGGCCGATGATCGAGTAACGCCCCCACTTCTCGCCGCCCTGCACCGATTCGAGCAGGTAGGAGTTGGGCTGGTCGGCCAGTTTCAGGTAGATCGACAGCGGCGTGTCGAAGTCGGCCAGGGTTTCGCAGGCCAGGGGAATGCGGTTGTAGCCGGCAGCGGCCAGGCGCAGGAATTCTTCGCGGGTCATGATAGCCTCGTGGCAATGGGGCAATAGGTCGTACGGGCAAACGCGCCGGATCAGGCCGGCCAGAAAGAAGTCAGGCGCGCCAACGCCAACGGGCCAGGGCCTTGATGACTTTCATCCAGAGTTTGCCGGGTGCCACCACGATGGAATCTCTATCAGGGGGAAATTGATCGTCCGACATTAGCTCAGTGGCCGAATCTAAGCAACCAGGCAGCAGTGCGCGCAGGTCATCGATCACCAGTGCAGGCGACTCTTCGCTGATCGGGCGGCCATGGTTGTAGCCGTAACTGAGCGCCACGCACTGCACGCCAGCGGCCTTGGCGGCGAGCACATCACTGCGCGAATCGCCCACGAACAGCGCCTGCTGCGCCGGTACGTTGGCCATTTGCATGACAAACAGCAGCGCGGCCGGGTCGGGCTTTTTCTGCGGCAGGGTATCGCCGCCGATGATCCAGCGGAAATACCGGCCGATCTTCATCTGGTCCAGCAGCGGCGCGACAAAACGCTCCGGCTTGTTGGTGATCAGGGCCATTTCCACGCCCTGCTTGTGCAGCCATTTGAGCGTGTCGCGCACGCCCGGGTACACCACCGTCAGCTCATGGCCGTCGGCGTAGGCCTGCATGAACAGTTCGAGGCCGCGCGCGGCCTCGTCGTCGTCGACCTCGGCATGCTCGATGCTGCCGGCCAGGGCGCGGCGCACCAGCACCGGCGCACCGTTGCCGACCCACTCGCGCACAGCGGCGAGGCCGGCGGGCGGGCGGCCCATTTCGAGCAACATGTGGTCCACGGCAGCCGCAAGGTCCGGCACCGAGTCGATCAGGGTGCCATCCAGATCGAACATCACCAGCTTGGGCAGGCTCCCGGGGAACAGCTGCTCGAAGCCGCTCATGGGCGGGCCAGAGCCAATTCGGCGTGCATCCTGGCAATCACCTCTTTGTAATCCGGGGCATTGAAGATCGCCGAGCCGGCCACGAAGGTGTCGGCACCGGCCGCGCGATCTCGCGGATGTTGTTGACGTTGACGCCACCGTCGATCTCCAGGCGGATATCACGCCCGCTGGCATCGATCAGCGCGCGTGCTTCGCGCAGCTTGTCGAGGGTGGCGGGGATGAACTTCTGCCCGCCAAAACCTGGGTTGACGCTCATGAGCAGGATCATGTCGACCTTGTCCATCACGTACTTGAGCGCGTCCAGCGAGGCGGCCGGGTTGAACACCAGCCCCGCCTTGCAGCCGCCGTCACGGATCAGCTGCAGCGAGCGATCGACGTGCAGGGTGGCATCGGGGTGGAAGGTGATGTAGGTGGCGCCGGCTTCGATGAAGTCGCCGATGATGCGGTCGACCGGCGAGACCATCAGGTGGGCGTCGATCGGCGCGGTCACGCCGTACTTGCGCAGCGCGCTGCACACCATCGGGCCGATGGTCAGGTTGGGTACGTAGTGGTTGTCCATCACGTCGAAGTGGACGATATCGGCGCCGGCTTCGAGCACCTTGTCGACTTCCTCGCCCAGGCGGGCAAAGTCGGCAGAAAGAATGGAGGGGGCAATAGCGTAGGGCTGCATGGCGCACCTGTTGGGCAGAATCACGGTGGCGCGCATTGTACCTCAGGCAAACCGTCAGGGGGCTGACGGGCATCAAGCCTGACGATGGATCGGCAGTGTGGCCTTCGCTGCAAGCAGCGCCCACAGATTTTGCGAACGCCGCAGAACCGTGTGGGAGCTGGCTTGCCAGCGAAGAGCGCCCCAGCCTCAACCGGGCTGCTGGGTCCGCATCTTCTCGCTGCGCCCACGCAGCCATTCCAGGGTCAGCAACAGCACCACCGAGAACGCGATCAGCAAGGTTGCCGCCGCCGCGATGGTCGGGCTCAGGTTCTCGCGGATACCGCTGAACATCTGGCGCGGCAGCGTAGCCTGCTCAGGCCCGGCGAGGAACAGCGTCACCACCACCTCGTCGAACGAGGTCGCGAAGGCGAACAGCGCCCCCGAGATCACCCCCCGGCGCGATCAGCGGCAGGGTCACCCGACGGAACGCCGTCACCGGCGAAGCGCCGAGACTCGCCGCAGCCCGCACCAGGTTGTGGTTGAAGCCCTGCAAGGTCGCCGACACCGTGATGATCACGAACGGCACACCCAGCACCGCATGCACCAGGATCAGCGAGGTGAAACTGTTGCCCATGCCCAGCGGGGCGAAGAACAGGTAGCTGGCGACACCGATGATCACCACCGGCACCACCATCGGCGAGATCACCAGCGCCATCACCAGCGATTTGCCGGGGAAGTCGCCGCGGGTCAGGCCGATCGAGGCCAGGGTGCCGAACACCATGGCCAGCAGCGTCGCTGCCGGCGCCACGATGATGCTGTTCTTCAAGGCGCGCATCCATTCGGCCGAGCCGAAGAAGTCCTGGTACCACTGCAGCGAGAAGCCCTGCAGCGGGTACACCAGGAAGCTGCCCGAGTTGAACGACAGCGGGATGATCACCAGCACCGGCAACACCAGGAACAACAGCACCAGCCCGCAAAGGATGCGCAAGCTGTAGAACCAGACCCGCTCGACGGGCGACATGTAAGGGCTCAGCATGACAACGCTCCTCAGCTCAGACGCAGGCGGCTTGCGCCCACCAGCCAGCTATAGATCAGGTACAGCAGCACAGTGGCCAGCAACAGCAACCCGCCCAGCGCGGTGGCCATGCCCCAGTTGATGCTGGTGTTGGTGTAGAAGGCGACAAAGTAGCTGACCATCTGGTCGTTAGGGCTGCCCAGCAGTGCCGGGGTGATGTAGTAGCCGATCGCCAGGATGAACACCAGCAGGCAACCGGCACCGACACCGGCATAGGTCTGCGGCAGGTACACACGCCAGAAGCTGGCGAATGGATGGCAACCCAGCGAGATCGCCGCACGCATGTAGGTCGGCGAGATCCCCTTCATCACGCTGTAGATCGGCAAGATCATGAACGGCAACAGGATGTGCACCATGGAGATGTACACACCGGTGCGGTTGAACACCAGCTCCAGCGGCTTGTCGATCAGCCCCACTGCCATCAGCGCACTGTTGATCAGCCCGCCGGACTGCAGCAGCACAATCCACGCGGCCACCCGTACCAGGATCGAGGTCCAGAACGGCAGCAACACCAGGATCATCAGCAGGTTGCTCTGCCGGGTCGGCAGGTTGGCCAGCAGATAGGCCAGCGGATAGGCCAGGGCCAGGCAGATCACGGTGATCACCAGCCCCATCCACAGGGTGCGGGCGAAGATATCGAGGTAGATCGCCTGGTCCGGGGTGGTGGGCGCCAGTTCGCCCAGGTCATCGATGCGGTGGTCCACCGAAGCCAGCAGGTAGAACGGGGTCACGCTGCTGGTGTTGCGGCGGATCGCCTGCCAGTACGCAGGGTCGCCCCAGCGCTCGTCGAGCTCCTGCAATGCTTCTTTATAGGAGGCTGGCTCGGTCTTGAACGGCAAGGCACGGGCGGTCTTGGCGATCAGGCTGCGGTAGCCGGCCAGCTCCATGTTCAGGCGCTTGGACAGGTCGCCCAGTGTCTGGTTCTTGCGCGATTCGGCGAGGTCCTCGCTGAGCGCCTTGTACACCGGCTCGCCCGGGAGGCTCTTGCCATCCCACTCAGCCACGGCCACCACGGTGCGCGGCAAGCCGCCGACCACCTCGGGGTTACCCACGCTCTTGTACAGCAGCGCAGCAATCGGCACGAGGAAAACCAGCAACAGAAACAGCGCCAGGGGCGCGATCAGCGCCTTCGCCTTCCAGCGGTTGACCCGCTCGGCGCGCGCCAGACGCTTCTTGAGGTTGGAACCTGCGCCTTCGTTCAGGGGCACTGCGATGGCCATAACGAACTCCGAAAATCTTGGGAACAAGAGGCGTCAGCACAATGCTGACGCCCCATCGGCACGGCTTACTTGGCCGCCCAGGCGTTGAAGCGTTGTTCCAGCTGCTCGCTGTTGTCCGCCCAGAACGCCACGTCGATCTGCACCTGGTTGGCGATGTTTTCCGGGGTGGTCGGCATGTCCTTCTTGATCTCGTCGGACAGCAGCGCGACCGCCTTGGTATTGGCCGGACCGTAGGCAATGTTCTGCGAGTAGACCTTCTGCTGCTCGGGCGTGACCGAGTAGGCGATGAACTTCTTCGCGTCTTCGAGGTTCTTCGCGCCTTTTGGAATGGCCCAGGCATCGAAATCGTAGATGCCGCCGTTCCACACCACTTTCAGGTTGCTTTCTTTCTGCACCGCAGCGATGCGACCGTTGTAGGCCGAACTCATCACCACATCACCCGAGGCCAGGTATTGCGGTGGCTGTGCACCGGCTTCCCACCACTGGATGCTTGGCTTGAGCTGATCGAGTTTCTTGAAGGCGCGGTCCTGGCCTTCCTTGGTGCCCAGCACCTTGTACACATCCTTGGGCGCGACACCGTCGGCCATCAGGGCGAACTCCAGGGTGTACTTGGCGCCCTTGCGCAGGCCACGCTTGCCCGGGAAGGTCTTGGTGTCCCAGAAGTCTGCCCAGCTGGTCGGTGCAGTCTTGAGCTTGTCGGCGTTGTAGGCCATCACCGTGGACCACACGAAGAAGCCGACACCGCACGGCTGGATAGCGCCCGGCACATAGTCGGCCTCATCGCCGAACAGCGCCGGATCGATTTCTTCGAACATGCCTTCGTCACAGCCGCGGGCCAGTTCCGGCGACTCCACCTCCACCAGGTTCCAGCTCACGCTCTTGGTGTCGACCATGGCTTTGACCTTGGCCATCTCACCGTTGTACTCACCTGCCACGATCTTGCCGTTGCCGGCCTTTTCCCACGGCTCATAGAACGCCTTGACCTGGGCAGCCTTGTTCGCGCCGCCAAAGGAAACCACGGTCAGGTCGGCCGCCGCCATGGCCTGGGTTGCAGCGAACAGGCCCACGGTCAGGGCGGTCAGCTTCAAGTGCTTGAGCATTATTATTTTCTCCACGTTGCAGGGGGTTGGTGAAGCAAACCTCAGTGGGCTTCCAGAATAGGATCGAGCGCACGACCGTGCTCGACCTCCCAGCCCAGCGGTACCACATCGCCCACGGCCAGTGCCGGGTCGAGTTCGGCGATGGGCTGCTTCACGAAGAAATCGGCCTTGCCGCACACTTCCAGACGGACCCGCACGTGGTCGCCCAGATAGATGAATTCCGCCACCCGCCCGGAGAAGCGGTTGACGCAGCTTTCGCTGTGGCCATTCAGGCGCACGCGCTCCGGCCGGATCGACAGGGTTACCGGCTCGCCAGGCTGGCCGACGTTCACGGCCAGCGCCTCGACCTGCTCGCCACGGGCCAGCGACACCAGGCAGCGATCGCCGGTCTGGCTAAGCAGGCGGCCATTGATGCGGTTGTTCTCGCCGATGAAGTTGGCGACGAAGGTGTTCTTCGGCTCTTCATAAAGCGTGCGCGGGTCGGCGATCTGCTGGATCTCGCCCTGGTGGAACACCGCGACGCGGTCGGACATGGTCAGCGCTTCGCCCTGGTCGTGGGTCACGTAGACCACGGTCACGCCCAGACGCTGGTGCAGGTGCTTGATCTCCATCTGCATGTGTTCACGCAGTTGCTTGTCGAGCGCGCCCAGCGGTTCGTCCATCAGTACCAATTGGGGCTCGAACACCAGCGCGCGGGCCAGGGCCACACGCTGCTGCTGACCACCGGAGAGCTGGCCAGGGTAGCGCTGGGCGAACGCATCGAGCTGGACCATGTTGAGCACGCGCTTGACCCGCTCGCTGATGTCGGTCTTGCTCAGGTTGCGCACGCTCAGGGGGAAGGCCAGGTTCTCGGACACGGTCATGTGCGGGAACAGCGCATAGTTCTGGAACACCATGCCGATGTCGCGCTTGTGCGGCGGCACGT
>NZ_JAAHBU010000411.1 GCF_010671725.1 Pseudomonas brassicae | reverse complement strand
GGGGAGCCGCAGGCGGATAGCCTGGTGAAGATCGGGGTGTGGTGAGGCCCAGGGCCGCTGCGCGGCCCATCGCTGGCAAGCCAGCTCCCACAGTTACCCCACTGCTCTCAGGCTGAGTGATAACCCTGTGGGAGCTGGCTTGCCAGCGAAGAGGCCCGAGAGGCCTCAGATGTTGCCGACCTTCTGCCACACCTTCGGTTTGAAGAACAACGTTTCGCCACGCGCCAGGTTGGTCAGGCTGTCGTGATCCTTGACCACTTCCGCCTCGATCAGCTCGCTCTGCCCTTCTACCTTCAGCGTCACCCGCGTGGTCGCGCCCAGCGGCCGGATATCACGCACTTCAGCCGCATGGTGGCCTTCCACCTCATGCCGCGACAGCGACACTTCATGCGGACGGAACAGCACGTGGTGGTCCTCGCTCAGGTGCAGACGGTTCGAATCGCCGAGGAAGTGGTAGACGAAATCGCTGGCCGGGTTCTCGTACACCTCGCCCGGCGAGCCGATCTGCTCGATCACGCCCTTGTTCATCACCACGATGCGGTCCGCCACTTCCATGGCTTCTTCCTGGTCGTGGGTCACGAACACCGAGGTCAGGTTGATGTCTTCGTGCAGGCGCGCCAACCAGCGGCGCAGCTCTTTGCGCACCTTGGCATCCAGCGCACCGAACGGCTCGTCCAGCAGCAGCACCTTGGGCTCCACCGCCAACGCCCGCGCAGCGCAATACGCTGGCGCTGGCCGCCCGACAGCTGCTCGGGGTAGCGGTCGCTGAGCCAGTCCAGCTGCACCATGCTCAGCAGCTCATGCACCTTCTCGGCAATCCGGCTTTCGCTCGGGCGCTCGCCCTTGGGCTTCATGCGCAGGCCGAAGGCGACGTTGTCGAACACGCTCATGTGGCGGAACAGCGCGTAGTGCTGGAACACGAAACCGACGTTGCGATCACGCACGTCGTGCCCCGACACGTCTTCGCCATGGAACACGATGCTGCCCTGGTCCGGGGTTTCCAGCCCGGCAATGATGCGCAGCAAGGTGGTCTTGCCACAGCCCGACGGGCCCAGCAGTGCCACCAGCTCGCCGCTGTGGATATCCAGGTTGATGCTGTCCAGGGCCTGGAAAGCGTTGAAGCGCTTGCTGACGTTACGAACTTCGATCGACATGAATTATTCCTCCGCTGCGCTTTGGCGCAGACGGTTAATGCGAGACTCGCTCCACTGCTTGAGCAGCAGGATGAAGAGCGCCAGGATCAGCAACAGGCTGGCCACGCTGAAAGCCGCGACATGGTTGTATTCGTTGTAGAGGATCTCGACATGCAGCGGCAAGGTGTTGGTCACCCCGCGAATATGCCCGGACACCACCGACACCGCACCGAACTCGCCCATGGCCCGCGCCGTACACAGCACCACGCCATAGATCAGGCCCCATTTGATGTTGGGCACGGTGACGTGCCAGAACATCTGCCAGCCGTTGGCCCCGAGCAGGCGCGCGGCCTCCTCTTCCTGGGTGCCCTGCTCCTGCATCAGCGGGATCAGCTCGCGCGCCACGAACGGCACAGTGACGAAGATGGTCGCCAGCACGATGCCCGGCAAGGCGAACACGATCTGGATGTCATGGTCTTGCAGCCACGGGCCGAAGAAGCCCTGCGCGCCGAACATCAGCACGTAGACCAGGCCCGCGATCACCGGCGACACCGAGAACGGCAGGTCGATCAGGGTCACCAGGATGCTCTTGCCACGGAAGCTGTACTTGCTCACGCACCAGGCCGCACTGACCCCGAACACCAGGTTCAGCGGCACCGAGATGGCCACCGCGATCAGGGTGAGCTTGAGCGCCGACAGCGCATCAGGCTCGAAGATCGCCTCGAAAAAGGTACCCAGGCCCATCTTCAGGCCCTGGGACACCACGATGAACAGCGGCAGCAGCAGGAACAGCGCGAAGATCAACCAGCCGAGGCCGATCAGCACGCGCCGTGAAACAGCGCTGCCACGGCGGGCAGCATTGGCCGAAGCGGCCACACCAAGTGTTGACGTAGACATGGCTCAGGCCTCCTTCAAGGGGTTTCGATGCGCCGCTGCAACAGGTTGATCAGCAGCAGCAGGATGAAGGAAACCACCAGCATCATCACGCCGATGGCGGTGGCGCCGGTGTAGTCGTACTGGTCGAGCTTGACCATGATCAGCAACGGCAGGATCTCGGTCTTCATCGGCATGTTGCCGGCGATGAAGATCACCGAGCCGTACTCGCCCACGCCCCGTGCAAAGGCCAGCGCAAAGCCGGTCAGCCAGGCCGGCAACAGGGCCGGCGCCAGCACGTAGCGGAACACCTGCAGGGGCTTGGCGCCCAGGCACGCGGCGGCTTCCTCGACTTCACGCGGGATGTCGGCCAGTACCGGCTGCACCGTGCGCACCACGAACGGCAAGGTCACGAAGGTCAGCGCCAAGGTGATGCCCAGCGGCGTGTAGGCAATCTTGAAGCCCAGGTCGGTGGCGAACTGGCCCACCAGCCCGGACGGCGCATACAGTGCGGTCAGCGCGATACCGGCCACCGCCGTGGGCAGCGCGAACGGCAGGTCGATCATCGCATCGATGATCTTGCGCCCCGGGAAGGTGTAGCGCACCAGCACCCAGGCCAGCAAGGTGCCGATCACGCCGTTGATCAGCGCGGCATAGAACGCGGTACTGAAACTGAGCTTGAGCGCCGCCAGCACCCGCGGTGCGGTGACGATGGCCCAGAACTGGTCCCAGGTGAGCTGCGCGGCATGCACGAACATGGCCGCCAGTGGTATGAGCACTATCAGGCTGAGGTACACCAAGGTGTAGCCCAGCGTCAGCCCGAAGCCGGGTATGACGGGGGAGATACGACGCGACATAAAAGTCCCTGGTTGAACGCATGAAGCCCGAGACGAATCCCGGGCCCATGCTGGCTACTGAATGGCGATTATCCTAACGGCCACGCATCACTGCGCCGTGTAGATCTGGTCGAACACACCACCATCGTTGAAGAACTTGGGTTGGGCAGTCTTCCAGCCACCGAAGTCTTTGTCGATAGTCACCAGGTCCAGTTTGGGGAACTGCTTGGCGTACTCGGCGGCGACCTTGGCGTCACGCGGGCGGTAGAAGTTCTCGGCGGCGATCTTCTGGCCGGCAGGGCTGTAGAGGTGCTTGAGGTATTCCTCGGCGATCTGCTCGTTGCCTTTCTTGGCAGCGTTCTTGTCGACCACCGCCACCGGCGGCTCGGCCAGGATCGACAGCGACGGCACGACGATGTCGAACTTGTCGGCGCCACCGTCTTCCTTGAGCGCCAGGAAGGCTTCGTTTTCCCAGGCCAGCAACACGTCACCCTGACCGTTGTTGACGAAGGTGATGGTCGAGCCGCGGGCGCGGTGTCCAGTACCGGCACGTGCTTGAACAGCGCCTGCACGTATTCCTGGGCCTTGGCTTCGCTGCCGCCGGCCTTCAGGCCGTAGGCCCAGGCGGCGAGGAAGTTCCAGCGCGCGCCGCCGGAGGTTTTCGGGTTGGGCGTGATCACCGACACGTCGTTCTTGATCAGGTCGCCCCAGTCCTTGATGCCCTTGGGGTTGCCCTTGCGTACCAGGAACACGATGGTCGAGGTGTACGGGGTGCTGGCGTCCGGCAGGCGGGTCTGCCAGTTTTCCGGGAGGGTCTTGCCGAGCTTGGCGATTTCGTCGATGTCGCCGGCCAGGGCCAGGGTCACCACGTCGGCGCGCAGGCCGTCGATCACCGCACGGCCCTGCTTGCCCGAGCCACCATGGGACTGCTGGATCTTCACCTTGTCGTCGGGATGCGCCTGCTGCCAGTGCTTGATGAATTCTGCGTTGTACTGCTGGTACAGCTCGCGGGTCGGGTCGTAGGACACGTTCAACAGCTCGTAGTCCTTGGCGATGGCGGAACCGGCAAAAACGGCGCTGGCGAGGGCGGCCAGGGCATAACGGCGAATGGACATGGTGAAGCTCCCGATTGGCGTATTTTTTTCTAATTGGGTGGCTGAATCAGCTGGGCTTGTTGCCCGGGCTTTGCAGGCGGAATTTTTCCTTGCGTTCGATCTGAACGACCTGGGCGTTGTGCACGGTGATTTCCACCGCGCCAAAGCGCAGGTCGCGCAAGGCGCTCTGGATCTCGCGCAGAATGGTGGCTTCGTCCTGTCCGTCAACGCTACGCAGGGATGCGCTCATGCTCGTGCTCCTGGAAATAAGGGGTGCCGTGCAGCTGCATCTGAAGGGGACGACTGCGCCTGGCTTGAGGGCAATCTTAGAGAGGGTCGAATATTCTTAAAAATACTATTTAAGAATTTTTATATAACTAAAAAATCGATTCCAGAGTGAGAGCGCGTCGCGCCCTTCGCTGGCAA
>NZ_JAAHBU010000410.1 GCF_010671725.1 Pseudomonas brassicae | reverse complement strand
CCGACAACAGCAGGCCGGCGGGTATGCCGACTTCGCTGAAGATTTCCAGGTAGGTATTGTGTGCGCGACGATACAGGTCACCGACCTTGCGGTTGGCCGAGAACGCCTTGGCGTAGCCGGTGGTGGCGTAATGCAGGGGGAAGGTGCCGGGGCCTGTGCCGAGCACCGGGTGCTCGCGGATCATCTTGCTGCCGACCACGATGTACGACGCACGCCGGCCCAGCGAGTCATCCTTGTAGGCATTGACCCCGGACTTGAGCAGCGCCAGAGACTGGATACGCGCAATGTAGGTGTCGGGCATCACCGCAATCGCCAGCGGCAGCACGATCGCCAGGCCCAGCATGGCAAAGCCCAGGTGACGCGGGCGTATGCGGGTGAGTTGATCGCGGTAGTGCACCAGCGCGATGACCAGGCTGATCAGCAGCACCACCAGCCCCGAGCGCGAATTGGTCTTGGTCATGCCGGCGAACAGCAGGCAGCAGCACGCGATCCAGAACAGTCGCTGCGCCCGACCGGGGCTGTTGAGCACCAGCCACAGTGCCAGCGGCACGGCAATGGCAATCAACATGGCAAATACGTTGGGGTCTTCGAGCAGGCCGGAGGCGCGGCCCTCGTCCTGGTACTTGGCCGAGAACATGGCCATGGCACAGGCCAGCCCGACGCTCAGGGTCACCAGGCGGCACATCATCGGCAGGTTCAGCTCGCGGCCGATCAGCAAGGTGATGGCGAACAACAGGAGGCCGACCGCCAGCTCACGAAAGTGCCCAAGAGACATCTCGCTGCTGTCGCTGACCACAAAGCTCAGCAGGTAGCAGGCCAGAAAGGCCAGCAGCAGGCGCCACATCGACGTACGCAGGCGCTCGCCAGGCAACTGTCCGATCGCCAGTTGCAGCACCAGCACCAGGGCCAGCGCGGCACCGATGAATTTGGTCGCCGACAGCTCGCCTTCCTTGAACAGGCCTTCGAGCGGCACCAGGGTGATGATCGCCATCAGCCCCCAGGCCGGGCGTCGGTACAGCGCCAGCAGCCCGGCCAGGCCGACCACTGCACCCGGGGCCAGGAACGGGTAGGGGCTGACCAGCAAGCCCACGCATACCAGCGCCACCAGAACGATCAACGACAGGGGAATGATCATGCGCAAGTCTCCTTGGCGGTGCCCAGGTAGACCTGGGCCCAGCGTTGCGCCAGCGTAGGCAGGTGATAACGTTCACGTTGGGTGCATCGGGCCTGGGCGACCAGCTCGGCGGTCTGGGCCGGGTCGAGCATCAGCGCCTCCAGCCCTGCGGCCAGCGCCTGCACCGCCAGGGGCGAGGCGAGCAGGCCGTTGCGCCCATGTTCGATGACATCCGGGATGCCGCCCACGCCAAAGGCCACCACCGGTACGCCATCCTGCATGGCCTCCAGCAGGATCATTGGCGTGCCTTCGGTGCGCGAGCTGATCACCAAGGCATCCAGGCGCGCCATCCACTGGCGCATGTCGCGCTGAAAGCCGGGCAGGCGAATGCGTTCGTTCATCCCGGCGGCATCGATGCGCGCCTGCAGGGCTTCGCGCTGCGGGCCGTCGCCGAGCATCACGGCGTCCAGCCCAGGGTGGCGCTGGCACAGCGGGATCAGGCTGTCGAGGAACAGGTCCGGGCCCTTTTCCTGGCTCAGGCGCCCCACAAAGCCGGCCAGCCAGCGGCCATCGGCGTGGTGGCGCGGGGGCAGGGCATCGGCTTCGGGCAGGCCGTTGGGGATCACCCGCAACTTGTGCTGCGCCACACCGGCGCGGCAATGAATGGCCTTGATGCTTTCGGCCACACAGATCACCTGGTCGATGGTCGGCGTGCGGCACAGTTGCAGGCTCAGCCAGGTGTACAGGCGCTGCTTGCGGCTGCTGGGGGTAAAACCGTGCTGGGTGGCAAGCATCGGCAGTCGCCAGCGGGTCGCAGCCAGCCAGCCGAACACCAGGCCCTTGAAGTTGTGGCTGTTGATCAACGGCTGCTGTTGGCGCAACTGGCGCAGTTCACGCCACAAGGCCGCGAGCCCATCGCAGGTACGGCAGTCGACCCCAGCGGCGCGAAAACGCGCCAGCAGGTCGGCCGGAGCCCCGAGAAACAGCACCAGGTGCTGTCCCGGGGTAGCCTGGCAGTGGTCCAGCAACATCCGTTCGGCACCATAGAACCCACCGCTGCCCAGCAGGTGGATGATCGGCCGCGGCGGGGTCCGGGCTGCGTTCAATTGCGCACCCAGTGCACCAGCCGTGGCAGCGACCAGCCCTTGTGCGGGTTGGGGGTTTCCGGGGTCTGGTCGTTGATCACCAGCAGTACTGGCAAGCCCAGCTGATGGGTGATCTGCGCAGGGTGTTTGAAGCGATGGTCAAAGAACTCCCGCACGTACACCAGGGCGATACCCAGCAGCAGACCGGTGAGCATCCCGAACGGAATGATCAGCATGGGCTTGGGAAAGGCCGGTTCGGCCGGCTCATAGGGTGCACTGAGTACCCGTGCGTTGGACACATCGCCGGCCAGCAGGCGCTCGCCACGGGCTTCCTCGTAACGCTGGGTGTAGGTGAAGAAGGCCTTGTGCAGTGCGTCGATCTCGGTATCGAGCTGGCGTGCCTTGCTCTGGGTCTGCTGCAGCTCGTGCACGCGGCTCTTGTAGTCGGCGATGCGCTGGGTTTTCTGGGCAATCACGTCCTGCACCACGGCCAGGTCCTTTTCACGCTCCTTGACGCGATTGGACACGATCTTGAGAAACTGCTGGCGGGTCTTGGCGATCTGCTCGCGTTGCAGCAGCATCTGCTCACTGTTGGGCTGGAACACCGCCAGGTCGCTGACGTAGGTCAGCACCTGGGTGGTCAGTTGTTCGCCGAGTTGCTTGATCTCGCGATCCTCGAACGCCACGTTGTCGACCGTGGTGGTGAAGGTGTACGGGAAGGCGAAATCGCGCATGTTGGCGTTGCCGGCGGCGGCCAGGCTGGTCTTGAGGTAGTCCAGCCATTGCTGGCTTTGCAGCAGGCGGTCGCGGTACTGGTTCAGCGCCTGCTCTTCGGTGTTGATCGCGTTGAGGCGGAAGGTGATCTCTTCTTTGGGGTCGGACGAGCCGATGCCTTCGAGCATGCCCAGGCGCTTGCCTTCCAGGTCGTCCATGCGCACCTGATACTGCAGCTTCTTCTGCTCGTAGAACTCCTGCGGCAGCTCGTTGGACTGCAGGTTCTGGCGGTTGCGCAGGTAGTTTTCCAGCAGCCGGCTGACAAACAGCGTACCGACCTTGGGGTCGGGGAAGCTGTAGATCACCGAGACCACGTTGGAGCCTGGCAGCGTTTCGATCTTGAGGTCCTTGATCGCATCGTCGGTCAGGGTGTCGAGCTGGGTGTCGCGCACCGGGTCGATCTCAAGCCCGAACAGCGTGCGTATCGGGTTGACCACGGACTCGCGCAACGGGTTGACAATCACGGTCTTGAGCGGGATGAACACCAGGCGTTGCAGCAAGCCGGGGCTGACCTCGTACAGGCCTTCGTCGCGCAGCTGGGTGATGGTCTCGCGGATCAGGCTGGGCGAGCGCAGGATGTTGCTCTCGGTTTCCATGTCGGCCAGCGACGGTGGGATGAACTTGTCGGTTTCCTGCGCCAGGGCGGTGTTGGTATCGCTCTGGGACAGCTTCTTGGACTGCACGATCACCTCGGCGGTGATGTCGAAGCTCTGCTTGAGCAGCAACGGCAGCAGCAGGGCAGTCACTGCGAATATCAGGAACACGCGCTTCACCAACTGACGGTTGGCGAAGAAGATCCTGAAAAATTCATGCAGGTAGTTTTCTTTGGTAGTCATGCGCATTCACCTGCCTGGATTTAGTTATCGCTGTCTTTGTCGTCAACACGGTAGGAGAAGCTGAAACCAACCCCCTGGAACAGCACCACATCGGCCAGTTGTCGCGCCAGTTCGCCGGCACTGGCGAGCCTGGTCTTGGGCACGTAGAGCATGTCGTCCGGTTGCAGGTAGGCCACCTGCGCGGCGCTGGCGTCCAGCGCCTTGTCGACGTTGTAGGGCACCGCCTGGACCTGGTTGCCGTTGCGTCGCATGATCACCACCGAATCGAGCCGTGCCTTGAGGTTCGGGCCGCGTGCCAGGGTGAGGGCCTCGAGCACCGATACCGGCCGGCGGATCGGGTAGGCGCCGGGCTGGGCGACCTCGCCCAGCACGTAGATCTCGTTGACCGCGGTGGACTTGAGCATCACGTCCACGGTCATGCGCCCGGGCAGGTCGGCGTAGCGCTTGTTCAGGAAGGTCTGCAACTGGGTGATGGTCATGCCTTGCAGCGGCACGGCGCCCACTTCCGGGAAGCTGGCCTGGCCATCGGTGCCCACGGTGATTTCGCGGCTCATGCCGGTAGCGGGGTGGTTCAGCGCGCTTTTGAGGTTCTGCTCGTTGGTCAGTGGGCTGATCACCTGCACGGTCATCTGGTCGCGGCCAGGCTGGAACAGGCTCTTGTTGCGATAGGCCTGCTGGATGGTGCGGCGCGCCTCGTCAGTGGTCTGCCCGGCGACGTTCACCGAGGTGTTGGCGCGCGGCAGTTCGATGGTGCCATCGGGCAGCACCAGCTGGTTGCCATTGAGCGAGCTGGCGGAAAGGAACCCAAGGCCCACGGTATCGCCCGGCTGGATGCGATAGGCCTGGGAGCCGCTGGTGCTGATGTGGAAGATCACGTCCAGCACATCGCCGGGGCGCAGTGCCTGCTCGCCGCGCGGCAATTCCCGGTCCTGGGCATTGGCGGGGTCGGCGGTCATGATCTGCACCGGCATCTGCCGGGTTTCATGGTTGGTGCAGGCTGCCAGGGGCAGCAGCGCAAGCAGGGCGAACAGTTTCACGTTCATAGCGTCATCCTTAGCCTGGCTGCTCAGAGGTTCTTGTAAAGCCACTTGGGCATGTAGTACTTGCGTCGGTTGAACACGCTGCCGATCAGCTTGGCGCCCGCCTGGGTCAGGCGCTGCGCCGCAGCCTGGGCGACCTCCCAGCGGGTATCTTCGGCGGTCACCACCAGGATCACGCCATCCACCAGGGTGCCGATCACCAGGCTGTCGGCGCTGGAGTAGATCGCCTCGCCGTCGATCACCACGAAGCGGTACTGGTCGCCGAGCTTGGCCAGCAGGGTGCGCAGCCGCTCCAGGTTGGGCCGCTCGCTGGCGCGCTGGTACTGCCCGCAGGGCAACACGTCGAAGGGCTGGTCGGACAGGCGTACGATGCAGTCCTGCAGTGGCGGCGGGGTGTCCTGGTTGAACAGCAAGTCGCGAAAACCGGGCAGCTTCTGCAGGCCCATCTGCTGGGTGAGGCTGTTGCCGGTCGGGCTGCTGTCCACCAGCAGCACCGAGCCACCGCTCATCAGCGTCAACTGCTTGGCAAATGCCAGTGCGCTGGTGCTGGTGCCGCTGCCCGTGTTGGCGGCCGTCAGCAGCAGCACGCGCTGGTCCTGGTCGAGCACAGTGGACGTCAGGTTGGTTTCGCTGGGGGTGACGATGCTCAGGCTTCTCGAAGTAGAACCGTCCATTCAACTTGCTCCGTGGCCACTAAAGACTTTGAAAGGTGTCTTGAGCAGGATCTTCAGGTCCAGGCTCAAGCTCTGTTCGGCGATGTAGCTCAGGTCGAGCTCGACACGCTGGTCGAAGTCGATGTCGCTGCGCCCGGAGATTTGCCACAGGCCGGTCATGCCGGGGTAGATGCTCAGGCGGGCCAGATGGCTGTCCTTGTAGCGATAAGCGTTGAAGGAGGTCGGACGCGGCCCGACCAGGCGCATGTCGCCACGGATCACGTTGAACAGGTTGGGCAGTTCGTCCAGGCTGCTGCGGCGCAGAAAGCTGCCGATGCGGGTGACGCGCGGGTCCTTGTCGATCTTGAAGTCGATGGCGTCGGCGCCGTGCTTGTTCAGGTGACGCACCGATTCCTTGAGCGCCTCGGCGTTGGCCACCATGGTGCGGAACTTGAACATGCCGAAGCTGCGGCCCCGGTAACCGGTGCGTTTCTGCACGAAGAACACCGGCCCCGCGCTGCTGCATTTGACCAGCGCGGCCAGGCCCAGCATCAGCGGTGAGATCAACGTGAGGATGCCCACTGCGCCGATGCACGCCACCACTCGGTTGGTGCGCGACAGCGTCCAGGGACGCCCGCCGATGCGCCCGGTCATCCAGCCACGCCCTTGCATGTGCACCGCCGCGTCGATGCGCATGCGGTGTGCCGGGTCCATGCGTTTATCCTGACGCAGCGCCTGGGTATCGGCACTTTTGGGTTGTCCTGTCATACCACCCTCCGTTGATGCTCGGGCGTCGCCGCAGGCGTCTGCCCTGTGGACCGCACGGCGTCCTTAGGCGTGTGCGTGTAGTAGTCGAGGAACCAGGCCACGAAACGCCCGATCCCGTCATCCAGCGAGATGCCCGGGGTAAAGCCGGTGGCCTGGGCCAGGGCGCTGGCATCGGCGCAGGTGTCGAGGACATCGCCCGGTTGCAGGGGCAGCAACTCGACCTGGGCGCTGCGCTGCAGGTGTTTTTCCAGCAGTGCCACGTAATCGGTGAGTGCCACCGGGCGCTGCCCGCCAATGTTGTACAGGCGCCAGGGCGCATGGCTGCTGGCCGGGTCTGCGGCCAGGCGGTCCCAGCTCGGGTCGCTGTGCGGCGCGAGGGGGATCAGGCGCACCAGGCTCTCGACAATGTCGTCGACATAGGTGAAGTCGCGTTGGTGCTGGCCGTGGTTGAACAGCTTCAACGGCCGGCCCTGGGTGATTGCCTGGGCGAACTGAATCGGTGACATGTCCGGGCGGCCCCACGGGCCGTACACGGTGAAAAAGCGCAGGCCGGTAGCGGGAATGCCGAACAGGTGGCTATAGCTGTGGGCCATCGCCTCGTTGGCTTTCTTGCTGGCGGCATACAGCGACAGCGGGTGGTCGACCGCGTCCTGTACCGAGTACGGGGTGCGCTCGTTGCTGCCATACACCGAGCTGGACGAGGCATACAGCAAGTGCTGCACCGGGTGGCGACGGCATCCTTCCAGAATGTTCAGGAAGCCCACCAGGTTGCTGTCGAGGTAGGCACGCGGGTTGTCCAGCGAATAGCGCACACCCGCCTGAGCCGCGAGGTGGATCACCACCTCGGGCTTGAACTGGGCGAACAGCGCCTCGATGCCGGCGTTGTCGGTAAGGTCCAGATGCCTGAGTTCGAAGGCGCCAGCCTGATCCTGCACCCAGCGCACCCGGTCGTGCTTGAGCGCCGGGTCGTAATAGTCATTGAAGTTGTCCAGGCCCATCACCTGATGGCCATCGCGCAACAGGCGCAGTGTGCAATGTGCGCCCACGAAACCGGCTGCGCCGGTGACCAGTATCCTCATGGCGCTGGCACCTGCGGCTGCACGTGGCGCAGACCGATACCGCTGTAGTGGAGGCCGAACGTGGCGACCTGGTCAGGGTTGTACAGGTTGCGCCCGTCGATGATCAGGCGTTCGCGAAGCTTCTGTGCCAACAGGTTGAAGTCGACCACACGAAAGTTTTTCCACTCGGTGCAGATCACCAGCGCATCGGCATCTTCCAGGGTGTCGTCACGCGTGGCACACAGCTGCAGATCATTGCGGTAGCCGTAGAGCCGTCGACATTCGGCCATTGCTTCGGGGTCGAAGGCGCGCACCGTGGCGCCTTCGGCCCACAACGCTTCCATCAGGTAACGGCTGGGGGCTTCGCGCATGTCGTCGGTGTTGGGTTTGAACGCCAGCCCCCACAGGGCGATGGACTTGCCCTTGAGGCTGCCCGGGAAGCGTTTCTTGAGTTTGGCAAAGAGAATCTGGCGCTGGGCGTCGTTGACTTCGCTCACGCTTTGCAGCAGGCGCAACGGCATGCCGCTGTGTTCGGCGGTGTGCAGCAGGGCGCGCAGGTCTTTGGGGAAGCACGAGCCGCCAAAGCCGCAGCCGGGGTAGATGAAGTGGTAGCCGATACGTGGGTCGGAACCGATGCCCTTGCGTACCGACTCGATGTCGGCACCGAGAAATTCGCTGAGGTTGGCCAGTTCGTTCATGAAGCTGATGCGCGTGGCCAGCATGGCATTGGCCGCATACTTGGTCAGTTCGGCGCTGCGGTTATCCATGAACATGAGCTTTTCATGGTTGCGGCAGAACGGCGAATACAGCTCGGCCAACTGGTCGTGGGCCTGGTCGTCGGTGGTGCCGACAATGATCCGGTCCGGCCGCATGCAGTCTGCCAGCGCCAGCCCTCCTTGAGAAACTCCGGGTTGGAGACCACGCGCACCTGCAAGTGTCGCTTGCCCAGACGGTCGAGTTCCTCGCGGGCCAGGCTCGCGACCTTGTCGGCGGTGCCCACCGGGACCGTGGACTTGATGATCAGGGTACGGTCAGTGGTCATCAACCGGCGATCTGGCGGGTGACCCCCAGTACGTGGGACAGGTCGGCAGAGCCGTCTTCATCCGGCGGGGTGCCGACCGCAATGAAGATCAATTCGGCATGGGTGACGGCGTCGCTGGCCTGGGTGCTGAACAGCAGGCGGCCTTCCTTGATGTTCTCTTCGAGCATGCTCGACAGGCCCGGCTCGTGGATTGGCGGAACCGCCTGACGCAACTGGTTGATCTTGTTGGCATCCACATCGACACAAAGCACCCGGTGACCTACGTCAGCCAGTGCAGCAGCCTGCACAAGTCCTACATAACCTGTGCCAAATACGCTCACATCCATGCTGGCGTGCCTCGTATGGAGTAATGAAAGTGAAACAGCGGGTGTGATTTCGGTATAGACCAGCAACACCGATTTGTGTCAAACCTATGGCATGTATCGCTTCAGTTACAGTGGGTAAGACTTCCACTATTTCGCCATCAACCCTTTTCCAATCCGTACCTTAGCGTCGAAATGAGCTGGCATTTAGCCGGCTGTCAATGCGATGAACGGTCGTAAGCCGCGTAAAACGTGGCTTTTGTGCTGCCGACTGTTTCACGAATGCATCACTTTCTCGTTTGCAGACCGTCATAATCAGTGCGCGTAAGTTCGTCATTATTTTGACGTTTTTAGGTTTGCGGTTTTCCGTTAGCCTGCTACCGTGTGGGAATCCTCAGATGATTGAGGGCAATTTCTGGCGGGGAAGTCATGCGCGGTTACATCAAGGGACTGTTGCTGGTCGTTTACCTTTTGAGCTTCAGCGGCTACTACATCGAACGTCTCGAAGCGATCGGGCTGGGCGTGGCACTGGTGCTGTATGCCGGGGTATTCGGGGTGCTGCTGGTTGCCTTGTGGTTGAGCGCGAACATTCGCCAGGGCCTGGTGCGCTGGGTGTTTGCGTTGGGGTTCTTTGCCAGTGCGGTGTTTTTCGATGCGTACACCCGCATCATGGCCGACTACCTCACGTACAGCGCGTTCGTCTCGATGGTGTATTCGGGTGGCTTCATCGGCGAGGCGCTGCAGCAGTACCACAGCGTGATCGTGGTGGCGCTGGCCAAGGGGGTGCTGTTGTTGCTGGGCCTGGGCTTGCGTCCTGGGCGGCGTGGCGTTGGCCGTCGGCGCTGCCGTGGGCGGCGCCGCTGCTGGGGCTGGCGCTACTGA
>NZ_JAAHBU010000041.1 GCF_010671725.1 Pseudomonas brassicae | reverse complement strand
ACGTTCTTGAGCTGCACGTTGCCAGAGCCTGCCGGCACCTTGATGCCAAATTGCGAAAGCATGTTGTTGAAGGTCTGCAGGGTGAATGGGGTCTGGGTGGTCTGGTCACCCGTGCCGTTGAGGCCCACGACCAGGCCGTAGCCGATCAACTGGTTGGTACGCACGCCGGAAATGCTGGCGATGTCCTTGAGGCGTTCGGCATGCACGCCGAACGCAGTGGACAACAGCACAGTCGCGGCAATCAGCTGCTTGATGTTGAACATGGTCATCCGAACCTAGAAAGGCCAAAGCGGGCTGATGAAGAAACGGTCCAGCCAACCGGGCTGGCTGGCATCGGCAAACGAGCCGGTGCCCGAATAGGTGATGCGCGCATCGGCGACCCGGGTCGACGGTACGGTGTTGTCGGTGGAGATGTCATCGGCGCGCACCATGCCGGCAATACGCACCAGCTCGTCGCCGGTGTTGAGGGTCATCCACTTCTCGCCACGCACGGCAATGATGCCGTTGGGCAGCACATCGGCCACGGTGACGGTGATCGAGCCGGTCAGGGTATTGCCCTGGGCCGCCTTGCTGTCACCCTTGGTGCTGCGGTCGCCCTCATAGCCTGCGCTGAGGCTCAGGTCGTTGCTGCCAATCGGGTTGTTGGTGGTCATGCCCGAGCCGAACAGCGAGGTCAGGCCGATATCGGCCTTGCTGTTCTTGGCGATCTGCGAGTTGGCGTTCTTGCTGGCCTGGGTACGCTCGTTCAGGGTGATGGTGATGATGTCACCCACGCGGAACGCCTTGCGGTCGCCGTACAGGTTCTGCTCGAAGCCGGCCTGGTAGATCGAGCCGTTGTTGGCCGCTGCAGGCAGGGGCGTACGCGGCAACACTGGCGCGTAATACGGGTCGTTGGGCTTGGGCGTCGGTGCGACGCAACCGGCCAGCAACACCACCCCACCCAGGGCAAATACGGACAACAAACGGCTCATGACTCTGACCTCACGGTGTAACAGGCGCTGCACTAGCGACCCTGGGACTTCACTTACAGGTTCTGGGTAACGAACGAGAGCATCTGGTCGGCAGTGGAAATCACCTTGGAGTTCATCTCGTAGGCACGCTGAGTGGTGATCATGTTGACCAGCTCTTCCACGGTGCTGACGTTGGAGTTTTCCAGGGTCTGCTGCAGGGTGGTGCCAAAGCCGTTCAGGCCCGGGGTACCGATTTGTGGCGCACCGCTGGCGGCGGTTTCCAGGAACAGGTTATTGCCCATGGCCTGCAGGCCGGCCGGGTTGATGAAGTCGGCGGTCTGAAGGTTGCCGATCACCTGCGCCGCCGGGTTGCCGGCCGTGGTGATCGACACGGTGCCATCCTGGCCCACGGTGAAGGTTTGCGCGTCTGGTGGCACGACCACGGCCGGCTCCAGCGCGAAGCCGTTGGCGGTGACCACCTGGCCATCGGAGTTGAGGTGGAAGGTACCGTCGCGGCTATAGGAAACGGTGCCATCAGGCTGCAGAACCTGGAAGAAACCACGGCCATTGATGGCCATGTCCAGCGGGTTCTCGGTGGTTTGCAGGCTACCGGTGCTGAAGTTTTTCTGGGTGCCGACGATGCGCACACCGGTACCGACCTGCAGGCCGGACGGCAGCTCGCTGTCCTGGGTCGACTGGGCACCAGGCTGGCGCTTGATCTGGTAGAGCAGGTCCTGGAACTCGGCACGGTCGCGCTTGAAACCGGTAGTCGAGACGTTGGCCAGGTTGTTGGAAATGGTGGTCAGGTTGGTGTCCTGGGCGGACAAGCCGGTTTTACTGACCCAAAGAGCCGGAAGCATGCTGTTCTCCTGGTGCGCCTGTTTTACGGCGCTACGCCTGTGTAATTAGGTGATTTGCAAAACCCGAGCCATGGCTTCGTCGCCTTCCTTGGCCGTGGTCATCATCTTGACGTGCAGCTCGAACTGGCGGGACAGCGCCAGCACCGAGGTCATTTCCTCGACGGCGTTGACGTTGCTGGCCTCCAGAAAGCCCGACACCACCTGCACATTGGCGTCGACATCGGCGGGCTGGCCGCTCTTGGTGTGGATCATGCCGTCCAGGCCCTTGGTCATGGTCCTGACGTCGGGGTTGACCAGCTTGATGCGGTCGACTTCAGCCATTACCCGCGGGCCCTCGCCCATGGCGCGGATGCTGATGGTGCCGTCCTGGCCGATCTCGACCTTCTGCTCTGGCGGCACCGCAATCGGGCCGCCGTTGCCCATCACCGGCATGCCGTTGCCGGCACGCAGCACGCCGAGGGCATCGATGTTGAGGCTGGCAGTACGCACATAGGCTTCGCTGCCGTCGGGCGCCTGCACGGCAATGAAGCCGTCGCCACCGATGGCGATGTCGAGGTCACGCCCGGTTTCCTGCATGGCACCGGGGCTGAAATCGGTGGCCGGGCGCTCGGTCATGGCATAGGCACGCGCCGGAAAGCTGTCACCAAACACCGGCATCGACCGCGCCTGCTCCAGGTCACGCTGGAAGCCGCTGGTGGAAATGTTCGCCAGGTTGTTGGCATGGGCCCGTTGCGCCAGTGCGTTCTGGCTGGCGCCGGTCATGGCCACGTAAAGCATCTTGTCCACTGATCATCCTCCACTGCGCTGGCGAACACTTGCCGTTCACCGCTGCTCTTGGGATCACTCAAGCAAGTTTCAAACCAACTTTCAAAAAAACCAGGAAAGCCCCGTGAACACGGGACCTCGATCATCGACAAATCATTGCCAAGCAGCGGCGCCGTCGAAAATACGGCGCGACTTGCCGTTAGCGGCAATGCTCAGCGGTCGCGGCAACCTGCATTGTTGAACGGCCCGGCAAAGCGCCTCCAGCCCTCGCCCGGCGACTGCTGCGAACACACCAGACGACCATCGGCCTGGCTTTCCCAGCGATACCAGGGCGCCATGTCCGCACTGGCATTGACCGCCAGCACCATCAGCACGAGCCCGGCAACGTGAGAGTGCCCTTCATGTTCAGTACCTCCGAAACAACGAACCCCTTCCGAGAAAGGGGTCCGTCCATACTCACGCCATCAGGTAATCATCAGGTCATCTGGATGATGGTCTGCATGATGGTGCTTTCGGTGGAAATGGTCTTGGAGTTCGCCTGGAAGTTGCTCTGCGCCTTGATCAGCTCGACCAGCTCCATGGTCAGGTTGACGTTGGAAGCTTCCAGTGCGTTGGACTCGATCGAACCCAGGGTGCCGGTCTTCGGCGTATCGATACCCGGGATACCCGACGCGAAGGTCTCTTTCCAGCGGGTACCGCCGAGCTGCTCCAGACCCTGCTCGTTGGCGAAGCTGGCAATCGCAACCTGGCCGATGGCGCGGGATTGCTGGTTGCTGAAACTGGCGAACATCACACCGGTGGAGTCGATGCTCAGGCTCGACAGGATGCCCGTGGCGTAACCATCCTGCGACTGGGAATCACGGGCAGTATCGGCGTTGTAGGAACTGGTGCTGGTCATATCCATGCGAATACCGGCCGCATTGCCAGAAGAACCATTGGAAGCCCAGGTATCGGTAGCCTTGTCGTAAGAAGCCGGCACCCAGCCCTTCATCGTGAAGTTGTTGTTGACCACGGTGTACGTAGCCCCCGCCGGGTGACCCGTGTTGACCGCAGCCATTGTCTTCACGCTGCCGTCAGGGTTGAAGCTGATGGTGCCGGAGAGCGGGGTGGTGCTGGCCGGGTTGAACGGGTTGCGACCGTCGACCAGGGTGTACATGGTCCACTGGTTGTCACCAGTCTTACGATAGAACTGCTCCATCGTATGCTCGTTGCCCTGACTGTCGTAGACCTTGGTCGGGAACGATTTGGTGTAGGTGCTTTCGTCAGCAGGATCAAATACCTTGTTAGGCACCAGGACCGGAGGCGTGCTGTCGTCAAGCACCTCCAACGGGATACTGTCCGCCGAGGAGTTCAGGTTGATGCCCTGATCGATCGTGGTGGTGGTCTTTGGCGCCAGCGCCGAAGTGTCGATCTTCAGATCGGTCAGCACACCCTTGATGATCTTGCCATTGCCATCAGCCGCGTAACCTTGCAGACGGATACCGTCCGAGGTCACCACGTAGTTGTCCTTGTTGGTCTGGAACGCACCGGACCGGGTGTAGCTCAGCGAGCCGTTGTCGCTCAGCACGAAGTAACCCTGGCCCTGGATACCCATGTCCAGCACGTTGCCGGTGTTGTTGATGTCACCTTGACCAAACTGCTGCGAAACCGCTGCCAGACGCACGCCGTTGCCGACGGTCTTGCTGCCCACGCCCAGCTTGCTGCCGAGTAGACGTCGGCGAACTCGGCGCGCGACGATTTGAAACCGGTGGTCGAAACGTTGGCGATGTTGTTGCCGGTGACTGCCAGTTGCTTGTTGGCAGCATAGAGACCGCTAAGGCCGATATTGAAAGACATCTTTCCACTCCTTGTGCCGCGTTAGCCGGCTCTATATACCGATGGTTTGGACTTTGGACAGTGCAACACTGCCCAGGCCAGCGAGGTTGAGCATCAGCTCGCCGCCGGTCTGACTGATGGTGACGCTGCTGACGGTGGCCGGCAGCAAGGTGTACATCTCGGCCGACTTGCCATCGACCGTGGTCTTGGCCGTAAAGGTGTAGGTGCCCGGATCGACCTTCTCGCCCTTCGCGTTGGTGCCGTCCCAGATGAAGTCGGCATTGCCGGCCTTCTGCTCGCCCAGGTCGATGGTCTTGATGGTCCTGCCATCCTTGTCGGTGACGGTGACCGTGCCCGAGGTGATCGACTGCGGTACCACCACCTGGCCGGTGAAGCTCTTGGTGGTGTCGACCACGGCCTTGTCGGCCTGGGTGATCACCGAGCGACCGACCAGCCCCGACGCCTGCAGCGCCTGGGACGACCCCATGGCACCGGTGATGGCGTTGACCGAGTCGTTCAGCGAGGTAATGCCCTCGAGGCTGGAGAACTGCGCCAACTGGGCCACGAACTCGCTGTTGTCCTGCGGGTCGAGCGGGTTCTGGTGCTGCATCTGGGTAACCAGCAGCTGCAGGAACGCGTCCTTGCCCAGCGCCTGACCGTTGCCGGACTTGGCCCCGGTGGTTGCGCCCAGCGCGCTGGTACCGGTGGAACTCTTGACGCCGGAATTGGAGATGACGTCGTTGATGTTTACATCAGCCATGGAAAACGCCCCTTATCACTGACCGAGGGTCAGGACCTTCTGCATCATGGTTTTGGCCGTGTTCATCAACTCGGCGTTGGTCTGGAACGAGCGGCTGGCGGAGATCATGTCTGCCATTTCCTCGACCACGTTGACGTTGGGGTAGTAGACGTAGCCGTCCTTGTTCGCCGCCGGGTGGTTCGGCTCGTAACGCGCCTCCAGGTTGCTCTGGTCCTCGACCACGCCCAGCACCTGCACACCCTGCCCCGCTTCACCCTGGTCCTGGAACAGCGACTGGCTGACGCCGCCCTGGGCCTGCTGAAACGTGGTGGCGAAGACCGGGTGACGTGCACGGTAGGTCTGGTCGATGCTCGAGGAAACGGTCTCGGCGTTGGCGATGTTGGAAGCAACGGTGTTCAGGCGCGTGGTCTGCGCGCTCATGCCGCTACCGGCAATGTTGAAAACGCTGGCAAGGGACATGACTTACTCTCCGCGCAGGGCCGATACCAGCCCTTTGAATTTACTGTTGAGCAGCGTGAAGCTGGCCTGGAAACCCACCGCGTTCTCGGCGTAGCTGGATTGCTCGAGCTGCGCATCCACGGTGTTCTGGTCGATCGACGGCTGCATCGGGGTGCGGTACTGCAGGGTCTCGTCGCCCATGGCCAGACCTTGCGCCTCGATATGCCGGGTGTTGGTCCGGTCCAGCGAGAAGTGGCCGTTCTTGACCTTGTCGGTCTCGGCCGCCAGCACGGACGAGAAGTCCATGTCGCGCGCCTTGTAGTTGGGCGTATCGGCGTTGGCGATGTTGTTGGCCAGCACTTCGGCACGCTGAGCGCGAAAGCCCAGTGCCTTTTCGTGGATACCAAGCGCTTTGTCGAAACTGATGCTCATGTCGGGGAAACCTTTGAAGGTTGACCGTAGGGTTCGTTGGCGGAAATAGAGCAAGTCCCATGCCAAAACACAAAGCCCAGCAAAACCGGGGCTTTCGCAACCCACCACCCGCGGTAATGCCAGAAAAGCGGCAATGAATTTCCGCCAGGTGCCAGCAAAGCGGCAATCGGCAAGCGGCGGCAAACCGGCGGTGTAAATGGCGGCGCGAAAATCTGGCGTCAATAGTTAGTATTAATTCGCCATCTACCTCGCTAAGATCGCCGCGCGCCACTGCGTGGCTTCTTGCCACTATTCATTTCACGGCCCATCACGCCACGCATGGAAGCGCCGTACCCACTACGCCGTTCAAGGAAAAAATCGTGAGCCCTGTGATTTTCCGCAAAACCCTGCTTGCCCTGGCCATCACCACCACTGCCCTGCCCGTCAGCGCAGAAACCCTCACGCTGACCAATGCCGGCCTTGTCCGCGAGAACAAGACCTACCAGGGCAACCTGGAGATCAAAGGCGCGTACACCGGCAGCGCTGCGGAAGATGCCATCGAGTTCAACGGCAACCATGTCAAGGGCGACCTGATCCTGAATGCCACGATCAACAGCAGCGGCAACTTTGCCGGCGGCATCGACATGGACGCCTGGGAAGGCAGCACGCCCTGGACCGAGAGCCAGATCGACGGCAACCTGATCAACAAGGGCAGCATCACTGCCGTGGGCGGCGGCGCCAACGCCCTGATGATCGACCCTGCCACCATCAACGGCAGCGTGATCAACCAGGGCCTGCTCAGCGCCACCGGCGAACCGCTGCGCGATAACGGCGAAACCGACGTGGCCCGCGCCCTGGACTTTACCGGCACGATCAAGGGCAACCTGATCAACGACACCCTGGGTCGCATCATCGCCGAGGGCACCGGTGCCAAGGGCATCAACCTGGAAGGCGGGCGCATCGACGGCCGGGTGATCAACCGCGGCCTGATTCAGGTCAACGGCAAGGGCGCCACCGCAATCGACGCCACCACCAGCGGCGAAGGCCTGAATGCAGACAAGGTCGACCTGACCGGCATTCTCAACAGCGGCACCATCATTGCCAGCGGTGACGACGCCGAAGGCATCCGGGTCGACGGTGCCAGCTTCAGCGGCACTGACAACCACGTGGTCAATACCGGCACTATCAAGGCAACCGATGCAGCCATCGTGATCGGCAACTTCGATATCGATGCCGCGCAGAGCAACGCCCAGACGCCATTGCGCATCATCAACAGCGGCACGCTGATCTCGCAGGACGAAGCGGTCGATGCGTCCGAGTCGCAAGGCCCGGTGTACCTGACCCTGCAAAATGGCAGCAAGGTCACCGGCAACCTGATCGACCTCAATTACATCGAGGTGTATGGCAACGTCAACTTCAGCGGCACCGACAGCAAGGCCGACGGCGCCAACATCCGCCTGCGCGATGGAGGCCGGATGTACGTCGGCAACAGCTTTACCAACAGCCCGGCGCACCTTAACTTCGAGCAGCCACACACCACTATCAAAGGCAGCCTGATCGTTGCCGACAACGCCTCGCTGGGCCTGAACCTGCGCAGCGCCACCAACCCCGACACGCCAGTGCTCAAGGTGAGCGGGACGGCCGCCTTCAGCAAGAACGCACAGATCAAGCTGGCTGCCAAGGGCAGCGACTTCAGTGCGCAGGGCAGCAAGTACAACCTGATTCAGGCCGGCACCCTCAGCGTGATGAATGCGGACGGCACCCAGGTTGATCCGAAGGGGAAAATCAACCTGGTGAGCAGCTCGGCGCTGCTCAAGGTCGATGGCTACAACGTCAGCGGCAACAAGCTGGTTGCCACTGTTACCGGCAAGGGTGAAGCCGAAGTCAACCAGATCCTGATCGGCCAGGGGGCCTCGGCCAACAGCCAGCAAGCCCTGGGCAGCCTGAACCGCGACACCATCCTGAGCAAGCTGAACGCCAACGACCCGCTGCTGCTGGCCTTCGCCAACGCTGACGAGGCCCAGTTGGCCAAGCTGGCCGAGCAACTGACCCCGGAAGTCAACGGCGGCGCGACCCAGGCGGCCACCACCAGCCAGAACCTGGTGAGCAACGTCACCGGCAGCCGTACCAGCGGCCTGCGCGGCGCCTCCTCGGGCGAAGCGTTCAAGGACACCGGCGTGTGGGTGCAGAGCCTGTACAGCGACGCAGCCAGGACCTGCGCGACGGCGTGGCCGGCTACAACGCCTACAGCCGCGGTATCGCCGTGGGTGCCGACGGCAAGGTCAGCGACGACCTGACCCTGGGCCTGGCCTACAGCTTCATCAACACCGACGTCAACGGCAAAAGCGGCAACCAGACCAAAGTCGACAGCCACGCCTTCACGCTGTATGGCGGCTTCGAGCACGGCAACTATTTCGTCGACGCCAGCCTGACCTACGGCTTCAACGAGAACGACAGCAAGCGTAGCATCGCCAGCACATCGGCCAAGGCCGATTACGACAGCGACCTGCTGGGGCTGAACCTGGTCGGCGGCTACACCTACCACATCAACCCGCAGGTGCTGGTAGAGCCGCGCATTGCCGCGCGCTACAGCCTGGTGAACATCGACGGCTACCGCGAGAAGGGTTCGTCGGCAGCCCTGAAGGTCGAAGACCAACGCTACGAGGCCATCGAACTGGGCGCTGGCCTGCGCGTGGCGGGCAACTACCCGCTGGGTGCCGGCACGCTGAAGCCACAAGCCAAGCTGATGGCGTACCACGACTTCGCGGCAGACGAAGCCAAGAGCACCTCGACCTTCCTGCTCGGCAATACGCCATTCGTCACCAGCGGCGCCAAGGCCGTACGTGACAGCTACGAGGCTGGCGTGGGCGCAGACTACACGCTGGGCGCAGTGACCCTGGGCGTGAACTATGACTACATCGGCAAATCGGGCTTCAACGCCGATGTGTTCTCGGCCAAGGTGCGTTACGACTTCTGATCGGCGGCGCAGCCTCTGCCGGCATGGCTGGCTCCTGGGAGCCAGGCTTGCGCAGAGGGCAACAGAATGAAAAAGGCCGGTGTCTCGCGACACCGGCCTTTTTCGTTTCACTTGGCCTGGTAGATGATACCCGGGCTGCACTGCACCATCTGGTAATGGTCAGGCAGACCATTGAGCGCTTCGGAGGCGCCCAGGAACAGGTAGCCACCCGGCTTGAGCGTACCGTGAATGCGCAACAGGATGTCTTTCTTGACCTGCGCCGAGAAGTAGATCAACACGTTGCGGCAGAACACGATGTCGAACTTGCCCAGGCTCGCATAGCTGTCGAGCAGGTTGAACGAGCGGAACTCCACGCGACTGCGAATCGGCGCCTTGATCGCCCAACGCCCCGGCCCCTTGGGATCGAAATAGCGCTGCAGGCGCTCTTGCGACAAGCCACGCGCAATCGCCAGGCTGTCGTACTCACCCGTCTTGCAGTTGGCCAGCATCGAGCCTGACAGGTCGGTGGCAACGATTTGCGCGCCCATCTTCAACTGGCCGATATTGCTGCGCTCGAACTCGTCAATGGCCATGGAAATCGAATACGGCTCCTGCCCCGAGGAGCAGGCCGCCGACCAGATGCGCAGGCGCTGCCCCGGGTTGGCCTTGATCTGCTCGGGCAACACCTTGTTTTTCAGTACCTCGAACGGATAGGTGTCGCGAAACCACAGGGTTTCGTTGGTGGTCATGGCATCGACCACTTGCTCGCGCAAACCGCTGCGCGGCTGAGTCTGGATACGCTGGACCAGCTCACTCAACGACTTGATGCCCTGCTGCTCCATCAGCTTGTTGAGACGGCTGGAAACCAGGTACTGCTTATTTTCGCCCAGCAGGATGCCACAGGCTTTTTCCAGGAAGACCCGGAACTGTTCGAAATCCAAATTACCCGTAGACAATGATGCCGCCTCTTAAATCATGTGTAACGCCAAGGGCCGCGCCCCTGGCCGTTAGTGCGTGGTCTTGATCCGATCAACCACACGTTGCGCCAGGTCGTCCGGCCGGAACTTGGCGAGAAAATCATCTGCGCCCACTTTCTTGACCATCGCCTGGTTGAAGACGCCAGACAGCGAAGTATGCAGGATGATGTGCAACTTTTGCATGCGCGGGTCGCTGCGGATTGCGGCGGTCAGCGTGTAGCCGTCCATTTCCGGCATCTCGATGTCGGAAATCATCATCAGGAATTCTTCTTCCGGACGCTTGCCCTCGTCCACCAGCTTGCGCAGGTAGTCCAGCGCCTGACGACCGTCGTTGAGCGCCACCACTTCGACCCCCACCGTCTGCAGGGCAACGGCTGACCTGCTTGCGCGCCACCGAGGAGTCATCCACCGTCAGTACCCGCAGCGAGACGGCCTTGCCCTGCACGTCGGCATCGACCACGCCCGCCGAGATGGACTCGGAGGTTGGCGACACTTCGGCGAGGATCTTCTCCACGTCGATGATCTCGACCATCTTGTTGTCGACCCGGG
>NZ_JAAHBU010000409.1 GCF_010671725.1 Pseudomonas brassicae | reverse complement strand
CGCCGAGCTGGCCCCGCGCGCCGCACAGATCGACCACGACAACCTGTTCCCCGCCGACATGTGGCGCAAGCTCGGCGACATGGGCCTGCTCGGCGTGACCGTCAGCGAAGAATACGGCGGCGCCGGCCTGGGCTACCTGGCCCACGTGGTGGCCATGGAAGAAATCAGCCGCGGCTCGGCTTCGGTCGCGCTCTCCTACGGCGCCCACTCCAACCTGTGCGTCAACCAGATCAACCGCAACGGCACCGCCGAGCAGAAAGCCAGGTACCTGCCCAAGCTGATCAGCGGCGAGCACGTCGGCGCACTGGCCATGAGCGAGCCGAATGCCGGCTCCGACGTGGTGTCGATGAAACTGCGCGCCGAACAACGCGGCGACCGCTTCGTGCTCAACGGCAGCAAGACCTGGATCACCAACGGCCCTGACGCCAACACCTACGTGATCTACGCCAAGACCGACCTTGACAAGGGCGCCCATGGCATCACCGCGTTTATCGTGGAGCGTGACTGGCAGGGCTTCAGCCGCAGCAACAAGTTCGACAAGCTGGGCATGCGCGGCTCCAACACCTGCGAGCTGTTCTTCGACAATGTCGAA
>NZ_JAAHBU010000408.1 GCF_010671725.1 Pseudomonas brassicae | reverse complement strand
TCCTTGCCCAGGTAATGGTCGATGCGGTACACGCGATTTTCGGGGAAGTACTGCGCCACCGCGTCATTGACCCGTCGCGACGACTCAAGGTCGTGGCCGATGGGTTTTTCCAGCACCACGCGGGTGCGCTCGCTCAAACCGACCTTGTCGAGGTTTTCGCAGATACCGCCATACACCGCAGCCGCTGTGGCGAAGTACGCGATCAGCGGCGCACCCGGCTCTACCTGCTCGGCCAGCGCGTGGTAGTCCTCGGGCTGGAGAAAATCCACATGCAGGTAGCTCAAGCGCGCCAGAAAACGCTGCAAGGCCAGGGCTTCGATCTCTGCGCCCACATGCTGGTGCAGGTGGGCCTCGATCGTGGCCAGGTGCTCCTGCGCAGTGCCCACCTCGCGCGCCAGCGCCAGTACGCGGGTCTGCGGGTTGAGCAGGCCGGCGCGATCGAGCTGGTAGAGCGCCGGGAACAGCTTGCGCAACGCCAGGTCACCCAGGGCGCCGAACAGGGCAAAGGTGCAAGGTTCTACGGTGATCGAAGCCATGATATTGGTTCTTTTATCAAGTTGACGTAGAAATACCGGTTTCAACCGCAGTTTTCAAGGGCTAATGTAGTAAAACTAACAACATATAGCACTGTATACAGAATCAAGTGGTGCACCAACCGTGCCATCAGTACGATAGGCCACCGCGTAAAAAGCCGTCTGCCCGTGGCAGCCGGTGGCATCCCCGACCCAAGGACATTCCCCATGGACCGCGTGCGAAACCTCCTGGAGCAGATCCAGGGCCGCCTCGATGACTTGAACAAGGCAGAGCGCAAAGTCGCCGAAGTCATCCTGCTCAACCCGCAGCAAGCTACCCGCTTCAGCATCGCGGCGCTGGCCCAGGCCGCCAAGGTCAGCGAACCGACCGTCAATCGCTTCTGCCGCTCGTTCGGCGTCAGCGGCTACCCCGAGCTCAAGCTGCAACTGGCGCAGAGCCTGGCCAGCGGCGCGGCCTATGTAAGCCGCGCGGTTGAGGCCGACGATGATCCGGCGTCCTACACCCAGAAAATCTTCGGCAGCGCCATTGCCTCGCTCGACAGTGCCTGCCAGCAGCTCGACCCGCAACTGGTCAGCCGCGCTGTCGACATGCTGATCCAGGCGCGCCAGATCCACTTCTTCGGCCTGGGCGCCTCGGCCCCGGTTGCCCTCGATGCGCAGCACAAGTTCTTTCGCTTCAACCTCGCCGTGTCGGCCCACGCCGACGTGCTGATGCAGCGCATGCTGGCATCGGTGGCGCACACCGGCGAGCTGTTCGTGATCATCTCCTACACCGGGCGTACCCGCGAACTGGTCGAGGTGGCACGCCTGGCGCGCGAAAACGGTGCATCGGTGCTCGGCCTGACTGCCGCCGACTCGCCGCTGGCCAAGGCCAGCAGCCTGAGCCTGAACATCCCGCTGCCCGAAGACACCGACATCTACATGCCGATGACCTCGCGCATCATCCAGCTCACGGTGCTCGACGTACTGGCCACCGGCATGACCCTGCGCCGGGGCGTGGATTTCCAGCCGCACCTGCGCAAGATCAAGGAAAGCCTCAACGCCAGCCGCTACCCGATCGACGACGAACTCAATTGAGCGAGTGCGCCTGCAGATGCCAGGTGCGCCCGCTCCCCCGGTGCCAGGCTGAGGCTGTCACTGCTGCCGCTGGCGGCTTCCACGCAGATGAAGCGCTGGGTCTCGCTGCCACTGACGCCCATCAAGGGCCGACTGCCAGGGTGCCACACCACGGTGTCGTCACTGTCGCCGGTATCGATGCACAACTGACGCTGCCAGGCCGGGTCATGTACCTGCAAGGTGGCGGCATTCTGGAACACCCGCTGGCACCCGCCCTGCACTTTCAAGGCGCCCTTCTGCTGGCAGGCCTGACGACTCAAATGATCGTAACCCTTAGCATTCTCTAGCCCAGATAGCGCTATCTCGGAAACGTCACTAATACGCCAGTAGGCCAGCAGAGCATGACTCAACTGGCACGGCAGGCTGTCCTGGTGCTCGGTGCTCAGTTGCAGTTCCATGCGCTGGCCAAGGTTGGCCACCAGGTCGACCTGCCAATCGCACAGCTGCAGGCGCCACTTCAGGGTCACCCCGGCCTCGCTTTCAGTACTGTCGATCAGTTTCCAGTCGAGCAGGCGCGCCCAGCCATGGGCCGCCACATGTCTTCGCTGGGGTGACGGCCGTACCACGGCCAGCACACCGGTACACCACCGCGGATGGCGCCGACCTGCGGCCACTGGGCAGCACACCACAACCACGGGCGTTCGCCACTGGGCTGGAAGTGCAGCAGCTGTGCGCCCTGACGGCTGAAGACCGCCTGGCACTGGGGGTGATCGATGATCAGCACATCGCGCTGCTGGTAACGCTCCCACGCGAAGGTCGGCCGTGGCCGCTGCGAGGTGAAGAAGCGTTGAAGCGGGTGCTCGGGCATGTTTCAAGACTCTTGTTGTTAGGGAGGGCCTGTTCGCTGGCAAGCCAGC
>NZ_JAAHBU010000407.1 GCF_010671725.1 Pseudomonas brassicae | reverse complement strand
CCACAGGGATCGCCGCTGTCCCTGTGGGAGCTGGCTTGCCAGCGAAGGGGCCCTCAGTGCCAGCGCAGTTGCTGCGCCGGTACCGGCCGACCGTACCAGTAGCCCTGGCCCATGTCGCACTGGTGCTCCAGCAGGAAACGCGCCTGTTCGGCTTCCTCGATGCCCTCGGCCTGGATCTGCATGCCCATGCTGCGCGCCAGCGCAATGATCACCCGCACGATCGCGACGTCATCGTCGTCATCCGGCAACCCGGCCACGAAGCCCTGATCGATCTTGAGCTTCTGCACCGGCAGGCGCTTGAGCCGCAACAACGACGAGTAGCCGGTGCCAAAGTCATCGATCGCCAGCTGCAAGCCAAGCTCGCGCAGGCGGTGCAACTGCTCCAGCGCCACCTCAGGGTCTTCCATCACCGCGCTTTCCGTGACCTCGACCTCCAGCCGCGCCGGGTCCAGCCCGGTTTCGTGCAGCACCTGGGCCACCATCTGGTACAGGTTGCGGTGGGCAAACAGGCGGCTCGACACGTTCACCGCGACAAACGCCAGCAGCTTGCCCTCGGCCTGCCATTGCACCATCTGCCGGCAGGCCTGGCGCATCACCCAGGTGTCGATGTCGGCAATCAGCCCGGTGCGCTCGGCAATCGGGATGAACTCGCCCGGCGGCACCAGCCCGCGCTCCGGGTGCTGCCAGCGCACCAGCGCCTCGACCCCGATCATGGCGCCACTGAACAGGTCGTGGACCGCTGGTAGTACACCCGCAGCTCTTCCTGCTCCAGCGCCCGCCGCAGCTCGCTGGCGGTTTCCACCCGCTGCTGGGCGTGCGCGGTCAGCTCTTCGGTATACAGCGCATAGCAGGA
>NZ_JAAHBU010000406.1 GCF_010671725.1 Pseudomonas brassicae | reverse complement strand
GGGCTTGACCCGCGATGGGGGCATCACTATTCAGCTGCCGAGCATCCCCTGCAACACCCCACAATCAGCCGCATGCCAATCCACCAGTTGCGGCCACGGGTTGTCCGGCAGGTTCACCAGCACCGTGCGCGTGCCCGCCGCCCGGCCGCAGTCCAGGTCAAAGCGGTAATCCCCGACCATCACCATTTCGGCCGGGGCCACGCCCCACGCATGCGCCAGCTGCAACAGCCCACCCGGATGCGGCTTGGGCGGTGCGTCATCACGACCGAGCACATGCTCCACGGCAAAGCAGTCCGCCAGCCCGATCGCCTGCAGCGTCACATGCGCCAGCTCGCGCGCGTTGCGCGTCAGAATCCCCAGCGAGCAGCCCCGCGATGCCAGTTCGCGCACCAGTTCCACGGCACCCGGCGCAGCCCGCGAAGCGAGCGCCAGGTCCCGCTCGTGCTCCAGCAACCAGGCGTGCTTGGCCGCCGCCTCGGTCGCCGGCAACGCCGCCAGGTGGGTCAGGATGTCAGCCTGCGGCGGGATCTCCAGCGCCTCGCGAATCGCCGCAAAATCATGCACGGCCACGGTCAACGTGCCATCCATGTCGAACACCCAGTGACGGATCTGCTGCAGGCTCATGCCCAGTCCTTGCGCTGGCGGATCAGCCCTTCCTGGCACGACGACGCTACCAGTTGCCCGGCACGGTTGAAGATACTGCCGCGCGAGAACCCTCGCGCATTGCCCGCCCATGGGCTGTCCATGGCGTACAGCAGCCAGTCATCGGCGCGCAGGTTGCCATGGAACCACAGCGCATGGTCCAGGCTGGCCAACTGCATGTCGCGGTGCCACACCGATTTGCCATGCGGCATCAGCGCGGTGGTCAGCAGGCCAAAATCCGACGCATACGCCAGCATGTACTTGTGCAGCGCCGGGGAGTCGGGCAGGTTGCCGTCGGCACGAAACCAGACGTACTTCACCGGGTCGCCAGGCTTGGGGTTGAACGGGTCTTTCTCGGTCACCGGGCGCACTTCGATCGGCTTGGCGCACAGCAGCTTGTCGCGAATGTGCTCGGGCAACTGGTCGGCCATGCGTTGGGCCAGCTCCACCTCCGACGGCAGGTTGTCGGGGCCGACCACCTGCGGCATCTGCCCCTGGTGCTCGAAGCCTTGCTCGTCGTACTGGAACGATGCACTGCAGGTGAAGATCGGCTGGCCCTTCTGGATCGCCGTCACCCGGCGGGTGCTGAAACTGCCGCCGTCGCGCACCCGGTCCACCGAGTACACCACCGGCATCGAGGCATCGCCCGGGCGCAGGAAATAGCCATGCAACGAATGCACATGGCGCGCCTGTTCTACCGTCTGGCTGGCCGCCGACAGCGATTGGCCCAGTACCTGACCGCCATACAACTGGCGAAAGCCGAGGTCCTGGCTACGTCCGCGAAACAGGTTTTCCTCGATCGCTTCCAGACTCAACAGGTCGACCAGGTCGTCCAACACGTGGCTCATTCGAGATTCTCCAAAGCAAGGCCCAGGGCGCAAATAATACAGGGTTTGTCATTGGCGGCCTGTATGTTCTGCGATTCAGCCGCGCAGGGTGGCCTGCCATTGGGCGCGGCTGATGCGGTACAGCACATGGGGGCGCAATGGGTGGCCGGGGTCGAGCCGCGGGTGCTCGAAGTCACCAAGCGGGTCGGGGTGCATGCCGATGGCCTGCATCACCTTCTGCGACGCCAAGTTGCCCTGGGTGGTGAACGACACCACCTGCTCCAGGCTCAGTTGGGCGAACGCACAGCGCAGGCAGGTCCAGGCGGCCTCGCTGGCAAAGCCCTGGCCCCAGTGCCGACGCGCCAGGCGCCAGCCGATCTCCACTGCCGGCGTGAAGGCCGCGTCGAAGCCCACATGCAGCAACCCGGTCATGCCGATGAACGCCCCCGAGTCCTGGCGCTCCAGCGCCCACAGGCCAAAACCGTACTCGGCAAAATGGCCCCGAATGCGGCCAATCAGCGCCGCAGCCTCGACCCGGCTCAAGGGGGCCGGGAAATACTGCATCACCTGCGGGTCGGCGCACAGGGCAGCAAACTCGGTCAGGTCATCGTCCTGCCACTGGCGCAACCGCAGCCGCGCGCTGGTCAGCTCAAGTATCGGGGTCATGGCCTGCTCCGTGTTCAGTGCCCTGCAGTTTACAGCGTAGGCAGGGAATCCGGGCGAGCCGGCGCGCTCGCCGGTTTTTTCACATCCGCTTCACCCTTTGCCCACAGGCATTTACCTACCGTGCAGGCATTGCAGTGGCAAGCGGAGCGGTCCCATGTTGCACCCGGCATTACTTGAAGGCGCGCCCATCCCCGCGCGCACCCGTCGACGATGGCTGAGCCTGTCGAATCGAATGTTCGCAAGCCTGTGCGCAATCGCGGCACTGGCAATCCTCAGCCTGTGGCTGGACAGAGGGGTAGCAATCGTGGACCTGGGTAGCGAAAGTCAGATGCGCAGCAGCGGCGTGTACGCCGACTGGGCCAAGGGCGAAGTGATCGTGCTGGTACGCCATGCCGAACGCTGCGACCGCTCCACCAACCCCTGCCTGGACGACCCGCAGGGCATCACCCGCGCCGGCAGCCAAGCCGCCGCCCAGGTCGGTGAAGGCCTGCAGCAGCTTGGCCTGCAACGCACCGACGTGCTGGCCAGCCCGCTGCTGCGCACCCAGCAGACGGCACACTTCATGTTCGGCACCCTGGCCAACCGCGAAGACTGGCTGCAGCAGTGCAACCACGACTTTGCCGGCAATGCCCTGGCGCGCAAGGCGGCCGAGCGCAACCTGGTGCTGGTAACCCACAGCGGTTGCATCGACCAGCTCGAACGCCAGCTCGGTGTGCCGGGTGGCCAGCGTTCAAGCGACTATGCACAAGCCGTCTTCGTCTCGGTGGGGGCCAACGGCAAACCCCGCATTCTGGGGCGGATGAATGCACCCGAGTGGCGCAAGCTGCTGGCACGCAGGCGCCCTGAACATGACCCCACGCCAAGCGTTCTACCTGAACAACCTGGGCCTGCCGCTGCTGCTCGCGCTCGCTGTGTTCCTGCTTTTTGACCTGACCGAACTCGACCGCTGGATCAGCAACCTGTTTCTGGACCCTGCCAGCGGCCAGTTCGCCCTGCTGCACAACGCCTGGTTCGAGCGGGTGACCCACAAGTGGCCGCGGGTGCTACCGAACGGTACCGGCGAAGCAGCGCTGATCGGCTCCGTGCTGTCATTCGCCTGGCCGCGTTTTGCCGACCATCCGCGGGCACCTGCCACCCGCCTGCTGGAACGCACCCGGTTGGCCGCCTTGCTGCGCTTCACCACGCGCCACCGGCGCGACCTGCTGTACGTGGTAGTGGCCTTTGCCCTGTGCACCACAGTGATTCACTACCTCAAAAGCCACACCAGCGTGTACTGCCCGGTGGAAACCACGCTGTATGGCGGCCCTCACCTGCGCCAGGAATGGTTCGCCAACTTCGATCTGCTACACAAGGCCGGCGACGGGCGCTGCTGGCCCGGCGGGCATGCCTCCAGCGGGTTCACCCTGATGGCGCTGTATTTTGTCGCACGACGCTGGCGCTGGCGGCACGCCGGCAAGCTGCTGGGTTTCATCGTGCTGCTGGGTACGCTGTATGGCACCACCCGCGTGCTGCAGGGCTGGCATTACATGTCGCACACCTTCTGGGCCGCAATCTTCGTGTGGCTGACCAGTTGGGTCACGGCGCTATTCTTCTATGGCAGGCCTGCGCTGCAGGCACCGGCCCGCGCGCAGGCATGCCGCGTGCCTGCTGGCGCAGTGCCATCCGCCGACCTGCGGCCGGTGTAGAACGCTGGCGCGCGGCAGGCAGCAACTGGCAAGATCAAGGCCTGCCCCGGTTAGAAGCTGCCATGCCCCTGCCCCTGATCTACCACGACGACTACAGCCCGGACTTCCCTGCCGAGCACCGCTTCCCGATGGACAAGTTCCGCCTGCTGCGCGACCACCTGGTCGACAGCGGCCTGACCACCGACGCGGCCTTGCTGCGCCCCGAGATCTGCCCCAACGACATCCTCGCGCTGGCACATGATCGCAGCTACATCGAGCGCTACATGAACGGCGAGCTCAGCCGCGAAGACCAGCGCCGCCTCGGCCTGCCCTGGAGCGAAGCGCTGGCCAGGCGTACGGTACGCGCGGTCGGTGGCTCGCTGCTGGCCGCCGAGCAGGCCTTGCAGCACGGGATCGCCTGTCACCTGGCCGGCGGCACGCACCACGCCCACCACGATCACCCGGCCGGTTTCTGCATCTTCAACGACCTGGCAGTGATCAGCCGCTACCTGCTCGAAGCCGGGCGCGTGCACCGGGTACTGATCTTCGACTGCGACGTGCACCAGGGCGATGGCACTGCGCGCATCCTGCACGACACCCCGGACGCCATCACCGTGTCGCTGCACTGCGAACAGAACTTCCCTGCACACAAGGCGCAGAGCGACTGGGACATCCCGCTGCCACGCGGCATGGGCGACGCGGCGTACCTACAGGTGGTGGACGATGCGCTCAATTACCTGCTGGCGCTCTACCAGCCCGACCTGGTGCTGTATGACGCCGGCGTGGATGTACACAAGGACGATGCGCTGGGCTACCTGCAACTGACCGACGCCGGTGTCGCCGCGCGTGACGAAGCCGTGCTGCGCCATTGCATAGGCCGCGACATCCCGGTAGTCGGCGTGATCGGCGGTGGCTACAGCAAGGACCGTCAGGCCCTGGCACGGCGCCACGGCATCCTGCACCACAGTGCACAGCGGGTACTCAATTACCCACAATGACTGTGGAACCGCCTGTGGATAACCTGCGCGCAAGCCCTTCCCGCCCTTTGAATACGGGCCCTGCAGAGCACTGAGTGTTTTTTGTACAGTGCCTGCAAGGGCCTGCGTCGGGTAGAATGCCGGCTCTTTATCCCCAGCCTGCAGCCGCCCATGACCGACACTCGCCCAAACGCGCCTCCCACGTTGCCATTATCGGAGGCGGGCCGGCCGGCCTGATGGCCGCCGAGGTGCTCAGCCAGGCGGGCGCGAAGGTCGACCTGTATGACGCCATGCCCTCGGTAGGGCGCAAGTTCCTGCTGGCCGGCGTGGGCGGCATGAACATCACCCATTCCGAGCCCGCTGCGCCCTTTCTCTCGCGCTACGCCGAGCGCGCCGACGCGATCGGCGCGCTGTTGCAGGGCTTCGATGCCAGCGCCTTGCGCCAGTGGATCCACGGCCTGGGCATCGACACCTTCGTCGGTAGCTCCGGCCGGGTGTTCCCCACCGACATGAAAGCCGCGCCGCTGCTGCGTGCCTGGCTCAAGCGCCTGCGTGACGCCGGGGTAGTTATCCACACCCGTCACCGCTGGCTCGGCTGGAACGCCGACGGTGCGCTGCGGATCGCTTATCCACAGGGTGAACTGAGCGTGCAGGCCGATGCCGTGGTGCTCGCGCTCGGCGGTGGCAGTTGGGCCCGGCTCGGTTCGGACGCGGCCTGGCTGCCCTGGCTACAGGCCCGTGGCGTGGACATTGCGCCGTTGCAGGCGGCCAACAGCGGCTTCGAAGTGGCGGGCTGGAGCGAGGTGCTCAAAAGCAAGTTCGCCGGCGCCCCGCTGAAGAACATTGCCCTGAGCCTGGCCGGGCAGGTCCCGCGCCTGGGCGAGTTGGTGCTCACCGAACAGGGTGTGGAAGGCAGCCTGGTATATGCCTGGTCGGCGCAGATTCGTGAGGCGATCAACCGCGAAGGCCGCGCCACGGTGTTGCTCGACCTGTTGCCGAACAAGCCTGTGCACACGATTGAGGCGGCGCTGCGCAAACCACGCGGCTCACGCTCCATGGCCAGGCACCTGCACGGCCAGTTGGGGCTGGAGGGGGTCAAGGCGGCATTGCTGCGTGAGCTGACCGGGCCACAGGTGTTTGCCGATGCTGCGCAGTTGGCGGCAGCGATCAAGGCCTTGCCGATCGAACTGGTGCGCCCTCGCCCACTGGATGAGGCGATCAGCAGTGCGGGTGGGGTGAAGTTTGAAGCGCTGGATCAGGGCTTGATGCTGCGACAGGTGCCGGGGGTATTCTGTGCGGGCGAGATGCTCGACTGGGAGGCGCCGACCGGGGGTTACCTGCTCACGGCCTGTTTTGCCAGCGGGCGGGGGGCGGGGGTTGGGGTACTGGAGTGGCTGCGGCGGTGAGGCTTTCGCTGGCAATCCAGCTCCCACAGGTACCCAGCAGTACTCAAGAACGGTGACATTCCTGTGGGAGCTGGCTTGCCAGCGAATGGGCTGCAGCGCAGCCCCTGGCTATTTCAAGGCTTGCGCTTACGCGGCCCGGTATTGAACGTCGGCACCTTGCGCACCGGCTTGACCTGCGGCGCCACTGCGGGCGCATCACCGCTGTCGGTCCAACGCCCCAGGCTGCCTTTGCTGCCGCTCTGCTTGGGCTTCTTGGGCTTTTTCGGCTTCTTCACCACCTGCCCGCTGGCATCGGTCTCTGGCACACGGTGCTCAGGCACGAAATCCGGCTCTTCATGGCGCGGCAACGTCTTGCGCGTGAGCATCTCGATCGCCGACAGCATGTTCACCTCGTCGGCGCACACCAGCGAAATCGCCTCGCCGGTGTTGCCGGCGCGCCCGGTGCGACCGATACGGTGGATGTAATCCTCGGCCACGATCGGCAGGTCGAAGTTGACCACCAGCGGCAAGTCATCGATATCCAGCCCGCGCGCCGCCACGTCGGTGGCCACCAGGATCTGGATTTCACGCGCCTTGAAGCTGTCCAGCGCACGCTGCGCGTGGCCTGCGGGCGATCACCGTGGATGCCGTCGGCGTTCACGCCCTGCGCCTGTAACCGCTCCACCAGCGCGTCCACGCCATTGCGGGTCTTGGCGAACACCAGCACCTGCTTCCAGCGCTGCTTGCGCAGCAGGTGCATGAACAGTTCAGGCTTGCGCTTCTTGTCCACCGGCACGACCCACTGCTTGACGCTGCTGGCCGCCACATTGCGCGGGCTGACCTCGACGCTGAGCGGGTCATTGAGCATCTGCCCGGCCATCAGGCGGATCTCGTCGGAGAAGGTCGCGGAGAACAGCAGGGTCTGACGACGTGCCGGCAACGCGGCATAGATCGAGCGCAGCTCTTCGGCAAAACCCAGGTCGAGCATGCGGTCGGCTTCATCGAGCACCAGCGCCTGCAACTGCGAGAACTTCACCGCGTTCTGGCGAAACAGATCGAGCAGGCGCCCGGGCGTTGCCACCAGCAGGTCGATGCCCTTGCGCAGCTTCATCATCTGCGGGTTGATGCTGACCCCGCCGTACACCGCGTAGGTGCGCAGCGGCAGGTGCTCGGCATACTCGGCGATGTTCGCGTGCACCTGCTCGGCCAGCTCGCGAGTCGGTACCAGCACCAGCGCACGCACCGAATTGCTCGCGACCTTTTCACCCTCCATCACCAGGCGCTGCAGCAATGGCAAGGCGAAACCGGCGGTCTTGCCGGTGCCGGTCTGCGCGGCGGCCATCAGGTCGCGGCCAGCCAGCACGGCCGGGATCGCCGCCGCCTGTACCGGGGTCGGCGTGGTGTACTTGAGGGTGTCGAGCGCGCGCAGCAAGGGTTCAATCAGGCCAAGTTTGGCGAATGTCATGGCAATACCGTCAGGGGATTTCAGCAATAGCGCAAGTTTACCCTGTTCGGCGCTGCTTCACCGAGCTTCAATCGGCGGGCGGCAGGTACACGTACGTCAGGCGGTCCAGGCCATTGCCGACAAACAGCGACAGCGGCCGCCCCAACTGGGTGGCGCGTGAACGGCACAGGCCATAGATCTCGTTCAGGCTCGAATCGCGCGCCGACATCGGCGTCCAGCTCTGCATCCCGAGTGATCCCAGTTCGAAGATCATATGGTCGCGGTGCTTCTCGCGGCTGAAACTGACCGTCACCTGCCCACGCCCCACTTGATTGCGCAACCCGCCATCGGCGAATTCCAGGTGCACGGGTGTACGCCTGACCTTCTGGTCCGGGGTGCGCAGCGTCATCACGCCCTGGCTGTAGTCGAGCACTTCGAACGGCAGGTTGGCCCTGAACCGCACCGGCACCCGGCAATCGACCCGCGCACGCGCCGTGTTCTCGGTCAGCGAGCGCAGCGCTTGGCTGAGCGTGGTGTCGCTCTTGATCGCGATATCGTTGGGGAAGGCCAGGCGCAGCGCGATCGGCTCGTCCGGTCGATCCGCGAGGGTCAGGGTGACATTACCGGTGACCGCCTGGCGCGCAGCCTGCACGGCGTCGACCGTTGCCTGCAAAGCCTCGCGCCGTGCCGGGGTCAACAGGTCGCCGGGCAGGCGCAGGTTCAGCACCCACGGGTTATCGTCATCGGCCCATAGTTGCACCTGGGCCGGGTCGATCTGCTGCTCGGCCAGCAGGCTGCGAACCGCCTGCGCGTAGTACGCGTCCGCATGGCCATAGGTGTAGGGGTCGATCACCGACACCTGAAAACTCAGGCCCACTTCCTGCTCGTTGCAACCGGACAACATCCCCACCAATACGCCTGCCATGGCAATACGACGCTTCACTTGGACAACTCACCCCTCAAGGCGTCGACCGGTGTGGCCACGCTGGCAGGCACCTTGCGCCACTGCGGGAGCCCGATCAACACCACCGCGCCGATAATCACCGCCATCGCCAGGCATTCCTCTACCCCAATCTGCTCGCCGGCAAACACAATGCCCAGCAGCACCGCCACCGCCGGGTTCACATACGCATAGCTGGTGGCAGCGGCCGGACGCACGTGCTTGAGCAGGTACATGTAGGCGCTGAAGGCCAGGATAGAACCGAAGAACACCAGGTAGAGCAAGGCGCCCCAACCGGCGGCGGTCGGCATCTGGGTCATGCGCTCACCGCTGAGCGCGCTGCCCAGCAGCAACACCGCGCCGCCCACCAGCATTTCGGCAGCGCTGGCCATCGGCCCTGCCGGCAACGGCAGGCTTTTGCTCCAGACCGAACCAAAGGCCCACGACGCGGCGGCAAACAGGATCAGCGCAGCACCCAGCGGACTGGCCTGCAGGTTCGAGCCCAGGTTGAGCAACGCGATACCCAGCAGGCCCAGGCCGATGCCGGCCCATTCCAGGCGGGTGTTGCGGTGCCCGAAGAACAGCCCGAACAGCAAGGTGAACAGCGGCACGGTCGCGACCGCCAGGGCTGCCACGCCGGAGGCGACACCGGCATGCTCGGCCACGGTGACACCGCCGTTGCCGCAACTGAGCAGCAATACGCCGATCACACCGGCAGCCTTCCACTGCGCCCAACTGGGCGCCGGCACCCCGCGCCAGCGCAGGAAGGCGTACAGCAAACTGCCGGCCAGCATGAAGCGCACGCCGGCCATCAGCAGCGGCGGCCACGACTCCACGCCGATGCGGATCACCAGGTAGGTCGACCCCCACACCAGGTAAAGGGCCAGGAAGGCGCCGATCAGCAGCAACGGAAAGCGACGAGAGGCAGGCATGGGAGGCTCGAACTTATGATTGTGTGGCTGTAGTTTAAAAAGCTGAACGCGCAACTTTAAGCTACAAAGCCTGTTTATCGTGCTGGTATACATTCGAAAAAACGGATTTTCCCCTGATTCACCATCGATTCAAAAGCAGAGAAACCCACCCCATGGACAAATACGATCGCACCCTCCTTGCCGCGCTGCTGGACAATGGCCGCGCCTCCTTCGCCGAGCTCGCACGCAAGGTCAACCTGTCGGCACCGGCCGTGGCAGAACGGGTCGCCAAACTTGAAGCCAGCGGCGTCATTACCGGCTACCAGGCCAAGGTCGACATGAGCAAGATCGGCCTGCCGATCCAGTGCGTGATCGAGTTGCGCCTGGCCAGCCACGGCAACCAGCAGGCCTATGAAGACCTGACGCGCATCCCGCAGCTCACCGAGTGCCACCGCGTGACCGGCGACCCCTGCGTGATCATGCAGGCAGCGGTGGGCTCGATGCCGGAACTTGAAGAGCTGATCAACCGCGTGGCGCAGTTTGGCTTCAGCAAGACCTCGATCATCCTCTCCAGCGCCGTCGAGCGGCGGGTGCCGCTGGGTCAGCTGGAAGGCAATGGCAAGAAAGCCTAGCGATAGCGCTTGAGGGTTTCGGCGATTTTGGCGGCGGGGATTTTCTGCAAGCTGCAGAACAGTGGATGGGATACCTCGCTGATACCGTGGCGCTGGCGCAGTTCGCCGGCCAGGTGCTGGGCCAGGTTGGCGGCCATCTCGGCATCGGCCATGGCCCGGTGCGCGGTACCGGTGTCCGGCAGGCCGGCCCAACGGGTCAGGGTGCCGAGCTTGTGGTTGGGCGCGGCCGGCAGCAGGCGCCGCGACAACAGCATCGAACAGGCGAACGACTGCACCCGCGAACGGCCGATCAGGCCCAGCTCATAGTCCCAGAACTTCTGGTCGAACGACGCATTGTGCGCCAGCAGCGGCGTGCTGCCGACAAAGCTGGCGACCTCGTTCATCACCTGGGCATTGGCGGGCGCGCTGCGCAGCATCGCCGTGGTAATGCCGGTGAGCCCGGCGACGAACGCGGGCACCGGTATGCCGGCATTCATCAGGCTCTGGTAACGGTCGACGATGCGCCCGCGCTCCAGCATCACCACCGCCACTTCGGTGGCGCGGCAGTAGGCTCCCGGCGAGATACCGGTGGTTTCAAAGTCGATGACGGCAATACGTTCCACAAAAAACCTCGGGGTGAACTCAGTGCTTGAGCAAAAGTGCGCCTTCGATCGGCACATAGCGGCTGGCGGCGCGGATCAGCGAGTTGGCGGTCAGCCCCGGTACACCATAGGCCACCGCTTCGGCGCGTGGCGGTTGATCACCCGCTCGAGCAGCAGGTCGAAATCGCCGTCGCCCGAGGCCAGCACCACTTCGTCGACACGTGACGCGGCATCGATCACATCCAGGGTGATGCCCACGTCCCAGTCGCCCTTGGCCGAGCCGTCGCTGCGTTGAATGTAGGGTTTGAGTTTGACGGTGAAACCGAGGTTGCGCAGGATCTGCTGAAACTGCTGCTGCTTGCTGTCGCCGCGGTCGATGGCGTAGGCCACGGCCTCGACGATCTCGCCCCGCTGGCTGACGTCTGCCCAGAAGGCGGCGTAGTTGAAGTGGCAACCGTAAGCCTGGCGTACGGTGTAATAGAGGTTCTGGACATCGGCGAACACCGCAATCTTCTTCACCGCACTTCCTCGTCGCGCCAGGGGCCGACCGCGCATACCGGGGCCGTTCGGCGCCCAGTATGCCAGCCTGGAGGCTGCACGGGTATGCGTGCGGTCAGACGAAGGCGTCGTCGTCGGCGAAGAAGCCGCCACCGTCATCGGCGTAGTGGGTGTCTGTGAACCCGCCCTGGTCCTGGCTGTAGCCACCGTTGTCAGCCGTCAGGCGCTGCTCCTGGTTGCCACCCCAGCCGCTGTCGGCGGCCGGTGTCGGGGCTTCGTTGATCACCTCGGTGACCTCTTGCGGCGGCGATGAATGGTGGTTGAACAGGCTGCTGATGCCTTGCGCCAGCATCACCCCGCCGGCCACGCCGGCGGCAGTCTGCAGCGCCCCGCCGAGGAAACTGCTGG
>NZ_JAAHBU010000405.1 GCF_010671725.1 Pseudomonas brassicae | reverse complement strand
AAGCCAGCTCCCACAGGTGTGCCGTTGCCCTTCAGAACGGTGACTTACCTGTGGAGCTGGCTTACCAGCGAAAGAGACAACTCGGTTATATGGATATACCCGTAACTACCAACTGTTCACCACGCAACACCTTCCCGACACTAGCGCCGTATTGCAACACTGCGCTTAGTTCCTCTTCATGCTGAACGCCCTTTAAACAAGGCACTTCGCCAGTTGGCATGCTCTCTGCAATAGTCACCCTGAGATTGACTATACCAATAGAAACTCGCCTAATTTTAATCAGGTGGGGAGCAAGACCTTGAAACGCGTGCATTGGGCAACTTCAGCAGTATTACGGCATTCATCCCTGTTCGCTGTCAGCAGCGCCCTATTAACCTTTACGCCCCTGGCGTCGGCCGCCGACACCAGCCCCAACGGCGACAAGCGCCTGGGCACAGTGACCGTGCAGGCCGCCAAACAGACGCCTGCGCAAGCTGCACAGGCCAAGCTCGACGAGGTTGCCGGCGGTACCAGCCTGGTTACCCAGGCCGACGTCGAGAAAGGCCGCTCGGCCACCCTGGAAGATACGCTGGCCTATCAACCGGGCGTGTATGCCCAGGCCGCCGGTGGCAATGACGCTATCAAGATTTCCATTCGCGGGTCCGGTGCCAATACCTCGCCCGGTTATTTCCGCGAAGGCACCAAGTTCCTCTTCGACGGCCTCGCGCTGACTGGCGCCGGTGGCACGCCCTATGAACTTCTGGATACCCAGGGGCTCAACTACACCGAAGTACTGCGCGGCGCCAACGCCTTTGAATATGGCGCATTGTCGCTGGGCGGCGCGATCAACTTCGTGACTAACTCCGGGCTCACCGCGCCGGGTAATCGCATCAAGGTCGAAGGTGGCAGCTTCGGCTGGCAGAAACAGACCCTGAGCACCGGTGGCGTGGCCGGCAATGCCGACTACTTCGTCAGCGTCGACAACTCCAGCCGTGACGGTTACCAGGATTTCACCTTCACCAAGGCCAAGGGCGTGGTCAGCAACTTCGGCTACCGCTTCAACCCCAAGCTTGAAACCCGCCTGTACATCCGCTACCGCGAGGAGTACCACGAGAACTCGGGCGCGCTGACTCGCGCCCAGCTGAAAAAGAACTCCACCCAGACCAACGTCGCCACCCGCGACACCCGTGGCGACTCGACCAAACGCGGCTCAACCTGGGTCGGCAGCAAGACCACCTACACCTTCGATGACGACGCCACCCTCGAAGCCGGGCTGGTGTACCACAACTATCCGCAGATCCTCAGCCGCCAGAGTACCGTCAACCCCAACTACTGGGACTGGCGCGACATCAACTACTCGCTCAAGTACAGCCGCACCGACCAGCTGTTCGGGCTGCCAAGCACCAGCACCGTAGGTTGGAGCAGTACCGAGCATGTGCGCTCGGGCGTGCGCACCTACCGGGGCGACAAGGACCTGGACGTGCTGCAGAAGCAGGTCGAGTACGATGGCTCGTTCGACCACGTGTTCAGCCTGGGCAACGACCTGGGGCTGACCGACAAACTGTACCTGGCCACCGGCCTGTCGGCGATCCAGATCAAGCGCGACATCAACGTCACCTTCAGCGACCGGGCCAATACCAGCGGCCTGCCGGACCACTACCAGTACGATCAATGGAAGCTGGCGCCGCGTATCGGCCTGCGCTACTACATCGCACCAGACGTGCAACTGTTCGCCAACGCCAGCCGCTCCATCGACCCGCCAAGCTCCTGGTCCAGCTCCGGCTCCGGGGTCACCAGCAACTACGCCAAGCCACTGGTACCGCAAGCGGCCAACACCGTCGAGTTCGGCATCAAGGGCAAGGCGGGGGTGTTCGACGGCAGCCTGGCGTTCTACAAGTCGTGGATCAAGAACGAGCTGCTCAACGTCGAAGTGCTGCCGGCTACCAGCACTTCGGCCGCGGTGGTCTCCACCTCCAACGCCACGCCGACCATCCACCAGGGCATCGAGGCCGGCTTGAGCACTCGCCTGTGGGAAGGCGCCAATGGCGACAGCCTGACCTGGCGCCAGGCCTACACGCTCAACGACTTCCACTACGAAAACGACCCGCTGTTCAAGCAGAACGAACTGCCGGGGCTGCCCAAGCACGTGTACCAGAGCGAGCTGCAGTACCAGTGGGCCAGCGGTTTCTATGCGGGGGTCAACGTGCGTTCGGTGTCGAGCACGGCGGTGGACTACGCCAACAGCTTCTACGCACCGTCCTACACGCTGTGGGGCGCGCGGCTGGGCTACGACGACCCGGGCAAGACCTGGCAGGTGTACCTGGACCTGAAGAACCTCACCGACCAGGATTACGTGACCGCCGTGCTGCCGACCTACAACGCCCAGGGCAGGGACGTCGCGTCGCTGTACCCGGGTGACGGTTTCGGCGCCTTCACCGGCGTCACCTACAACTTCTAAGCCCGCGCGGCCAGCGTTGTGGTGCACCTGCACACGGCGCTGGCGGAGGAAGCACATGACCCTGATCACAAGGCTCGCACGCCTGGCCGTACTCGCCAGCGTGATGGCGCTGGGCGCCTGCAAGCCAGCCGGCGAACTGCCGCACGCAAGCCGTTCGACCCTGGACGGTGTGCTGCGCGACGGCAGCGTGAGCTACGCCGCCGAGGACTTTCGCGAGGCCAGCCCCGGCAAGCCGGGCGGTACTTTGCGCGTCACCACCGCGCTGGACACCACCACCCTCGACGTGCACTCGATTTCCCACGGCAACGTGCAGTGGCTGGGGCGCATCCTGTTCGACTGCCTGCTGTACCAGGACGAGCAGGGCAATATCTCGCCGTGGCTGGCCAAGTCATGGGAGATTTCGCCCGATGGCCTGACCTATACCTTCCACCTGCGCGATGACGTGACGTTCAGCGACGGCGAGAAATTCAATGCCCGCGCCGTGCAGGTCAACCTTGAACACATGCGCGATCCGGCAACCAAGTCACCCTTGGCGGCGGCCTACATCGCGCCGTACGTGGAGGGGCGGATTGTCGATGAATACACCTTCGAGGCGCGCCTGCGCGAACCCTACTCGCCGTTCCTCGACGTACTGGCACAGTCCTGGCTGAGCATGCTCTCGCCACGCCAGATCCTGCAGGCACCCAAGTCCATCGCCGAACACCCGATCGGCACCGGGCCATTCGTGCTTGAAAGCTACACCCGCGAACAGAGCCTCACCTTCGTCAAGCGCAAGGGCTACCACTGGGCCCCGGCCGTCACCCGGCACAGCGGCGAAGCCTACCTGGACCGCATCGAGCTGAGCATCATTCCCGAACCGATGATCCGCTTCAGCGCGCTGGAGTCGGGCCAGTCGGACTTCACCGTGGATGCCCCGGCGCAGAACGCCAAGGCCATTCGTGCCAACCCCGACCTGCGCATGCACAGCCGCATCCGCAAGGCCAACCCGTTCCGCAGCATGGTCTTCAACGTCGAGCGCTTCCCGTTCCAGGACGTGCAGGTACGCCGCGCGGTGGCCAAGGCCATCGACCGTGAAGGCCTGACGTGGATCACCGGCTTTGGCGAGTACCAGGCCAAAGACGATTTTCTCGCGGCCAATACCCGCTATTACGACCCTGCCTTCAAGGACGTGCTCGGCTACGACCCGGCCGAGGCCAACCGCCTGCTCGACGAAGCGGGATGGGGCCAGCGCGATGCCGATGGCTATCGGGTCAAGGATGGCCAACGCCTGGCCGCCCGACTGGTCACCTATGAGACCGGCGCCTACCCCGGCAGCGTTGGCGTGGCGATCCAGGCTGATCTGAAAAAGATCGGCTTTGAGCTGACCATCGAGCTGATGCCCCTGGCGCAGTTCACCCAGTACCGCTATTCGAGCAACTTCCAGCTGCTGGCCGGTGGTTACTGGCACACCAACACTCCTGACGGGCTGTACATCCTCTACCACAGCAACGCGATCAGCACGCCCAAGCTCATCGGCCAGAACGCCGGCCGCTTTCGCGATGACCTGCTGGACGCGGCACTCTCGGCAGCGCGGCGCTCCACCGACCCGGTTGAACTGGCGGCGCTGTACCGCACCGCGCAACAACGCCTGGTGGAAACCGTGCCGGCGATACCGGTGTTCGAGGCGCATGTGGTGGTCGCCTACCGCAAGGCGGTCAAGGGCGTGATCTTCGATACCTCGCACAACACCCCCTTCTTCACCAGTGTATGGCTCGACCCGGAGGCCCAATGAACACCCTGCGCCTGTTAGTGCGTCGACTGTTGTCCGGCCTTGGCGTGCTGTGGGGCGCCGCCACGCTGACGTTCCTGGCCATCAACCTGAGCGCCGGCGACCCGGCACTGGCCATCCTCGGTGGCCCGGAGGCCATGCCCAGCGCCGAACTGATCGCCCAGGTACGCGCCGAATATGGTCTGGACCAGCCCTTGATCGTGCAATACAGCCAGTACCTCGGGCGCCTGGCCCAGGGTGACTTGGGTGAGTCCTATCGCTTGCGCATCCCGGTAGGGCAGGTGATTGCCGGGCAACTGGGCGCCACCGTGCAACTGTCGCTGGCCGCTGCGGCGCTGGCGGTGCTGCTGGCGGTGCTGGTGGCCGTGACCACGGCCAACCGCGCGCCGTGGATCCGCTCGCTGGTGTCGGGCACCGAGCTGGTGTTGTCGTCGGCCCCCTCGTTCGTGATCGGCCTGGTCCTGCTGCTGGCGTTCGCGTTCGGCTGGCACCTGTTGCCACCGTCCGGCTCCAAGGGCTGGCAGGCCCTGATCCTGCCCAGCGTGGCGCTGGCCCTGCCGGTGGCGGCAGTGCTCAGCCAGGTGCTGCGCCAGGAACTGGAAGACATCCTCGAGCAACCCTTCATCGCCATGGCCCGCGCCCGTGGCCTGTCCGAAACCGGCGTGCGCCTCAAGCATGCGCTGCGCCACGCGCTGGTGCCGCTGGTGACACTGTCCGGGTTTGTGTTCGCCAGCCTGCTGGGCGGTGCCGTGGTCATCGAACTGCTGTTTTCGCGCCAGGGTATCGGCCGATTGATGCTCGACGCGGCACTTTCCAAAGACATGCCGCTGCTGCTGGGGATCACCCTGCTGGCCGCCGCCCTCTACGTGGTCGTGAATTTTCTCGTCGACCTGATCAACCACTGGGTGGACCCGCGTGCCAAGGCCGTGTGATGCCATCTTTCAGCAAGGACCTGCCATGACTGAGCAAACCTCCTACCGCGCGCTGCAGGCGCGCTTCCAACCGCTGTTCGAGCAGATCGGCGCCGGTGCGGTTGCCCGCGAACAGCAGCGCGAACTGGCCTTCGAGGCCGTCGAACTGCTGCGCAATGCGGGCTTCAGTGCGCTGCGCGTGCCACCGGCCCACGGCGGTAGCGGGGTCAGTCTGCCGGTGCTGTTCGGCCTGTTGATCGACCTGGCCGAAGCCGACTCGAACCTGCCGCAGATCGTGCGGGCGCACTTCGGTTTCGTCGAAGGGCGCCTGTCCAGCCGCGACGCCGCGTCCCAGGACTACTGGTTCGCCAAAGTGGTGGCGGGCCAGCTGTGGGGCGCGGCGATGGCCGAGCGCAGCGACAGCAGCACCAACTCGGTGAGCCTGGCAGCAGGCGAGGGCGGCTGGCGGCTCAATGGCGAGAAGTACTACTGCACCGGCACGATCTATGCCGACTGGGTGGCGGCCGTGGCCATGCACGATAAGGATTTCGTCAGCGTGGTGGTCGCCGTGGACGCCCCCGGCGTAACTCGCGAAGACGACTGGGACGGCTTTGGCCAGCGCCTGAGCGGCAGTGGCACCACGCGTTTCGCGGATGTCGCGGTGCCCGAAGCGCATGTGCTGCGGCGCTTCAAGCCCGGCGAACTGCGCGCCGAGTCGTACATTTCGGCGTTCTACCAGCTATTCCACCTCGCCACCCTGGCCGGCATTGCCCGCGCGGCGTTGCGCGATGCCAGCGCATTCGTGCAGGGCCGCACACGCGCCTTTGGCGTACCCGGCCAGTCCAGCCCCAAGGACGACCCACTGGTGCAGCGGGTGATCGGCCGGCTGTCGAGCCTGGCCTACGCCAGCGAAACCCTGGTGCTGGCCAGCGCCGAGGTGCTGGAGCGGGTACACCAGGCCGAACTGACCGATACCGCACAAGAGGCCGATTACGTCGAGGCCGATATCCGCACCTTCCAGGCCCAGCAGGTGGTGCTGGAACAGGTGCTCGAAGCCACCACGCTGCTGTTCGAGGTGGGTGGCGCCTCGGCCACCAGCCAGGCCCGGCGCCTGGACCGGCACTGGCGCAATGCCCGCACCCTGGCCTCGCACAACCCGGCCATCTACCGCGAACGCGCCTTGGGCAACTACTACCTCAATGGCGTGAGCCCGGGCGCGGCCTGGCGTGCGCTGCATGCGCAGGACGGCGCCACCGTGCGCGATGAAGCCAGTGCGGTTTGACCACAGATCAGGAGCAACTGCCATGAGCCAGCCCGCAAAACAGATGAGCATCGGCATGAATATCCTCGGCTTCGGCGCGCATGCCGGCGCCTGGCGCAAGGCCGAAGTACCCGCCAATGCCTACCTGGACGTCGAGTACTACCGCAACATCGCGCGCATTTCCGAACGTGGCTGCCTGGATGCGATCTTTCTCGCCGACGGCCCGGCACTGGCCGGCGACATCGCCCAGCACCCGGCCGGGCGCCTGGAGCCCACCGTGCTGCTGACCGCAGTAGCGCTGGCCACCCGGCACATCGGCGTGATCGCCACCGCGTCGAGCACCTACAACGACCCGTTCAACCTGGCCCGGCGCTTCAGCTCGCTGGACCATATCAGCGGCGGGCGTGCCGCCTGGAACGTGGTGACCAACGCCGGGGACGCGGCGGCGCAGAACTTCGGCCTGGCCGGTGCGCCACGCCATGTGGACCGCTATGCGCGGGCCGACGAGTTCATCGACGTGACCCTCAAGCTGTGGGACAGCTGGGAAGACGACGCGGTCATCGGCAACGCCGCCAGCGGGCGCTTCGCGGACCCGCACAAGGTGCACAGCATCGATTTTGTCGGTGAGCATTTTTCGGTCAAGGGCCCGCTCAACCTGCCGCGCTCGCCCCAAGGCCGGCCGGTGCTGGTGCAGGCCGGCTCGTCCGAAGGCGGCAAGGCGCTGGGTTCGCGCCATGCCGATGCGATCTTCACCACCCAGACCACCTTGCCCGATGGCCAGGCGTTCTATCAGGAGATGAAACAGCGTGCGCGCAACTGGGGGCGCAACCCCGAGCACCTGAAGATCATGCCTGGGCTGTCCACCGTGATCGCCAGCACCGAGGCCGAGGCGCATGCGCGCTTCGACGAGCTCAATGCCTACCACGGCGAGGCCGGCCTGGTGCAGCAGTTGGCCTTTCGCGTCGGGCTGTCACCGCACGAACTGGACCTGGACGCGCCGCTGCCATGGGCGCGCATTGGCCCGGTCAGCGAGTTCGAGCGCGGCTCGCACGGTTTTCTCGAAGCGCAGCTGAACCTGGCGCGCCGCGAGAACCTGACCATACGCGAACTGTCGCGCCGCATCCTGGTTGGCCACCGCCTGCTGGTGGGCACCCCCGAGCAGGTGGCCGACACCCTTGAACACTGGTTCCTGGCCGGCGCCGCCGACGGCTTCAACATCATGCCCGACATGTTCCCGTCGGGCGTGGAGGTGTTCGTCGAGCAGGTGGTGCCGCTGCTGCAGCAGCGCGGCGTGTTCCGCCGCGAGTACAGCGGCAGCACCCTGCGTGATCACCTGGGCCTGCCGTACCCGGCCAGCCAGTACCAACGTGCGGCCGAAGCCGTCTGACCCTCTTTCAAAGGACCACCGCATGAACTACCGCACACTGGGCAACACCGACCTCAAGGTCAGCCTGATCGGCCTGGGCACCATGACCTGGGGCCACCAGAACAGCGAACAGGATGCCCACCAGCAGCTCGACCTGGCACTGGACCATGGCGTCAACCTGGTCGACACCGCCGAGATGTACCCGACCCCGACCCATGCCGAAACCTGGGGCAGCACCGAGCGCTTCATCGGCACGTGGCTGGCCAGGACGGGCCGGCGTGCCGATATCGTGCTGGCGAGCAAGATCGTCGGCCCGGCGCGCCAGCCCGGCGGCGCCACGCACATTCGCGAAGGCCTGACCCGGCATGACCGGGCCAATATCGTCGCGGCGCTGGACGGCAGCCTCAAGCGTCTGCAGACCGACTACCTGGACCTGTACCAGCTGCACTGGCCCGACCGCACCACCAATATCTTCGGCCAGCGCGAGTACCCCTATGTGGACGACCCGCAGGCTATCGCCATCGGCGAAACCCTGAGCGTGCTGGCCGAGCAGGTAAAGGCGGGCAAGATCCGCCATATCGGCGTGTCCAACGAAACCCCGTGGGG
>NZ_JAAHBU010000404.1 GCF_010671725.1 Pseudomonas brassicae | reverse complement strand
ACACAGCTGAGGCTGCGCCCGGGTCAGGCTTGACCCCGTAGTTGGCCACGAACAGAAAGCGCCCGTCCGTGCTCAGGCTCGAATGGGTTGGCTCATCACCGTTGCTGGGGGCCTGGTTCAACAGGCTGAGCGCACCGCTGGCGCTGTCCCGGCTGAAGCTGCTGACCTGCCCCCTGCCCTCGCCATTTTCGTTGACGGCGAACACCACGTGACGATCCGGGTCCAGTGTCAGCCAGGATGGGTTGGTGCTCTTGAGCACCTGCAGGGGCGTGTTGTCGAGCTGGCCGGTCTGGCTGTCGAAGTGGTAGCGGTAGATCGCGTCGTGGGTGCCCACCAGCAGTTCGTGGCTGTGGGCGGCGGTCGTCAGCAGCATGGCACTAGCGGTCAGCAGGGGCATCAACAGGCGTTTCATCGTCGTCCTCTTCGGGGGCGCTAAAAGCGTCCAGACAGACTAGACGATACTCGCCGGCGTCGTTTGCGATCAGCCAGTCCTGGCCTTCGGCGCGGGCGCTGGCAATTTGCCCGGAGCTGAACACCCATTTTTTGAGTAGGCGGCCGTCCATCAACTCGATGTGCAAGCCGCTCTCTTCGTAGGTGAAATCGAACGCGTGCTGGCCATCGATCACCAGCATGTCGCAGTATTCGAGGGCTTGGGCAAGGGTGGTCATGATGGGGAGTATTCCTGGGTAAATGTGCATGATACCCCAACCTCACTAGCATCGCGGTGCGACGACTCGCCTCGACCCGCGATGCAATCGACTCGGTCTATCTGTCAGTGCGCGAAAATCGACTTGCTCTGGGTGCCCGCCATCTTCTCGGGCTTGATCAGGAACCGCGCCAGCGCCGGCAACAGCCACAGCGCGCCGAACATGTTCCACAGCAGCATGAAGGTCAGCATCAGGCCCATGTCGGCCTGGAACTTGATGGCCGAGAAGATCCAGGTGCACACCCCGATCGCCAGGCACAGCCCGGTGAACAGCACCGCCTTGCCAGTCGACTTGAGCGTCTGGTAGTACGCCTCCTGCAAGGGCAACCCGGCGCGCAGGAAGCTCTCCAGGCGGCTGTAGATGTAGATCCCGTAGTCCACGCCGATCCCCACCCCCAGCGCCACCACCGGCAGGGTCGCGACCTTCACGCCAATGCCCATGAAGGCCATCAGCGCATTGCCCAGCACCGAGGTCAGTACCAGCGGCAACACGATGCACAAGGTGGCGGCGAACGAGCGGAAGGTGATCATGCACATCACCGCTACGCACAGGTACACCAGGATCAGGATGGTCAACTCGGCCGACTTGATCACCTCGTTGGTGGCCGCCTCGATCCCGGCGTTGCCCGCCGCCAGCAGGAACTCCAGGCCCTCCTGGTCATGCTCGGCGGCAAACGCCTTGACCGCATTCACCGCACGGTCGAGCGTCTCGGCCTTGTGGTCGTTGAGGAACACCAGCACCGGCGCCAGCGAGCAGTCGGCGTTGTACAGGCCTTCGGCACGCGACACCGAGGTGTTGAGGATGTCCGGGTTGCGCGACAGGCTTTCCCATTTCAGGTTGCCCTCGTTCATGCCCTTGATCATCTGCTTGGACACGGTCACCAGCGACACCGCCGACTGCACGCCGGGGGTGTTCTCCATCTTCCACATCAGTTCGTCGATCGGCGCCAGGGTCTTGTACACCGAGCAGCCTTCGGTCGGGGTCTTGACCATCACCACCAGCACGTCCGAGCTGGTCGAGTAGTTGCTGATGATGAAGCGGTTGTCCTGGTTGTAGCGCGAGTCGGGGCGCAGCTCCGGCGCGCCCTGGTCAAGGTCGCCGATCTTCAGGTTCTGGCTGTACCACAGGCCGCCGCCGAACGCGACCAGTGCCAGCAGCACCGACACCGGCGCCACCTTGGGGCTGGCGAAGTTGGACAGCAGGCGCCAGAACGGATGCTCGCGGGTGGCGTCCTTCTTGCTGCGCTCGATGGCCTTCTTGCTGATGCCCACGTACGAGATGGCCACCGGCAGCAGGATCAGGTTGGTGAACACGATCACCGCCACGCCGATGGAGGCGCCGATGGCCAGTTCGCGAATCACCCCGATATCGATGATCAGCAAGGTGATGAAACCCACCGCATCGGCCAGGATCGCGATCATCCCCGGCAGGAACAGCTGGCGGAAGGTGCGCCGCGCCGCGGTCAGCGCGTTGTCGGCATCGCTGGACTGCAAGGCGATACCGTTGATCTTCTGCACCCCGTGGGAGATGCCGATGGCAAAGATCAGGAACGGCACCAGCATCGAATACGGATCGAGCCCGAAGCCCACCGCATGCATCAGCCCCAGCTGCCACACCACCGCCACCAGCGTGGTGATCAGCACGGCGATGGTGCTGCGGATGCACCAGGTGAACCAGTACAGCAGTACCCAGGTGATCACCAGCGCGATGGCAAAGAACATCGCCACCATCATCAGGCCATCGATCAGGTCGCCGACCTTCTTGGCGAAGCCCACGATGTGGATCTTCACATTCGGGTTCTGCGCCTGGAACTTGTCGCGGATCAGCTCTTCCAGCTGATGGGAAAACGTCTGGTAGTCGAGCTTGATCAGGCGGCCCTGGTCTTTGGGGTCGGGGTAGGACTCGAGCAACGGCACATCGACGATGCTCGACTTGAAGTTGTTGGCCACCAGCCGGCCGACCTGGCCCGACTTGAGCACGTTGTTGCGCAGGTCTTCGAGGCTGTCGGGGGAACCGTCGTAGGTCTGCGGAATCACCTCGCCACCGGCAAAGCCTTCTTCGGTCACCTCGGTCCAGCGCACGCTCGGGCTCCACAACGACTTGAGCGCAGAACGGTCGACGCCGGGAATATAGAACACCTCGTCGTGGATCTGACGCAGGGTTTCCATGTACTCCTTGCTGAAGATGTCACCGTCCTTGGCCTCCACCGAGATACGCACGGTGTTGCCCAGGTTGGCCAGGTCGTTGCGGTGCTCGAGCATGTTCTGGATGAACGGGTGCTCCAACGGGATCATCTTCTCGAAACTGGTGGACGGCCGGATCAGCGTGGCCTGCCAGAACAGGAAGATGCTCACCAGCAGGCAGATGCCGATCACCACGGGGCGGTTGTTGAAGATCAGACGCTCGAGCAGGCTCGCCTTGTCCTGATTGTGCTGCATGTTGAACGACTCCCGGCTGCTCATGGTTGGGCCCTCGCGGCGCCCGTGGCGGTGGCCAGGCGCGCACCGCCCTGGCCGACCAGGATCAGCTGGCCATCGTGCTGGCCGCTGACGCCCGACAGGGCAATACGGTCGGGGCGGTTGAACACGCTGAAGTGCTGGCCATCATCGGTGCTGCGCAGCACGGTGCCGCCATTGCCCACCAGCACCAGGCTGCCATCATCGAGAAGCGTAGCGCTTGCCAGGCCGAATTCGAGCGAACCGCGTGGGCCTTGCAGGCTGATCGCCTGCCAGGTGCTGCCGAAATCGGCGGAACGGTACAGGTTGCCGCGCAGCCCGTAGGCCAGCAGGGTGTTGGACTGTGCAGTGCCGATCACACCGAACAGCGACCCCTCGTACGGCCCTTCGACACGCGCCCAGGTGTGCCCGGCGTCGTGGGAGCGGAACATGCTGCCCTGCTCGCCGACGATGAACAGCCCGGCGTCCTTCACCGCGGCAATACCGTTGAGGTGAAACTGGTCGGGGTTGTCGAGGCGCTCGGCGACGTCCTGCCACTGCTTGCCGCCATCGCGGGTTTCCAGCAGGGCACCATAGGCGCCTACCGCAAAGCCGTGCTCGGCGTCCTGGAACCACACATCGAGCAACGGCGCTTCGCGCGCCGGGTCTTCGAACTGTTTGCTCCAGGTGGCACCGCCATCGCTGCTGGCAAGGATCTGCGCATCGTGCCCCACCGCCCAGCCACGCTTGTCGTCGACGAAATACACGGCCGTCAGCAACTGGCGGCTGGGGACGCGGGCCTGGTTCCAGCTCTGGCCCTGGTCATCGGAGAAGAGGATGTGCCCGCGCTCGCCCACCGCCACCAGGCGCGGGCCGGCCTTGGCCACGTCGAGCAGCAGGCTGCGCGCAGCCTTGTCCGACGCTTGCGAATACACGGTCTGCGGCGCCGGGCTGGTGTCGGCCGCCTCGACCGCTTCGGCGAACAGCCCCAACCCAAGTGCCAGGCCCAGCATGGCGCTGGCCGTGAATACACTCATAGTCCTCTCCCACGATTATTGTTATTCGGGTGGTACGAGCGGGGCTGGAAGCGGCAAGCTAGAGCCCCGCGAATGCTGGCATCAAGCTAGCAGGCTTTGGAAATGGATGACAACGGACAACGCGTTATCTTTTGTTAAGACAGTAACCGCGCGCTGCCTTGCAGCACGTCGGGGTGCTCCAGCAGCGCCCCGTGCCTTGTCCACGTCCAGGTGCGCCACGTTGATGCGCAGCCACGGCACCGGCTGCCCGTCGGCACTGAACAGCACGCCCGGCGCCAGCAGGATGTCACGCTCGAAGGCGGCGTTGACCAGTGCCTCCAGACTGGCCAGGCGCGGGTGTCGCACCCAGATGAACATGCCTTCCTTGACCGGGTGGAACAGTTCCCAGCCCCAGCGTTTGAAACTGGCCTGGGCCACCGCCTGGGCGGTCTGCAGGTTGCGCCGCACCGCCAGCAGATGGCGGTCGTAGCTGCCGTCGAGCAGGATCGCACTGATGAAGCGCTCACAGAAGCTGGGCACCGACACGCTGGTCAGCAGCTTGAGGTCGGCCAGGCGCGCGATCAGGTCGGGCGGCGCGGCGATGTAACCCACCCGCAGGTTGGCCGACAGCGACTTGGAAAAACTGCTGATGTAGATCACCTTGCGCAGCCCGTCCAGGGTCACCAGCCGGTGATCGGGGGCCGAGCAGAAGTCGCCGTAGACATCGTCCTCGACGATGTTCATGTCGTGGGCATAGGCCAGTTGCAACAGCTGGAAGGCATTGTGTGGGCTGAGCGAGGTGCCCGTGGGATTGTGCAGGCGCGAATTGATGAAGAACGCCTTGACCGTGCCGGCCGCCAGCACCTGCGTCACCTGCTCGATGTCCGGCCCGTCGCTGCGCCGGGTGATGCCCACCACCTGGGCGCCGCGCAGGCGCAACAGCTGCACCAGGTTGCTGTTGCACGGGTCGTCCACCAGCACGCGGTCGCCTGGCTCGATGATCAGGCGGATCACCAGGTCCAGCGCCTGGGTCGCACCCAGCGTGGTGAGCAGGTAGTCCGGGCCCAGCCCCACCCCAAGGCGCGGCGAGAGGTAGTCGGCAAGGGTCTGGCGCAACGGCAGGTAACCGGCTGGGTCACCGTACTCCACCAGCGAGCTGTGGGCGAAATTGGCAGTGCGCCGGATCACCCGCGCCAGCGCCTGGGTGTCGCGCCAGCCCGCCGGCAGCCAGCCACACCCCAGTTTCATGCAATGGTCATTGCCATGGAACAGGCGCCAGAACGCTTTGAGCCCATGCGGGTCGTCGGTGCGCACCCACGGCTTGCACTGGCCAGCGGAGGGCGACGAGGTACGGGTGGTGACGAAATAGCCGCGCCCCGGCTGGGCGCTGATCAGCCCGTAGGCTTCGAGGCGCTCGTAGGCACTGACCACCGTATGGAAACTCACCGACTGGCTGGCCACCAGACGACGGATCGAGGGCAGGCGCTGGCCGGGCTTGAGCAGCCCCTGATCGATCTGGTGCTTGAGGTGCTCCACCAGGTGCTCGATCACGGGCACATGCGGTTGTTGCTGTACGACGTCCATATCCAGTACCGCTCAACTGTTAGAGAAACATTCTCACAGTCAGTCTTAACAGTTGCCCGGCGTGTTTGTAAACCGTACCGGCCAGGCCTACCGTCAGGCTGTTCCCGACCCCCAGGCGCGACCATGCCATCGACCTTCCCCACCGACCTGATGCTCGACTATTACGCACAGTACTGCGAGCAGTGGATCGCGCTGCCCGTCGAGCTGCTCGACGCTCGCCCCACCGGGCCGTGCCTGTGGCTGGGCGGCTACCTGGGCCTGATGCAGCGCCTGCACCACACGCCCGATGTGATCGGCGACCTGGACCTCGGCGTACTGCGGCGAGCCCGGCGCGCCACCGCGTGCGGGCTGGCGGTGCAGTGCGATATCCGCGAGCTGCCGTTTCATCGCTGCTTCAAGCGCATCCTGGTACCTGGCTGCGTCAGCGCCTACCTGCTCGACGACCACGCTGTCACCCGCGCGGCGGCCTCGCTGGCCAGCGCACTGGACCGGCGCGGTGGCAACACGCTGTGGCTGGACGCCTACCTGCGCGACGACATACTCGACAGCGACTACTTCAATGGCCAGCGCACCCTGCACCTGCTCGGCCAGACCTGGCACCTGCAGGCCAGCAGCCGGCTGCTGAGCCAACAACCCTGGGTATTCGAGGCAAGCCTGTGCTTCACCACCCCCGGCAACGCGCCGGTACACCTGAGTTTTCTGCAGCGCGCCTTCCACGAGAGCGAGCTGATCGCACTGCTGCATGCCCAGGGCTTCGTGACCCAGCACAGCCAGCACGCCAACGGGCGACTGGGCCTGTTGCTGGAACGAACCAGTACGTATGGGTGGCCGGGTCAGGTAAATTTTGCAGCTACAGAACACGGACGATTTGATGATCGCGGCTTGCAAGCTGGCTGCTGAACACAGCACTCCCGTCAGCATCCTAGCTAAAGACCTTTCGTCCAGGCTCGGTCCTTTCAATGAGCTGACCCGCAACCTGCGCAGCGCAGGCATGCATGTTCAGCATCTGGATCTGGTGCACAACACAATTTTCATCAGAGCTCCGAACATGGATCTGATGTTGCGCCGATTCGGCCACGAATTGTATGGAATACGTTACTCAACGGCTGGAGGCTGTACACACAACATCATCAAGATCAGAGAGGTGGACGTAGCGTGGATCACCATTGTCCGGGAGCAGAAGTAGTGCTGAACACCTTGGATTCCGCACAATCTGTTTTCAATGACATTACTTTTCTACACTGAATCAAGCAGTCTGTTCGCTGGCAAATACAGAAGGGGGCTGACCCAAAAGATCAGCCCCCCCCTTCACCCTGCCCTAAACCCTCAGGCCAGGCTTTTGCTCACTACCTCGAACACATCGCTCGACAGCTCACCCGAGCCGCGAATGCGCTCCAACTCCGCCTTCATCAAGGCCTGACGTGCGGCGTCGTACTTGCGCCAGCGGGTCAACGGTGCCAACTGGCGCGAGGCGATCTGCGGGTTGAAGCCATTGAGCTCGATCACCAGGTCCGCCAGGAAGCGATAACCCGAACCATCGGCCGCATGGAAGTTGACCAGGTTCTGCCCGGCAAACGCACCGATCAATGCACGCACCTTGTTCGGGTTCTTCACGGTGAACGCCGGGTGCTGCATCAGTGCGCGCACCCGCGCCAGGCCACCGGGCAACGGGCTGCCGGCCTGCACGCTGAACCACTGGTCCATCACCAGCGGGTTGTCCTTGAAGTGTTCGGCAAAGCTTTCCAGTGCTTGGCACGCTCGGCCTCGAACGGCGAATTGACCAGCACGGCCAGCGCGGTCAGGCGCTCGGTCATGTTGTCGCACGCCTCGAACTGCTCCAGCGTGGCCGCCAGCACTTCAGGGCGCGCACTGAGCATCAGGTACGACAGCGCGATGTTCTGCAGGCTGCGGCGGGCGAAATGCTCGGCCTCGGCCACGTACGCCGTGTCACGCGACAGTGCACGGTTGGCCTGGTAACGCGACCACAGGCCGTCGAACAGCTGCTCGGCGATCTGCTGGCGGGCGAAATCACGCGCCGCGTGAATCGCGTCGACATCGGCCACCTCGCTGATTTCGGTGAGGTAGGCCTCGCTGGGCAGCGAGAGCATCTCGGCGACCATCGCCTGGTCCAGGCGGGTATTGCCCAGCACCGTGCCCAGGGCGGTGACCAGGCGCTGATCGAGCACCAGCGCCTCGCCGCGCTGGTGCTGCCCGATCAGTTCCTGCAGCACCTGCACCGACAACTGCTGGCCGGCTTCCCAGCGGTTGAAGCCATCGCTGTCGTGCTGCATCAGGAACATCAACTGGTCGCGGTCGTACGGGAAGCTCAGCTTGACCGGTGCGCTGAAGCCGCGCAGCAGCGACGGCAACGGCCTGGCCGCCACGTCGACGAAGGTGAAGGTCTGTTCGGCCTCGGTCACCGACAGTACCCGGGTGGTAGCGCCCGCCTGTGCTTCGCCTTGCAGACGCAAGGCGAGGTCGTTGCCCTGGGCGTCGAGCAGGCCCAGTTCCACCGGGATCACGAACGGCAGTTTCTCGACCTTGTCCGGGGTGGCCGGGCAGCTTTGGCTGAAGGTCAGGCTGTAAGTCTGCGCGGCGCTGTCATAGGCCTCGCTGACCGCCAGGCGCGGCGTGCCGGCCTGGCTGTACCAGCGCTTGAACTGGGTGAGGTCGACACCGTTGGCATCTTCCATGGCCTTGATGAAGTCGTCGCAGGTGACCGCCTGGCCATCGTGGCGCTCGAAGTACAGGTCGCTGCCCTTGCGGAACCCTTCGGCCCCCAGCAGCGTACGCACCATGCGCACCACCTCCGAGCCCTTCTCGTACACGGTCAGGGTGTAGAAGTTGGAAATCTCGATGAAGCTGTCCGGGCGCACGGCGTGGGCCATGGGGCCGGCGTCTTCGGCAAACTGGTGGGTGCGCAGGTAGGCCACGTCCTCGATGCGCTTGACCGTGCGCGAGTTCATGTCGGCGCTGAACTCGGAATCACGGAACACCGTGAAGCCTTCCTTGAGCGACAGCTGGAACCAGTCGCGGCAGGTCACGCGGTTGCCCGACCAGTTGTGGAAGTACTCGTGCGCCACCACCGCCTCGACGCGCTGGTGCGCGGCATCGGTGGCAGTTTCTGCACGCGCCAGCACGCAACTGGAGTTGAAGATGTTGAGGCCCTTGTTCTCCATGGCGCCCATGTTGAAGTCGTTGACGGCCACGATCATGAAGATGTCCAGGTCGTACTCGCGACCGTACACCTCTTCGTCCCAGCGCATCGACTTCTTCAGGCTGAGCATGGCGTGCTGGCACTTGTCGATGTTCTCCGGCTCGACATAGATGCGCAGCGTCACGTCGCGCCCCGACTGGCGGGTGAAGGTGTCTTCGACGCACCACAGGTCACCGGCCACCAGCGCGAACAGGTATGCCGGCTTCATGAACGGGTCTTCCCAGGTGGCCCAGTGCCGGCCGTCTTCCTGCGGCCCGCTGCCGATCGGGTTGCCGTTGGACAGCAGCACCGGGTAGCGATGCTGCTCGGCGATCACCGTGGTGGTGAAGGTGCTCATCACATCCGGGCGATCGAGGTAATAGGTGATCTTGCGAAAGCCCTCGGCCTCGCACTGGGTGCAGAACATGCCGCCGGACTTGTACAGGCCTTCGAGCGCGGTGTTGGTCTCGGGGTGGATCCTGACGCTGGTGTCGAGGGTGAAGCGCTCGGCGCTGGGCTGCACGCTGAGGTGGCTGTCGTCGAGCTGGTAGTGCGCCGCGTCCAGTACCTGGTCGTCCAGCGACACGCTGAGCAGTTCCAGTTGCTGGCCGTCGAGCACCAGCGCCGGCAGGCCGGCCCCGCGCGCCGGGTTGCGGCGCATGACCAGTTGCGCGTGGACCAGGCTGTGGTCCTCGAACAGTTCGAAGGTCAGGTGCGTCTCGTCGATCAGGTACTCGGGCGCCTGATAGTCCTTGAGGTGGATCACTTGCGGCTGTTCGGTACGCATGTGGCGGTCCTTTTACTGATGCACGGCCAGCTGGTAGGCCGTGTACTTGCGAATATTGATCACGCCGGTGTCGAAAATCAGGTACTGGCCCTTGATCCCCAGCAGGGTGCCCTCGGCGACCGGGTTCTTGTCCAGATTGAAGCTCACGATCTTGCTGGGATACGCCTGCACCGGGTAGCGGATTTCAACCGGTTCGACGTCGGTAAGTGGCTGGATCGCCTGTAGGCCGAATCTTTCCTGCAACCCCCTGAAACCTTCTGCGCAGCTGTCGAACAGTTGCTCGCGCACCGCCACCAGGTCGACCGCCTCGGCATTGCCCTTGAGCAGCGCGCGCCAGTTGGTGCGGTCGGCAACCTGGCTGCGAAACAGATCCTCGACCAGCCCGGACTGCTGCCGGGTGGCCACGCGCACGATCGGCAGGGCCTGGCTGGCGCCCTGGTCGAGCCAGCGGGTGGGCAGTTGGGTGGCGCGGGTGATGCCGACCTTGATGCCCGACGAGTTGGCCAGGTACACCACGTGGTCGGTCATGCAGAACTGCTCGCCCCAGGCCGGATCACGGCAGGTGCCGTGTTCGTAGTGACAGCGCTCGGGGCTCATGATGCAGGTGTCGCACTGTGCCAGCCGGGTCATGCACGGGTAGCAGTAGCCCTGGCTGAAGCTGGTCTTGGTCTTGCGCCCGCAGTGGGTACAGTGGATCGCGCCCAGGTATTCGAGGCGTACGGTCTTGCCCAGCATCGGGTTGACCGGCACGTCGATGTCGCCCAGGCGAAACGCGTATTGCACGACCGGCTGCTCGAGGCGTGCCGTCATCTTGCTGATGGAACCACGGCCGACTTCGATCAATGGATCGCATCCGACTTGAACAGGATGTTAGGCACCGGTGCCGACTTCGAGGCGCACTCCTGCGGGCCCATGTAGCCGGTGCGCTGGTCTTCGGGCAGGTTCTGCAGTTCCCAGGCGATCACCGCCTGCAACGACAGTTCTTTCTGCTCCGGGGTGAGCTTGCGCCCATCGGACCACTTGCCGATTTCCACGGCCAGTTTCAGGCTTTCGTAGATTTGCGGGGTGATGTTTTCGATCATTTGCGAAAAGGTGGACATAGCATCTCCAGAAATCAAGCCGACAGTTTACGCCGCGCCAGCGCCCCGCCCAAGAGGCCACTGAGGCAACCGACCAACAGCCCGCCCACGTGCGCGGCATTGGCGATGGCGCCAAAGCCGAGCAGGCTGACCAGCCCCGACAGGCACAGCAACAGCCACACCAGCATCATCACCAGCACCCCGCGCGGCATGCGGTACAACGGGTGGGGCGCCAGCCACTGGTACAGCCACACATGGCCGAGCAAGCCATACAGCACACCGGACAGGCCACCGAACAGGCTTGGCCCGCCAAACACGAATTGCGCCACGTTCGACACCAGGCTGAACAGCAGGGTCAGGCTCAACAGTGCCCAGGCGCCCTGGCGCAATTCGATACGCCGCCCCAGTTCCCAGTACCACAGGCCGTTCATGGCCAGGTGCAGCAGGCCGAAATGCACCAGCATCGGGCTGAACAGCCGCCACCACTGGCCCTGCTCCAGGCTGCTGAACAGCGGCGTGAAGTACAGGTAATCGCCCTGTACGCGAAAATCCAGGAACGTCAGCCAGCTCAGGGTCGAGAGGTTCTCGCCAAGGCCGGTCAGCCCCGCGACCACCAGGCACAACAGCAGGATCGCCGCCGTGACCTTGCTCGCCCTGGCCTGCGCGCCCAGGCTCGGGCGCACCGCTTTCAACGCACTGGGCAGCGGCGCCAGCTCGATATCGGGGTTGCCGTCAGGGAAGCGCTGGTACAGCTGGCGCACGTCCTCCACCAGGTGATCGAGGGTCCACAGCACCTGCTCGTTGCCCTCTTCCGAGACCCGATGGGGTACCTGCAGGCGCTTGAGCAGTTCGACAAAGCCGCTGAGATCGACACTCAGCGGCAGGCGCATCACCCTCGCCGCACTCATTGACTGGCCTCCGGCCGTTCGACATCGACCCACACGAACTTGCGCGGGTCGATGCGTGTTTCGGCGTCCAGCCGGTACGCCACCAGCTTGCCGTAGAGCACTGCACTGTAGTCCAGGCAGGCCAGGTTGGGGCGGATCGGCGCCGGCTTGCCACTGCGCCAGTAATGCCCGACGAACAGCAGCGGCTCATCCTCGCCATAGCGCAGCAGCGCGTTCTTCTGGCTGCGGCTGAGCGGCGCACTGGCCACCTCGGCCGGCAGCGCATCGGGCTGGAACACGATGTCGCCGTAGGTCTGCGGGTCTTCTTCCCAGAACTTGGTACGGAAGAAGGCGCGGGTCAGGCCATCGCCCCCGGTCAAGGTAAGGCCGTCGGGCAGGCGCATGTCGGTGCCACGCAGCAGTCGGTTGCACACGGTGTGGGCAAAACTGCCGGCCACCGCCGATGCCTGCACGAAGTGTTGGTCGATGCGCCCGTCCGGGTGCTGCTGGCGCAGCGGTTCGATCAGCCGTGCATCCCAACAGGCGTGTACCACGCGAAAGCGCCCGGCGTCGATGAACAGTGGCAGCTCGTAGAACCAGCCAAGAAAATCCTGCCAGTCGCGCGGATGGTCGGCGAACTGGGTGAGGGTTTCCTCGATCAGGCGGGCATGGCGCGGGTTGTGCTCACGCACGAACTGCTTGCCGCTACCGGGCAACGCCGGCGTGGTCCAGCCCAGGGCGCTGAGTTCATGGTTGCCCATGATGCAATGGGCCTGAGCGCCCTCGACCATGTCGTGCACGATATGCAGGGCCTCGCGGATACGCGGGCCACGGTCGATGATATCGCCCAGGAAAATCGCCTGACGCTGCGCATGTCGCCACACCCCGCCCTGGCGTTTGTAGCCGAGGGCATCGAGCAGGCGCTCCAGGGTGTGGGCACAGCCGTGGACATCGCCGATCAGGTCGTAACCGCGCGCAGGATCGAGCATCAGTCGCCTCCACCACCCAGACGGCTGCCCCAGCCGAGCTTGGTCCGGCAGACCTCGTAGTAGTTGTGGTCCAGTGGATGGATCAGGCGCAGTTTCTGCGGTTTCTTGTTCACCGTGATGGTGTCGCCGGGGGCGCAGGTGAAGTGGTTCTGGCCGTCGCAGGACACTTGTGGGTACAGCTGCAGGTCACGCGACACCACGATCTTGAGTTCGCTGTTGCCGTCGACCACGATCGGCCGCCCCGAGAGGGTGTGCGGGTACATCGGCACGATCACGATGGCATCCAGCTTGGGATGCATGATCGGGCGCCGGCCGACAGCGCGTAGGCGGTCGAGCCGGTCGGGGTGGCGACGATCAGGCCGTCGGCCTTCTGGCTGCAGACGAACTGGCCGTCGATGTAGATCTCGAACTCGATCATGCGGTTGGACTTGCCTGGGTGCAGCACCACATCGTTGAGCGCGTCGCCCTGGCCGATGGCTTCACCGTGGCGGCGCACTTCGGCCTGCAGCAGGAAGCGGTTTTCCACCAGGTAGTGACCGTCGAGCACTTCGGCGACCTTGACTTCCAGCTCATCAGGGCGGATGTCGGTGAGAAAGCCCAGGCTGCCGCGGTTGATGCCCAGTACCGGGATGTTGTGCCGCGCCAGCGCGCGTGCAGCGCCCAGCAGGCTGCCATCGCCACCGACCACGATGACCATGTCGCAGACCTCGCCCAGCAGCTTGCGCGAGGACGTCTGCAGGCCGTGACCGGGCAGCACTTCGGCGATGGTGTCCTCGAGGATTACGTGCAGATGCCGCTCCAGCAGGAATTTTTTCAGTCGGCGAATGGTATCGAGCACCTGCGAACTGCCCAGGCGACCGATGATACCGATATTGCGAAATTGCTCCATGGGGCTCCTGCGAGGCCTTGCGGCGGTAGAAAGGCGCGGTTGGCCAAAGCGTTGATTATGGGCGAAAGCGCCGCGCAGCGGCAAACGCCGCAATGCGTGCGTTGCAGTTTTTGCATGGTATGCGCCGGTGGGGTCTATGCTCGCAGATGATGCCTTTTGCGACCTCAGCGACCTGCCCCGCCAGTTGCGCCAGCCCCCGGTGCGCGACCTGGCGTGGGTGCTGCTCGCCCCGCCGATGCTCAGCGTGACGCCCTGGCCGCAGCGCCACCCGCTGGCGGGCAGCGACT